>NZ_QNFZ01000093.1 GCF_003313395.1 Nonomuraea lactucae | reverse complement strand
CACCCAGAACGGTCCACCCGCTCCCCCAGGCCACCCCACCCCGAGCGGCCCGCCCGCTCCCCCAGGCCACCCCACCCCGAAGCCCATGCGGACGGCGCTCCTGGTCATCGGGGACATCGTCACCGACGTGGTGGCCCGGCACGGCGCGCCGCTCGCGCCGGGCACCGACACCTCCGCCGAGATCGCGCTCCGCCCGGGCGGCTCGGGCGCGAACACGGCCGCCTGGGCGGCCCATCTGGGCGCCGACGTACGCCTGCTGGCCAGGCTCGGGCAGGACACCAGCGAGTGGCACACCAGCGAGCTGCTGAGAACGGGCGTCCACCCCCACGTACGCGTGGACCCCGGCCATCCGACCGCCGTGGTGATCGCGATGGTGGACGCGACCGGCGAGCGTTCCATGATCACTAACCGGGGCGCGGCCGGCCGGATCGGCCCGGACGACTGGGACGCCTCCCTCCTGGACGGCGTGGGCATCCTGCACCTGTCGGCCTACACGTTCTTCGCCGAGCCGGGAATGCGCCTGGCGAGGCTGGCCATGGCCGAGGCCGCCGCCGCGGGCATCGGTGTGAGCGTCGACCCGGCCTCCACGGGGCCGCTGCGCGAGTTCGGGGTGGAACGCTTCCTCGACGAGTCCGCGCCCGCCCGCCTGATCCTCCCGAACCTGGACGAGGCCCTCCTGCTCACCGGCGCGCCGACGCCGGAGCGGGCCGCCGAGATCCTCAGCGACAGGTACGGTGCCGCGGTGGTCAAGCTGGGCCCCCGCGGCGCCCTGGCCGCGATCGCGGGCCGGGTGGTCGCGACCGCTGAGAGCCCGTACTCCGAAGCCGTGGACACGACGGGCGCGGGTGACGCCTTCGCGGCCGGCTACCTGACGGCACGCCTCGACGGCGCCGGGGAAACGGCCGCCCTGCGGGCCGGATGCCGCGCGGGAGCCGCCTGTGTGGCCCTCGTGGGCGGTCGGCCACGGTACGGTTTGGAACTGAAGCGTCTTTACCCTATTCACGCCGATTGATAGCTTGCCGCGTAGGCTGCACCATTGACCACATGCGTATTGCCTAGTAACGCGGCTCACTCTGGGGAGGATAAGGTCCGCCGATGGACGTCGAGTCATCGATCTGCCTGAGCGACCTGGTCCCTGCCCTGCGCTGGAGCCGCCCACAGCAGATCGCGGAGGTCCTGGGGGACCCGCGACTGCCGCCCGGCTGGTGGTCGTCGGTGGCCCTCCATCGGGCGCTCGGCACGACCGGGCTCGACTGGGTCTGCGAACGGCTCGCGCGTCTGGCCGCGGCTCACTGGGACCACATCCCCCTGACGGACCTGCTCCCCGCGCTGGCCGTACACCAGGCCGACCTGGCGCTGCCCGGCTGGTCAGACGCCACCCGCACCGCGGTCGCGGGGCTGGGCGGCTGGCACCGGCTGCGCCGCCTGGCGCCCGGGGAGCTGACCACGCCTTCGGCGACGCCCGAGGTGGTCATGGGGGCGGTGTTCCGTGACGTGCTCGGCCGGATGCAGGCCGCGCAGGCGTCCCCCCGGACCGGCGCACACCTGGAGATGACCCGGCCGCTGCAACGCGGTGCCGTACCCGGACAGCGCGAGGCGGCCCCAGACCAGGGCCCCCTCGGTGGCGCGCCCCAGCGCCAGACGGGCCCGTACCCCGCGATCGGCGGAAGCACGTCCCCGCACCCGCCGGGCTCCTTTCCGGCCGGCCGGCCGGCGGGCGCCCCACAGCCCCAGTCGGCCTCCTATCCGGCTCACCCCGAAGGGGAGCCGCAGCGGCAGACCGGAGGGTTCCCGGCGCAGCCGGGCGGCCTGCCGCAACGGCAGGGCGGCTCGCGGCCGGACCCGCTGACCGCTCCCAGCGGGAGTGGCGCATCTCACACGGGCTCCGGCGCCTTCCCCGGCGCGCCCCACTCCGGCCCGATGCCGAACGCGACCGCCCCCTCCTCCAACGGCACACCACCCACCACCACGACGCCCACCACCACCCCGCCCGGCGGCGCGACTACCGGAAACGTCCCTCCGGCCGCGGCAGCGCCCTCGCCCACCGACACCGACCACGCGATGGTCCGGGTCGTGGACGGCCTGTTCCGTACTCTGGACAAGTTCGAGCTGGCCGTAGCCGTGCACCGCCTGTTCGCCGAAGACCCGGTGAGCCTGCGCACGCTCGCGCACAAGATGCTCGTCGACAGGGAGGTCCTCTCCCAGGCGCAGCGCACGGCGGAGGAGCGCGTCCTGCAGTGGCTGCGCTCTTCGGAGTCGGCGCCGGTGACGGGGCACATGTTCCGGCTGACCGAGTGGCTCGGCGCCGCCGCCACCGAGGAGCAGCTGATCGGCGCCGACCCGGCCCACCCGGTGATGGTCCCGTCGCTGCGCACGCCGCTCTGGCGGGTGCTCGTCACGCTCATGCCCGACCGCCGCCTTCAGGACGGCTGGCTGGTCGTCGGCGACCTCCATCGCCTGCAGGCGCGCACGAGGCAGCTCCTGGTCTCACGCCGGGCGGACACCGACGTTGTGGAGCTCATGGCCGAACTGGGCATCCGTGCCCATTCCGCCCAGGCCTGGCTCGACGCCCTGCCGCCGGAGGCCTCGGCGGACGCCCCGGCCGCCTCCGCCCAGTCGCCCGCGCAGCCGCTCCCCAGGCGTACCCCTGGAGCCAACGGCCACCACCACCGCGGCGGCCAGCCCATCCCCGCGGCGGAGGCCGGATCCATCGACCCGTCGGCGGCCCTCGCCACGCTCTCGGCCCTATCCAGCGGCCGTTCGTCCGTACTCCCGGGCCTGGCGGGCGCTCCGGCCACGCCGCCGCCCCCGCCGCCCAGCCCTTCGTCGGACCCGCGCCGCTGGCAGCGTATCGAGGTCACTCCCGAACACCTCCGCGGCGGGCCGGTGCCCGTCCCGGAGGGCTACGCCGCGCAGCTCGGCATGCGGCCGGGCACCCTGCTGTCGGTGACGGGCCCCGGCGACAACGCCATCGTCCTGGTGTGGCAGGGGCACCAGCCGGTCTTCGACTCGCTCCAGCCGGTCCTGATGCGCCTCAACGCCCGGCCGGGCGACCAGGTCTACGTCACGGTGGACGGCTACCGCCTCGAAGCCCAGCTGACCGCCTGACGAAGACCCACCGGGTCGGGGGCGGAGTACTCCAGACGCACTGTGCAGCGCCTCGGTCACGTCTTCCCGGGACGGGATGCGGCCGGCCTGCGGCCTCATCACCGGGCACGTGTCCGGGCAGAGCCGGCCCTTCCTTGAGGCGCGCCAAGCCAGCTCTCCACCGATGCCCATGCCGCCCGACCGTCCGTTCTCGCCCCAGATGCCCTGGCGAGCCGGCGTCGCCCGGTTGAGCCCACCCTGCCTCAGCCCATCGGTCACCGCAGCGGCGCGAAGAACGCCTGCAGGTCCGCCGCCAGCTGGGCCGGGGCCTCCATCGCCGGGAAGTGCTTGCCGCGCTGGAACTCGGTCCAGTGCGCGTCAGCCGGCGCGTGAACCAGCTTGCGTACCGTCTCGTCCGCGCCGAAGACCGCGAAGCCCTGCGGCACGGCCGGCGGCGCACCCCAGTCGGACGAGTGCGCCTGCTCGTACAGGGTGTGCGCGGCGCTCGCGCCCGAGCCGGTGAACCAGTACAGGCTGACCGTGGTGAGAAGCTGGTCGCGGTCGACCGGCAGGTCGGTCCACTCGTGGAACTTCTCTGCGATCCACGCGAGCTGCAGCAGCGGTGAGTCGACCAGGCCGTAGCCGATGGTCTGCGGCCGGCTGTTCTGGATCGCCAGATAGCCGGAACCATCCTTGTCGAACGCGTTCATCCGCTCCAGGATCAGCTTGTCGACCGGGTCGTTCTCGTCGAGCCGGTCGGCCATCCCGGGGATGAAGGTGGCGACGTTCGCGGCGGTCAGCGGATCGGTCACGACGTGCACGCCTATGACGTGCTCGCCGTCGAGGCCGGCGACCAGACCGGACACACCGGCGCCGACATCGCCGCCGTGCACCCCGTACCGCTCGTAGCCGAGCCGCCGCATCAGCTCGACCCAGGCGCGTGCGGTGCGACCCATCGCCCAGCCGGTCGAGCCCAGTGGGGTCGAGAAGCCGTACCCGGGCAGCGAGGGCGCGACGACGTGGAAGGCCTGGCCCGCGGCAGGATCGACCAGCGGCTCGATCAGCTGCAGGAACTCGGCGACGGAGCTCGGAAAGCCGTGGGTGATCAGCAGCGGCTTGGCGTCAGGCTGGTCGGACCTGACGTGCAAGAAGTGGACACGCTGGCCGTCGATCTCGGTGGTGAACTGTGGATACCGATTGAGCTGCGCCTCCTGGGCGCGCCAGTCGTACCGCGTGCGCCAGTACTCGGCGAGCTCCTTCAGGTGGCCCAGCGGTACGCCGCGCGTCCACTCCACGCCGGGCAGTTCCCCGGGCCAACGGGCGTTGGCGAGCCGGTCATGCAGATGGTCGAGGTCGGCCTGGGGGATCTCGATGCGGAAGGGCTGGATGCCGTCGCTCATCGCGCTTCTCCTTGTCAACGGTGCCGGCACGGCCACGCACATGGCCAGGGAGCTCTTGTGCTCACACGGAGAAGACTAGGAACAATAAGGGAACGAATCGTTCCTAGATTGTGGTAAAGGTCGAAGAATGCGGGAAACCTCGGCGCGGCTGCTGCGCCTGCTGTCCTTGTTGCAAGCCAGGCGCGACTGGACCAGTACCGAACTCGCCACCCGCCTCGGCGTCACCACCCGCACCATCCGCAATGACATTGGCCGGTTGCGCGGGCTCGGCTATCCGGTCGACGGGCGGGCTGGTGTAGCCGGCGGGTACCGGCTCGGTACGGGCGGCGCCCTGCCACCGCTGCTGCTGGATGACGATGAGGCTGTGGCGGTCGCGATCGGATTGCGTACCGCCGCGAGCGGCTCGATCACGGGGATCGAGGAGACCTCGATGCGTGCGCTGACGAAGCTGCAGCAGGTGCTTCCCTCGCGGCTGCGCCACCGCGTCAGCGCTTTCCAGGCGTACGCGTTGCCGACGCCGTCGCCCGGCTCGCTGGTGGATCCCGACGTGCTGACCGTCATCGCGAGCGCCTGCCGGGACCATGAGCGGCTCCGGTTCGACTACCGGGCGCACTCCGGGACGGCAAGCCGGCGCTCGGTGGAGCCGTACCGCCTGGTGAACGACCGGCGGCGCTGGTACCTGGTGGCCTGGGACGTGGACCGGGACGCCTGGGGTACCTTCCGGGTCGACCGGATCGAGCCCGATGGGGCCGCGCTTCAGGCCGCGTGCCCTGCCGCCCGACCGGGAGATCGCGGCGCAGGTGGCACGCGGAGTCGGCGAGGCGACCTGGCGATACCGGGCACGGGTGATCGTGCACGCGCCCGCGGCGTACGTGCGGACCCGGCTGCCGATCCCCGCCCAGGTGGAGTCCGTGGGCGAGGATCAGTGCGCGTTCGAGCCAGGCTCGGACCATCCGGAGATGCTCGCCCTCTATCTGGGCATGCTGAACGCGGACTTCACGATCGTGGACTCGCCAGAACTAGTGGACGCGCTACGCAAGCTGACGAGGCGCTACCAGCGCGCGATCGACGCCAGCCAGAACCAATCCGACTAGCTCCGCGCGCAGCAGATGCCCGTTCACTGCCCCCCACCGGACCCGCTCAGCCACCCCCACAGTCCCCTGCACACCGACCTGTCAGCCCAGGAGCGCTCTGCCGCCGCGCACGCCGCCGGACTTCCCTGAAGCGCGGCTGAGTGCTAGCGCAGGACCTTACGGAAAAAGGTGGCCGACTCCTCGTAGCCGAGCGCGTGGTAGAACTCCGGCGCCCGCCGCGTCGCCATGGCCACGTAGCCCGCCCCGCGCGTCCTGGCCCACCTCTCGAACTCCTCCAGCAGCGCCCGGCCGATCCCCTGCCTGCGCGAACCCGACTGCACCATGGCCTCTTCCACCCAGGCCACCGGCCCGTTCGCGAACAGCGTCAGGTGCGTGAACCCCAGCAGGTAGCCGCGGACCCGGCCGTCGATCACAGCCGCCACGAGCAGCGCGCCTTCGTCCTGCAGCAGCAGCGGCAGGGCCGCGTCGAACGCCTCCCGCTCGGGCCGGAACGTCAGCCCGAACTCCCTGGCCAGCGCGAAGACCTGGTCCGCGTCGGCCTTCTCCGCTCTCCTGACCACGACCCCCTCGCACGGCCCCGGTGGTGGCACCGGCGGCGCCTGCGGTCCCTGTGTCATGGCCACCCCTGCTGCTCGTCCGGCCTGCCAGCCACCGGAATATAGCGGTCCGGAGCGCCCGGCACCATGACCTCGACGGTCATGCCGAAGCGGACCGGCTGTCGGCGGGGTCCGGTGACATTCCCCGGTGAGCCGGGTCGAGCGCGCGAACGGATCCGGGCCCGCACCCGTGAAGGTGCGAGCCCGGATCGTGGTGTCGCGTCAGGCGGGAACGATGTTCTCGGCCTGCGGGCCCTTCTGGCCCTGGGTGACATCGAAGGCCACCTTCTGACCCTCGTGCAGCTCGCGGTAGCCGCCCTGAGAGACGATGTTGGAGTAGTGCGCGAAGACGTCGGCGCCGCCGCCGTCCTGCTCGATGAAGCCGAAGCCCTTTTCCGCGTTGAACCACTTCACGGTGCCAGTGGCCATGTCTGTCTCCTCTTGATCAGGTGTAGAGCCGGAATCCGCACTGTACAGATCCCGGGTCGCCGCCATAGGCCCACCCGGAGAAGACCGGCAAACAGAAATGCACCTGAGGCTACATACCGTCAGGTGCACCGAAGTTTCTAATGGGTACCACAACTGCAACTGCCTCCAACCTAGCACACGTGCGCTGCTCACACGCCCAGTGCAGCGAGCCGCTCCCCTACGTTCAGGGGAGCTTCATCCGCCGGCTGCCTGCTCGCGGGGGCAGGTCAGAGGTCGCCGAGGCCGAGCTGGCGGGCGATGAGCATGCGCTGCACCTCGCTGGTGCCCTCGCCGATCTCCAGGATCTTCGCGTCGCGGTAGAAGCGGCCGACCGGAAACTCGTTCATGAAACCGTACCCGCCGAAGACCTGCGTGGCGTCACGGGAGTTGTCCATGGCGGCGTTGGACGAGACCAGCTTGGCGATCGCCGCCTCCTTCTTGAACGACTGCCCGGCCACCAGCCTCTCCGCCGCGTGGTGGTAGGCCAGGCGGGCTGTGTGGGCGCGGGCCTCCATGTCGGCGATCTTGAACTGGATGGCCTGGTAGTGGCCGATGGGATGGCCGAACGCCCTGCGGTCCCGTACGTACCGCAGGCACTCGTCCACGCAGCCCTGGGCCAGGCCGACGCCGAGGGCGGCGATGGCGACCCGGCCCTCGTCGAGCGTCTGCAGGAACTGCGCGTAACCCCGGCCGCGCTCGCCGAGGAGGTTCGCGGCGGGTACGCGGCAGTCGGCGAACGACAGCTCGCGGGTGTCGGAGGCGTTCCAGCCGACCTTGGAGTATTTCCTGGACACGGTGAACCCGGGCGTGCCGCTCGGCACGAGGATCGTGGAGATCTCCCGCTCGCCGGTCAGGGCGGCCACCGCGACGACGCCGGTGATGTCGGTGCCGGAGTTCGTGATGAACGCCTTGGTGCCGTTGATCACCCACTCGTCGCCGTCCAGGACCGCCGTGGTGCGCATGCCGCCGGGGACGTCGGAGCCGCCGCCCGGCTCGGTCAGGCCGAACGCGCCAAGTGTCTCGCCCGAGGCCAGCCTGGGCAGCCACTCCTCGCGCTGGGCGGGCGTGCCGAACCGGTGGATCGGCATCGCGCCGAGCGACACCGCCGCCTCCAGGGTGATCGCCACGCTGGAGTCGACGCGGGCCAGCTCCTCCAGCGCCACGCAGAGCGCGAAGTAGTCGCCGCCCATGCCGCCGTACTCCTCCGGCAGGGGCAGCCCGAACAGGCCCATCGCGCCCATCTGGCGCACGATGTCGTACGGGAACTCCTCACGCTCGTAGTAGTCGCCGATCACGGGGGCGACGACGTCGCGGGCGAACGCCTCGACGGTCTTGCGCAGCTCTTCGTACTCGCCGGTCAGCATGGTGCGATCAGCCTTTCGAGAGGGCCTGGACGACGCGGGACGGGCTGGGGCGGCCGAGCAGCCGCGCCAGCCAGGTGCTGGTGGCCACGAGCCTGTCGAGGTCGAGGCCGGTCTCGATGCCCAGGCCGTGCAGCATCCAGACGAGGTCCTCGGTGGCGAGGTTGCCGGTGGCGGACTCGGCGTAGGGGCAGCCCCCGATGCCGCCCGTGGAGGCGTCGACGGTGGTCACGCCCGCCTTCAGGGCCGCCAGCGTGTTGCCGAGCGCCTGGCCGTAGGTGTCGTGGAAGTGGACGGCCAGACGTTCGGGCGTGCCGAACGCCTCGATCAGCGCGGTGACGTGGCCGGGGGTGGCGACGCCGGTCGTGTCGCCGAGTGACAGCTCGTGGCAGCCGAGCCCGAGCAGCCGCTCGCCGACCGCGACCGCCTGCGCGACGGGCGTCTGCCCCTCCCAGGGGTCGCCGAAGCACATGGAGACGTACGCCCTGACCCGGACCCCGGCGGCCAGCGCCCTGGCGACGACCGGCTCGAACATCTCGAACTGGCTCTCCAGGCTGCGGTTGAGGTTCTTGGCGGCGAACGTCTCGGTGGCGCTGGCGAACACGGCGATCTCGTCCACGTCGTGCGCCAGGGCCCGGTCGAGGCCGCGCTCGTTCGGCACGAGCACCGGGTAGCGGATGCCCGGCCTGCGGTCGAGCCTGCTCAGCAGTTCCTCGGCGTCGGCGAGCTGCGGCACCCACTTCGGGTGGACGAAGCTGGTCGCCTCGATCGTCCGGTGCCCGGCGTCGGCGAGGCGGTCGATGAACTCCGCCTTGACCTCGACGGGGACGGTGGCGGGCTCGTTCTGGAGGCCGTCGCGCGGGCCGACCTCGTAGACGGTGACCTGCTGCGGAAGCCCTTCCATGGGGTACGGCCTGCGCATGTCAGCCCTCCTCCGGTGTGACGACCGCCAGGACGGCGTCCATGTCGACCGGCTGGCCCGCCTGCACGGGCAGCTCGGCGACCACGCCCGCGAGCGGGGCGGTGACGGTGTGCTCCATCTTCATGGCCTCCACGATGACCAGCGGCTGTCCCTCGCCGACCTGGTCGCCCACCTGCGCCTTGACGACCAGGACGGTGCCGGGCATCGGGGTCCTGACCACGCCGTCGCCCGCTCCGGCCGCGCCGGGCCGGTCGCCCGGGTCGCCGATGAGGTGGCGGGTGACGGCCCAGGCCGCGCCGTCGCGCCCGAGCCAGAGGGTGTCGCCGTGGCGGGCCCGGACGTAGTGCCGGGTACGGCCGCCGAGAGTGACGGCCAGCCGGGAATCGTCCTGCCGGATGCGGGCGGGGGCGGCGGCGGGATCGGCGGTGTCGGCGGTGTCGGCAGGGGCGCCCCCGGCCTCCGGAATGACGCGCACCT
>NZ_QNFZ01000102.1 GCF_003313395.1 Nonomuraea lactucae | reverse complement strand
GGGCCGGGCGGGAACTGGCCGTGGAAGGCCCCCGGCCGCGGCGGCGGTGTGCCGGACCCGTGCCGCATGTCAGGCGGCGGCATGGGGGAGGGCGCTGTGTGCGGCGTCGCGGACGGAGGTGCGGACGGAGGTGCGGACACGGACTCGGCCGCCTGCCCCAGCATCCAGTCCAGCTCGGCCGCCGGCGGGCGCGCGGCCGGGTCGGGCCGCAGCAGGGCGTTCAGGACGTTCGTCAGCGACCCGGCCTGGACGGGCGGCGGCAGGTGGCCGTTCAGCACGGCCGCGAGCGTCGCGAGGGGCGTCTCACGGCGCATCGGGTGGCGGTCCTCCACCGCCACGTACAGCAGCATGCCCAGCGACCACAGGTCGGAGGCGGGATTGCCCTCCTGGCCGCGCAGCCGTTCGGGCGCGATGTACTCGGGCGAGCCGACCACGTCGCCGTTGGCCGTGAGCCCGGGCGAGTCCTGCATCGCCGCGATGCCGAAGTCGGTGAGCACCGGGCTGCCGTCGGGGCGCAGGAGCACGTTCGCGGGCTTCACGTCGCGATGGCAGATGCCCGCCTCGTGCGCGGTCCGCAGCGCGGCGAGGATCCCGCGTCCCAGCCGCGCCGCCTCGGCCGGCGCCAGCGGTCCCTGCGCGAGCCGTTCCTGCAGCGACTGGCCGCGTACCAGCTCCATGACGATCCACGGGTGAGCCATCGCCGGCGCGTCCACGATGTGGTGGATCGTCACCACGTTGGGGTGATCGAGCCTGGCCAGCGCCCGCGCCTCGCGCAGCACCCGCTCGCGCATCATCTGGGCCCTGCCCGGATCATCGTCGGTCGCGCTGGACGGGCGGACCTCCTTGAGGGCCACCTCGCGGTGCAGGGCGAGATCGTAGGCGCGCCACACCGTGCCCATGCCGCCGCTTCCCAACCGCTCCACGAGCTCGAAACGGTCGTCGATGACCATACGTCCGGAAGTCACAGCGGACAGCCTAGAGCCATCAAAGCGGGCGATTGCTTGATCATCGCAGCTAGCGCCGCAACTGTGACGTTCTCGCCCCAGGCACGCCGTCCTATCCCGAGTACGCCCATCCCGACCAGCGGTGCACGTCCACGAGGATCACCGGCCCCGCGGGCCGACGCCCCCGGTACTGGCCGTACTTGCCCGCCAGCGACTCCAGCGCCGCCTCGCGTTCCGGGCCCGCCTCGACCACCCAGGCGTGCCCGTCGGCGCGCACCCACCACAACCGCGTCCAGTCGACGTCCTCGTAGTGATCCACCAGCAAGGTGACCCGGGGGTTCTCGCGGATGTCGCGCAGCCGGCGCAGCTCGGTCGTCGTCTTGGGCTTGTGGTCGACCGCCATCACCACGCGGTCGCCGTCCACCGCGAACGTCACGGGCACCAGGTGTGGAGTGCCATCCCCGCTGACCGTCCCCAGCCGCGCGACCCGCTCGCCACGGAACAGGCGGCGGGCCCGTTCGACCTCCATGCACCCATTCTTCCCACCCGTCCGGTGCCCCGGGCCAGGGCTCACCCGATCCACGGCGGTGCGCCCGGCTTCGCCCGGTATCTCGGCGCTGTCGCGCACGACCAGCAGGCCGTCGCCCTGGCTGGACGCCAGCAGGTAGCCGTCAGCGTCCTCCCCGTAGTAGACGGTCACTCTCGGGGTCGTGGACGCCCGGCCTGCCGTTCTCCCTGACCCGCTCCACCAGGACCGGAGTGCCGGTGAGGTGGGCCCGCATGCGTGCGTAGAGCACGTTCCGGCCGAGATCGTCGACCATGCCCTCGACCTGCGGCAGCCCGCCGGGCTCCAGCCACGTGCGGAGGATCGGGGACCTTCTTTCGGCCTGACCTCGCCAACGAGATCGTCGGGGAGGGTAGGGGTGGGTGGCTGTTTTCCGGCCTCCCTAAGCCATGCCACACCTTCTAAAGTCTTGCAGCGTGAGCGCGTTAGGGGATTTTCTGCGGGCGCGGCGGGCGGTCGTGACGCCGGAGGACCGGGGGCTGCCTCGCGTCGGGCTGCGACGCACGCCCGGCCTTCGCCGCGAGGAAGTGGCGTCCCTCGCGGGCATCAGCACCTACTACTACGTGCGGATCGAGCAGGGCCGGGAGCTGTCGCCGTCGCGGCAGGTGCTACATGCGCTGGCCAACGTGCTGGGGCTGGAGGCTGACGCGGTGCGTCATCTGCACGAACTGGCCCGGCCCGCACATCGGCGTCACGCGGTTTCCCGGCCCGAACGGGTGGCCGCGGGTCTGCGCCGGCTGCTCATGTCCTGGACGGCGAATCCGGCGATGATACTCGGCCGTTGGCAGGACGTCCTGGCCTCGAACCGGTTGGCCGACGCCTTGTACAGCGGGTTCCGCCATCGCGGGAACATGGTCCGAGGGGTCTTCCTGGATCCCGTCGCCACTGATTTCTACCTGGATTGGGAGGTGGCGGCACACTCCGTGACGAGTGCGTTGCGCGCGGCGGCCGGCCCCGATCTGGATGATCCGCGGTTGACCGAATTGGTGGCTGAATTGTCGCTGCAGAGTTCGTCGTTCCGTCAACTCTGGGCGCTGCACGAGGTGCGGGGCAAGTCGCGATGGCCAGGCAGCCGGATCCACCATGCCGCCGTCGGAGACCTCACGTTGGACTATGAGTCATTCTCGGTGGACGGCACGTCGGGCCAGCGCCTGGTCGTCTTCCACGCCGAGCCGGGAAGCCGGTCCGAGGAGGCGCTGGTGCTGCTCGGCAGTCTCGCCGCGGACACGACCGGGACGGCGATGCGTCCGCTGCCGCCCGTTCGGTAACACATATCTGCAGGCAGAGTAGCGCTCCGCGCCACACCTAGGGCGCGTATTGAGTCGGGATCAATCTGTCGATTCGCCCTCATGGTGAGGCCTGAATCGGTACATCTTGTTCCGTGACGCGAGTGCAACTGACGGACGCGGAGTGGGAGTTCATCGGGCCGTACCTGCCGATCGGCGAGTACGGCCCGTATCCCGAGCGGTTACGGCAGCAGTTCGAGGGTGTGATCTGGCGGTTCAGGACCGGCGGACAGTGGCGGGAGATGCCGGAGGAGTTCGGTGCCTGGTCGACCGTCCACAACCGCTTCCGGCAATGGCGTGACGCCGGCGTCTTCGAGGCCCTGCTGGAGGGTCTGATCGCGGAAGCGGCGAAGCGGGGTGATGTGGACCTGTCCCTGGTCAGCATCGACTCCACCACCGCGCGTGCCCACCACGACGCGGCCGGGATGCACCTGGGCGAGGACGTCCTCGGCGTACTGGAGAAGGCAGCTGCCGAGGCGGAGAAGGCCAGGTCAAAAGGGGCAGTCTCGAAGAACAAGACGGACAGGACGCCGAGATCGATCCCGAGCGGAAGGAGCGGCGACGCGTCCGGCGCCGGCGAAGCCTCCGGCTGAAGGCCGCCCTCCTGGGACGCTCCAGAGGCGGGCAGACCGGCAAAGTTCACCTGGCCGCCGACCGCAAGTGCCGCCCACTGGCGTTCGTGCTGACCGCAGGCCAGGCTGCCGACAGCCCGCAGTTCATCCCCGTGCTGGGGAAGATACGGGTCCGCATCCCCGTCGGCCGCCCCCGCACCCGGCCGGACGCGGTCGCCGGGGACAAGGCCTACTCCTCCCGCGGCAACCGGGCCCACCTGCGCAGACGCGGTATCAAGGCAGTGATCCCGGAGAAGAGAGACCAGGCCGCCAACCGGAAGAAGAAGGGCTCCGCGGGCGGTCGGCCTGTCAGCCACGACGCCGACCTCTACAAGGAGAGGAACACCGTCGAGCGCCTGATCAACAAACTCAAGGCCTGGCGAGGCGTCGCCACCCGATACGACAAGACCCCGGACAGCTACCTCGCCGGCCTCCATCTACGCGCCTCGATGATCTGGGTCAAGGACCTCACCCGGACCACCAGTTGATCACGACTCAATACGCGCCCTAACACTGTTCAGCGGATCCGTCGACGTGGCGTGCCCATCCGCTGTGCCTTAACGGAAGACTTTGGAGTGCACATGTACCCGGAAATCGATCTCTCTGCGATGCCACGTTCTTTCTTTCACGTCGGCCTCATCGTGCCGGATCTGGAGAAGGCCATCGCGCGCTTTTCCGACGTCCTCGACATCCGCTTCACCGAACCCCAGGCCGCCACCATTCCGTTCCTCGCCGATCCGGACCCGCGACCCGGCCCGGTCCAGCAACTGGCCGTCATGTCCCGGACCGAGCCACCGTACTACGAGTTGATCCAAGCCGATGGCGACCAAGGCATCTTCTCCAGTGCGAATGCCGGCGGGATCCTCTACTACGGACTGTGGGAGAAGGACATCCCCGGCCGACTGGAACGCCTACGGGCGAGCGGTGTCAGCGTCGACGCCGTCGCGGGATACGCGAAGGAAATGCCACCGTACGCGATCTGGACCGGTAGAGATCTCTTCGGCGCGCGACTGGAGTACGTCGACGAGGCCACCCGACCGGTGATCGAGGACTGGGTTCGCACCGGCAAACTGCCGGAGGCATAGGACGCATCCCATTCGGAAGGCCTGGCGGTGGCCAATTCCACAACCGAGATGTCCACCGACCGGTGCCATCGCGCCTGGTTGCGAACCACAGCCGCAGCCCCTTGACCGCTCCGCCCTCCGCGCGGAGGTCAGGACGGGACCGGCTACCTCGCCCCGGCGACCGGCGAGGTGCTGCCCACCTGGGACCAGGGCACTGGAGCATGCCTCCTTCACCCGGGCCCAAGAACACATGCGTCTGATCGATGCGGCCGTCAACCTGTCGAGACCGAGACCTTGCACTCCGGCCGGCGTCGGCTGGCACGCCTGAATACTCGCTTGCTTGCCGGGCCACCGCTCAGCATAGTCAACACGGTGAGCGACGTACCCGAGCGGTGGAGCCAGGCAAGCGTCTACCCCGACATGTGGGCGGACCCCGACGAGGATCCCCGCAACAATGACGGAGTCAGCCCGGACGGTGAGTTGGCGACGCTGCACGACTTCCTGAGGAACTATCGACTGACCCTGCAGATGAAGTGCGAGGGGCTGGATCCGGAGAAACTGACGCGCCGGTCGGTGCCACCGTCGACCATGTCCCTGCTGGGTCTGGTCCGCCATCTTGCCGAGGTGGAGCGCGACTGGCGCAACTGGATTCTGTCAGGAGAGCCGGAGCCGAAGCTGTACGGAGCGCGTGACGCCGACTTCGAGGGAGCCGTCGCGGAGCAGGCGCTGGTCGACGGCGCATTCGCCGATCTTGCTCGCGAACAGGCGGCAACCGATGCGGTGCTGGCCGAGTATCCCGATCTGGGCGCGCGAGTGGGTCAGGACGGCATCGCTGTCCGGGAGCTGTGGGTTCACCGGATCGAGGAGTACGCCCGCCACTGCGGACACGCCGATCTGCTGCGCGAATGCATCGACGGCCGGGTAGGGCAATAGCACTTCTGACAAGGGGCCGTGTCGCTTCTCAATCGTTCTGTCAGGGACCGTTCTGGCTGACCTGCGGTTCGCCACTCGCGTGCCGGGTCCCACCTCCTTGGTGTACGGCTCAGGCCGTGGGGATGCTGCTCGCCGCGACGTAGTCCTCGAAGTCGAAGTGTGACCGTTGGAGCTTGTTGAACAGCCGCTGGGTGTCGCCCCGGACGTAAACGTAGGCTGCCGGGTCGCCGGTGACAGCGGCACCGGCGCCCGGGTTGCCGGTGAGGATGCCGCGGAGGTTGACATAGCCGATGAAGTTCGTCGCCCCCGGAGCTCTGCGGTTGACGTAGAGCTGGTTGGTGGTTCCGCGGACGAGGATCTCCACCGAGCCGTCGAACAGTGTGAGCACGGCGATGTCACTGTTGGCGACCCCGCCGAGGCTGCGCCAGCCCGGCTGGTCGAAGTTGTAGGTCATGACCGCCCGCGTGGCCGCGTCCTGAAGGAAGATCTCGTTCGGCTGGACGCCGGGGCGGTTCCCGCCTGTCAGAGCGATGTTCCCGCGTACCGTCGGCCCGCCGATGCCGGTCCATCCCGTGGTGCTGCCGTCGCTGGACAGCACCGTGGTGGACACGCGGTTGTCGGCATCACGGACGACCACGCGGAAGGTGTTTCCGCTGCCCGTGGTCAGAGCGGCCGATATCTCGCTGGTGGTGAAGCCGCCAAGGTTGCGCCAGCCGCTCCAGCCGCCGGTCGTCAGCAGATTGGTGTGGACGGCCCCGTCGTCGAGCCCGCGGGCGAAGATGCGCACGAGCTCGCCGCCGGCGCCGGACAGTTGCACGACCTCGATCTCGCTGGACACCAGCAGCCCGGGTACCACCGTGAACCCGGTCTGCACGCCGCCGTTGGGGAAGAGATTGGTCACCACCTGGTTGCTGGTGTCGCGGGCGAAGACCCGGATACCGACATCGGGGATGGTGGCCGCCTGTGGATCACCTTGCAGGCTTCCGCCGGCGTCTGCCAGGGCCAGCACCCCACGGACCGGGATGGTGGGATTCCTGCGCCCGAACAGCAGGGCGTTGGTCGTGGCCGGGTGACGACGTAGTCGCTGCCTCGAGGGTCCACGAACGGTGTGCTGAGCGCGGTGACATCGGACGGCAGCGGGGGCGCCGCTGCCGCTGCCGCCGCCGGGGCGGACACGATGCCGGCCATCGAACCGGCAACGCTGAACGTCAGGATCGCCGCCGACGCTCGCCGGCGTGTGAATGCAGACAACAGTCCTCCATACAGATCAGGCCGCTCGCCGCCGCAACGGCGAAGGCACCCAGAGCGAGTTCGGGGGAGAGCTGTCCGCGCATTGGATCAGTGGAGCCAGTCCGCCGACACTGGCCCGGCACCGACGATGGCTCCGCCGTCCTGTTCCCGGCTGACCTCCAGGCCGCTCCGTGAGGCCAAAGAGGAGGTCAGCGTCCCGCCATGCTCCGCGACCAGGCCTGGCACCGTCTCGACCGGCTGGCCGCCACCATGGTGTCGTACCCGGAGGGGGATGTCGCGCGCGATCGCCAGGGGCCGGCCGCTTCAGTCGGCGTGGCTGGTGGGCGTCGTTACTTCCAGGCCTGTCGTTGCCCACAGCGACGCCGACCGCGACGCCGGCGATCTCCCGGCGTACCGGGTCGAAGGAAGGGTCGCCGACGGCGCGGCGCAGCCCGTCGAAGCCCGCCAGGAGGGTGGGGCTGGCCGCGATCGTGGCGGCGAGGTTGGGGACGAAACCGAGGTCGGCCTCGATGCCGTCGAGGATCGGCCGGGACTCGGCCGGAGCGGTCTTGGGAGTGAGGATCGGAAGGTTCATGGGTGGACCTTCTCCCGGGCGGGAGTCGGGTCGCGATTCCCTCGCGGGGAAGGGACGTGCGCGCCCGCCGGCCGTAGGGTCGGCCCATGGAGTCGTCCTTCGGTTCCCTGGTGCGCTACTGGCGCCGGGTGCGTG
>NZ_QNFZ01000091.1 GCF_003313395.1 Nonomuraea lactucae | reverse complement strand
GGTGGAACGGGCCGGCGGCCGGCAGGTGGCCCGGCGGCTGGCGGACGAGCGCGCGGCCCAGGCCCTGGCGGCGCTCGACGCCTGCCTCCCGGCAGCCACCACCCTCCGAACCCTCTGCCTCACCCTCGCCAACCGCACCCGCTGACCTCCCCGCGCTGATGGCCACCCGCGCCACTCGCTTGCTGGGCCACTCGCTTGCTGGGCCACTCGCTTGCTGGGCCGCTCGTTTCCTGGGCCGCTCGTTTCCTGGGCTGCTCGCTTCCCGGGCTGACCGCCTCCAGGCTCACCGCCCCCGGGGGAGGCTTCCCGGACTGGTCGCGCCCAGGCCGACCGGCCGAGGGTGCCCACACCGGTCGCCGCCTCCCCGGACGGCGGCCCCGCTGACCGCGGCACGGGCAGCCTGTGCCGCCGACCGTCCCCTGGCCTACGTGGGAGCGAGAGGGCGTCAGGGGCTGGCCGGAAGGGGCAGGCAGGGGAGGGGTAAGGCCGAGGGGGAGCAGGGCTGGAGGCGGTGCACAAAGGGAGAGGGGCGCCGGAGGGGCTGAGGGGGCGGGGCAGGGGTGGGGGTCAGGGGCGGGACGCCTGGTCGAGCAGGCGGAGTTCCTCGGGGCTGAGTGCGAGGCCGGCCGCTGTGAGCAGGGGCTGGAGCTGGCCGGTGGTGCGGGCGCTGGCGATCGGGGCGGTGACGGTGGGCTGGGCGGCCAGCCAGGCGAGCGCCACCGAGGCGGGCTCGACGCCGCGTTCGGCCGCCACCTTGGTGAGCGCGTCGATCGTGCGCCGCCCGTGCTCGGTGTTGAGGTATTCGCCCGCCGCGCCCGCCCGCGGGCTGTCGACGGTGACGCCGGGCCGGTACTTGCCGGTCAGGAAGCCGCGGGCGAGCGAGGACCACGGCGTGCTGGACAGCCCTTCCCGGGCCACCACGTCGCGCAGCTCGCCCTCGTACCCGCGCTCCACCAGGTTGTAGTGCTGCTGGAGGGCCACGTACCGCGCCAGCCCCTCCTGGTCCGAGATCGTCAGCGCCTCCGACAGCCGGCGGGCGCCGTAGTTGGAGGCGCCGATGTAACGGATCTTCCCTTCGCGTACGAGAGCGTCGAACGCGGCGAGCGTCTCGGCCAGCGGCGTGTCCTGGTCGTCGATGTGCGCCCAGTAGAGGTCGATGTAGTCGGTGCGGAGCCTGCGCAGCGACGCCTCGACCGCGGCCCGGATCGTCGCCGGCGCCAGCCCGGTGAACCCCTCCAGCATGCCGACCTTGGTGGCGAGCACCACCGAGTCGCGGTTGCCGCGCTTCACCAGCCACTCACCGATGATCAGCTCGGAGGTGGACTCGCCCGTGACCCGGTAGGCGTAGAGGTCCGCGGTGTCGATGAAGTTGCCGCCGCCCTCCACGTAGGCGTCGAGGACCGCGAACGACGCCTCGCGGTCGGCGGTCCAGCCGAACACGTTGGTGCCAAGAGCTATCGGGAACACGGACAGCGCCGTGGTGCCTATTGATCTCATGGCGCCATTATCCGCTGGCCCTTGCCGGGGCGTTTGTCCGGCATCCACAGGCACCGCTCCAGGAGATTCCCGCTCGGGCGACGCCACATCGAAGGGGTCTCAGGGCGCGGGCAGGGTGGTCTCGCTCCGGCGGCATGGCAAGGTCGCTCACCTGCGGGTTATCGTTCCGCTGTGGTGAACGGTGACGCGCGGACGCGCATTCTGGACGCGGCGGAGGAACTGTTCGCCGGAGGCGGCTACGAGGCCACCCCCACCGCGGTCATCGCCAAGCTCGCCCGGGTTCCGAAGGGGCTGGTGTTCCACTACTTCCCGCGCAAGATCGACGTGCTGGTCGCGCTCGTCGACGAGCGCACGCTGGTCGAGGAGGGGCGCGACGTCGACGCCGTGCCGGGCGATCCCGCGCGCACGCTCTCCCGGCTGGCCCGCGGGCTTCCCCTGCGCGCGTCACCGGCCATGCGGCGCATCCTCTTCCGGGAGGCCGACACGCACGGGTCGGTCAGGGAACGGCTGGGCCGCCTCAACGGGGAGCTGATCAGGCGGGCCAGGTTCGCGCTGGAGCTGGCGCTGCCGGGCGCCCGGGGCGACGCGGCCAGGCTGGAGGTGGCGGCGGCCACGTTCGCGGCCGTCCTGCTCTACCAGGAGAACCTCTGCCAGCTCACCGGCCACCAGATCGACCCCGACGCGGTCGCCGAGCTCATCGCCAACTCGCTGGCCTAACGCGCTGCCGCGCCCGCCGCCTCTTCGTGCGCGGGCTCCGCGCCGGCCGGTTCGTCGGCCAGCAGCTCGTCGAGTGCCTCTCCCAGGTGGTCGAGCAGGCCCCACACGTCGTCCATCCGCTCGGGGCAGGCCACGATGCCGAAGTCGAGCATGCCGTCGTACGAGAAGCAGGTGATGTTCACCCCGCCGGTCAGGTCGGTCACCACCGACAGCGGGTAGTACGACAGCACCCGCCCTCCGCACAGGTACAGCGGGAACTGCGGGCCGGGCACATTGCTGATGATCAGGTTGATGGGCGGGAACGCCACCGACGCCAGCCGGAAGATCACCGGGGACGCCAGGCCGGTCAGCGGGGCGGGCAGCAGGGAGCACAGGTCGCCCAGCCAGCCGGCCGGGGCCAGGGCGAAGCGCCGCTTGGCCGCGCGCATGGTCGCGCCGACCTCGCGCAGGCGTTCGCGCGGGTCGGCCACGTTGGTGGGCACCGGGGCGATCATCGCGGAGAGCTGGTTGCCGACCTTCTCCCTCGCACTGGCCGTACGGACCGCGACGGGGACGGCGACGATCAGCGGCTCCTCGGGCAGCGCGTCGCGCTCCGCCAGCCACGATCGGAGGGCGGCGGTGCAGAGCGTCATGACCACGTCGTTGACGCTCACGCCGTTGGCCCGCGCCACCTTCCTGACGTCCTTCAGCGGCACCGACCCGAACGACAGCCTGCGACCGGCGCTGATGGGGCCGTTCAGCGGGGTGCGAGGGGCGGCCAGCCTCGGCAGTTCGGGGCGGTGCTGCCGGTCCCGTGTCACCAGCCTGGCGGCCTTCGCGATCAGCCCCGCGCCGGGGATGGTCGAGGCCAGGGGGATGGCGTCGAGGTCTCCGGCGGCGCGCACGGCGGACCCGACGGCCCGCACCGGATGGGTCACCGACCGCACAGCCGCCCCGGCCAGCATCCCGATCAGCCCAGGCCCGTCGCCGGACGCCGCCACGGGCAGGGCGGGCAGGTCGGTGACCGGGCTCGGGTCCGTGGCCCCGGGTGCCACGTCGGTGACGGGGTCGGGCACCGTGCTGCGGCTTGGCAGGTCGGTGACGGGGTTCGGGGGCGTGCTTCGGGTCGGGAGGTCGGGTGCGGGGGCCGGACGCGATCCGGTCGAGGCGGCCATGCGCAGGGCGGGGTGTCCCGTGCGGGGACGGGAGGTCGCGGCGGCCGGGCGGGTGCCGCTTCCGTTCCTCGCCGGTCGCTCCTGCGCGGCGCCACCCAGAGGGCCGGCGCCGTCGGGGAGGGGGGCCAGTGCGGTCACCTGCGTCCTCGGCCCGGCCGCCGCGTAGGTCGTCGCGGGCGCCTTCCGGGGCTTCCTGCCGCCCCGCCCCTTCTTCGGCGCCTGCGTCCGGTTCCTGGGCGGCTGCTTCCCGCCGGACGGCGTGGCGGTCCCCTCGGCGTCGTCCGCCACCACGCCGGGAGGGGCGACCGCGTCGTCGCTTCGAGGAACCGCGAGGCGGGCGGGCGGCGCCTGCTGAGGGAGGTTCGATCCGGGATCCTCGGCCCGTTCCGGTCCCGGGGACGGGGGAGCGGTGCTGAGGGAGGAGTGGGTACGGCGTGAGGTGCGGGCCTGGTGGGCTTCGGGGGTGAGGTCGAGCAGGGTGGCGAGGGTCTCGGCGCCCGAGACGCCGTCGATGGCGGCGTGGTGCACCTTCGTGTAGACGGCGACCATGCCGTCGGCCAGCCCGTTGATCAGGTGCATCTCCCAGAGCGGATGCGCCCGGTCCAGCCTGCGGGCGTGGATGCGGGCCACCTCGTCGGCCAACCGCCGCTGGTCGCCCGGCGCGGGCAGCACCGTCTGGAACAGGTGGTTGTCGATGTCGAACTCGGGATCGGCCGCCCAGTAGGGGCGGTCCAGCCCGAGGGGCACGGGCGCCAGCCGGAGGCTCAGCGCGGGGGACAGGTGAATCCGCTCCATCAGGAGCTCCGCCAGCGCCCGCCGGTTGACAGAGCCGCCGCCCGGATCGAGGATCGCCAGGCCCGCCACGTGGGCGGTGGTCGTCGCGGACTCGAAGTCGAGGAACTGGGCGTCGAGTGCGGTCAGCTGGCTCATCTGCTCTCCCCTCACTCAGCGTGCCGCCAGCATCACACGCGACGATTTCCGCGAGGTTTCGGGGAGCGACTTCCAGATGAATTCCGCTACTCCCCGGTACGCCCCAGATGTCCGCCGGACCTGCCCTACCCCTTGATCACCTGAACGGGATGCCGCACCACGGCGTCGAAGTCGTAGCCGAGCGGGTGCCGCGCGGCGATCAGCGGCTGGGTGGCCCCTGTCTCGTCGGTCGCCCTCGCCATGAGCACGTGCGGCCCCGGCCGCCGCGGCGTCCACTGGACGTGCCAGGGCAGCCAGGCGCTGACCAGGTGCCGTCCATGGTGCTCGGCCTTGCGCCAGGTGAGCCCGCCGTCGACGCTCACCTCCACCCTGACGATCCGCCCCCGCCCCGACCAGGACCTGCCGTGCAGCACGTACGGCCGGCCGGTGACGAGAGTCGCGTCCCAGGCGAGCTCGAACGCGCTCTTCGCCGGTAGGACGGTGAGGCCGCGATAGAAGACGGTGTTCCAGGGCGTGAGCACGTGACGGGTGGTCACCTCTATGTCGCCGAGCCACTTGATCGACGCTATCCCCGCCCACCCGGGCACCACGAGCCGCGCGGGAAAGCCGTGGTCGGCGGGCAGCGGCCGGCCGTTCATCTCGTAGGCCACCAGCACGTCCCGCATGGCCTTGTCCACGGGCAGCGGCCTGCGCACGTGCCCGTGGTCCTCGAACGGCGCGTCGAGCCCGCTCGGCACCACCTCCACGGCGTCCGGCCCGATCCCGGCCTGCTTGAGCAGGTACGCCAGGCGCACCCCGCGCCAGCGCGCCACCCCGATCGCGCCCAGCCCCCACTGCGTGCCGGGCGCCGGATCGTGCTGCTGCGTCCCGTAGAACCGCCGCCCGTTGCCTGCGCACTCGATCGCGGCGTCGAGCGTCCGTGACGGCATGGCCAGGAGCTGGGCGTAGTCGAACTCGACGGGACATCGCACCCCCGGCCCGTGCAGGCGCAACCGCCAGGTGAAGGCGTCGATCAGCGGGGTGGAGGTGTGGTTGCGGACGAAGAAGCGGTCGGTGGGGGTGTGGTATCCGAAGCCGGCCATCGCCTCCCAGCGCATCTCGGCGTTCGCGCCGCGCGAGGTGAACAGGTGGTCCGGCAGAGGCTTGACGATGGTCGTCGCGGCTTGCTTCATGGAGACCCCCTCGATGCGCCTATTTCCTACTGGAAATCCATGGTAATCGTAACTCGCCGTCCGGCCCGCGCCACACGCTCGGGCGCGGCAGAAAACCGTGCCCGTCCCCCTTCGGCGGTGGCGGTCCAACCGGGCCACTCGCCGCCGACCAGGCCGTTCCGGTGCTCATGACACAGTCTGCCGCGAACCGGTGCACTTGTGCGGAGGGGGGCGGAGCCGGCCACGCCGCAGGCGGTGCTGGAGCCCGCCCAGCGGCAGCGCCCGGATCAAGCTCCAGGCTGCTCCGCGCCCAGCGGGAGGGCGCGTACGTGGACAAGCGAGGAGGATGACGAGCCGGACGCTGTTTCGCCCGCACCGCCCACGCGAGCCGGACGCCGTTTCGCCTGCCGTTGACCCTGCCGTCGGGTGAGGATCTAGCGTCCGCCGCATGACGAACGGCAAGAAGGTCTCCCGCCAGGTCACCCTGGAACTCGAAGGCGGCAACGCCGCTATGACCGACATCGGCAAGATGCTGGGCCCGGCCGGCGTCAACACCCGGCAGCTCAAACTGGACTACGACGCCGCCACCGCCGGGCAGCGCGGCGACATCGTGCCCGTCGTGGTCACCGTCTTCGACGACCGCACGTTCGACCTGCGCCTCAAGACGCCGCCCACGGCGTATCTCATCCGCAAGACCCTGGGTCTCGCGCGCGGGGCGGCGAGGCCGGGGTCGCAGAGCGTGGCGAAGCTGTCGCGAGAGCAACTGCGCGAGATCGCCGAGCGCAAGCTGCCCGACCTCGACACCGACGACGTCGAAGCGGCGATGCGGCAGGTCGCGGGCACGGCCCGCTCCATGGGGGTGCTCATCGCCGATATGTGACACAAGCCCGGGGCGGGTCAGGGGCGGAGGAAGGACCGCAGGCGCTCCAGGGGCCAGGTGTTGATGACGTCGTCGGCCGTCAGCCAGGCGCGCTGGGCGATGCCGATGCCGAAGCGCTGGTTGGCCAGGTGGGGGATCGCGTGCGAGTCGCTGTCGATCGAGAACTTGACCCCGTGGTGCTTGGCCAGCCGCACCAGGTCGGAGGGCAGGTCGGAACGGTCGGGGAAGGAGTCGATCTCCATCGCCGTGCCGGTGCGGGCGGCGGCGCGGAACACGGCGTCCCAGTCGGCGTCGACCGGCTCCCGCTTGCCGATCTTGCGGGTGGTGGGGTGGCCGATGATGTCGACGTAGGGGTTTTCGCAGGCCACGATGAAGCGGCGGGTCATCTCCTCGCGCGACATGGCGAAGTGGGAGTGGACCGAGGCGACGCAGACGTCGAAGCCCCGCAGGATCTCGGCCGGCCAGTCGACCGAGCCGTCGGGGGCGATGTTGAGCTCGGTGCCGTGCAGCAGGCGCATGCCGGGGTAGCGCTCCTGGAGCTTGGCGACCCGCTCGCGCTGCTGCAGCGCCTTGTCAAGGGTCATGCGCTGCATGGCCAGGTCGGGGGCGTGGTCGGTGACCGCGTAGTAGGAGTAGCCGCGGGCGTGGCCGGCCGCCACCATGTCGTCCAGGGAGGCGATCCCGTCGGTGAGGTCGGTGTGGGTGTGGAGGTCGCCCCGCAGGTCCTCCAGCCGGACCAGCTCCGGCAGCTCGCCGCGGAGCGCCGCGCGCACCTCGCCGCCGTCCTCCCGCATGGGCGGGGGCACGAACTGCATGCCCAGCGCGGCGTAGATCTCCTCCTCCGACTCCGCCGCGATGACCCGCTCGCCCTCGAACAGGCCGTACTCCGACAGCTTCCAGCCCTTCTTCACCGCCATCTCGCGGATCGCGACGTTGTGCTCCTTGGAGCCGGTGAAGTATTGCATCGCCGCGCCCCACGACCCGGCGGGCACCACCCGCAGGTCCACCTGGACGCCGGACGTGGTGCGCACCGAGGTCTTCTTGTCGCCCGCGGCGATGACCTCCGCGACGTACGGCTGGGCGCGGAACTCCTCCATGACAGACACCGGCGCCACGGCCAGGATGTCGATGTCGCCGATCGTGTCCTTCATCCGGCGCAGCGACCCGGCGTAGGCGATGCGCTCAGCCGTCAGCGACCCCGCCACCTGCTCGGCCAGCGACATGGCCACCCCGATGTGGACCCTGCGGCCCGACTGCTCCAGCTGCTCGATGCCCTTGGCCAGGTTGGCCAGCGTCTTGGGGCCGAGCCCCCTGACCCCGTCGAGCCGCCCGGCCGCGATGGCCTCGCCGAGCGCGGCGGGCGAGTCGATGCCGAACTCCTCGAAGAGCATGATCGCGGTCTTCGGCCCCAGCGTCGGCACCCGCGTGAGCCGCCGCACCCCCTCGGGCACCCGGCCGCGCAGGTCGTCGAGCTGGCGGAAGCTCCCGCGCAGCAGGAACTCCTCCATCTTCTTCGCGATGGCCTCGCCGACGCCGGGCACGCCGCGGACGTCGGCCACCGAGATGTCCTCGGGGAAGCCGGCGATCGCCTTGGCCGCCTTCTGGTAGCTGCGCACCCGGAAGGCGTCGCCTCCGGTCAGCGCGAACAGCTCCGCGTATTCCTGGAGCGCCGCCGCGGCTTCCTCGTTCGCCCGTGCCATGAGGCAAGCTTAGAAGCCGCGACCGACACTTCCCGCCTGGCGGCACGGGCGCCCCTTCAGCCGCCCGTCAGAAGCGGACCCCGCGCGGCCGGTACGGCTCGGCGAGGAAGGCGAGCTCCTTGTCCGACAGCTCCACCGACACCGCGGCCACCGCGTCGTCCACGTGGCGGTCCTTGGTGGCGCCCACGATCGGGGCCGTGACCGCGGGCTGGTGCAGCAGCCAGGCGAGCGCGATCTGGGCCGCGGGCACCTCCCGCTCCCGGGCCAGCTGCGCCACCCGGTCCAGCACGAGCCGGTCGTTGTCCGGGTCGTACAGGTAGTCGATCCGAGGGTCTGACCCCGTGCGGGTGGTGGCCGCCTCCGAGCCCGCGCGGGCCAGCACTCCGCGCGCCAGCGGGCTCCACGGGATCACGCCCACCCCCTGGTCGGCGCAGAGCGGGAGCATCTCGCGCTCCTCCTCCCGGTAGAGGAGGTTGTAGTGGTTCTGCATCGAGACGAATCTCGTCCAGCCGTTCTCCTTGGCGACGTGCTGGGCCTTGGCGAACTGCCAGGCGTACATGCTGGAGGCGCCTATGTAGCGCACCTTGCCGGCCCGGACCACGTCGTGCAGGGCCTCCATGGTCTCCTCGATGGGCGTGTGGTCGTCCCAGCGGTGGATCTGGTACAGGTCGACGTAGTCGGTGCCGAGGCGCCTGAGCGAGGCGTCGATCGCCGCGTGGATGTGCTTGCGCGACAGGCCGTAGTCGTTCGCCGCCTTGCCCAGGGGGAAGAAGACCTTGGTGGCCAGGACGTAGTCCTCCCGGTTGGGGAAGATCTTGCGCAGCAGGCGTCCGGTGATCTCCTCGCTGGCGCCGAGCGAGTACACGTCGGCGGTGTCGAAGAACGTGATCCCCGCCTCGGCGGCCTTGCGCACCAGCGGCTCGCTCCGCTCCTCGTCCAGCACCCAGTCCTGCCACTTGACCGGGTCGCCGTAGCTCATCATCCCCAGGCAGAGCCGCGACACCTTCATCCCGGTGGAACCAAGTCGTACGCAATCCATGACCACACCTCCGCCCCCCATCTCACCACGATCCACCCATTTTCGGCGCCGGGTCTGTCCACCACGCGCGGCCGGTCAGGTGCGCCGGGTGAGGGGGACGGCAGGGCCGAACTGGTGGCGAGGTTACGGCGCGACCCGGATGCGTCCACCGCCGTCTACGACCTCTACTTCCGGGACGTCTACCGGTACGTGGCCGCGTGGCTGAACGAGGAGACCGCCGCCGACCTCGCCGCCGAGACGTTCCTGACCGCGTTCGCCCGCCGCGACCGGTTCGACCACGCCCGGGCGTTGACGCGAGCGGGGGCCGAACCGGCGGCCGACAGCCACGAGAACCGCGTGCCGGCCTCGGTGGCCGCCGAGCGCGCGCG
>NZ_QNFZ01000092.1 GCF_003313395.1 Nonomuraea lactucae | reverse complement strand
AGGTCGCCCGCATGGCCGCCGGGCAGCAGCAGCACGACCTCGTCGGCCCGCCCCGCCGCCAGCCCGTGCCTGAGCGCCGCCTGCGACGAGGCCCAGAACGCGGCCCGCTCCCGCTGCCCGTCGTGCCTGACGACCACCACGACGTGCGGGGCGCCCAGGTCCACGCCCAGCCTGCGCGCCCGGTCCGCCAGCCCCGGCGTGCCGGGCCGGGAGATCAGATCGTCCAGCAGCTCGCCGCGTACCCGCCCCTCGGCCTCCGCCACGCTCCTGCGGAACAGCAGCAGCAGCGCGCAGACCAGCGCGGCGCGCTCCAGGATGCGCTCTTCGGCGTCGTCGCTGCGCAGCACCAGCGTGCACAGCGGCTCCCCGCCGACGTCCACCGACGCGATGAGCAGGTCGGCCCTGCGCACGGTACGGCCCAGCGCCCGTGAAGCCTGCGCCGCCTCGAACACGCCCGCGTCGAGGTCGCCCACTCCGGTGTCCAACGAGCCGGCGATCGGCCTGCCGAGATCGTCGAGCACCACCAGCGAGCCGCCCAGCACCTCGGTCACCACGGCGGCCACATCCTCGATGCCGCCGCCCCGCAGCACCAGCGAGGTCATCCGGTCGTGCGCCAGCGCGGCCCGCTCGACCGCCTCGGCGTGCTCCCGCGCGATGCGGTGGGTGCTCGACAGCTCCTCCAGCGCGTTGCGCGTCTCCTGCAGGAGCCTGGCGTTGTCGATGGCGACCGCCGCGTGCGCCGCCAGGCTGGCCAGCAGCGACACCTCCTCCTGGTGGAAGGGCCGGGCGCTGCGGTTCGCGGCGAAGAGCACGCCGATCACCCGCTGGCCCAGCCGCAACGGCACGCCCAGGATGGCGACCAGGCCCTCCTCCGTGACGGCCTCGTCGATGTGGTCCTTGTGGTGGAAGCGGGCGTCGGCGAAGTAGTCGGCCGTCGCGTACGGCACAGCCGTCTGCGCGACCAGCCCGCCCAGCCCGGCGCCCATGGCCAGCCTGAGCGTCCGGAACTTCGCCGAGATCGACCCGTCGGTAACCCGCATGTAGGTGTCGCCCCGCTCCGGGTCGTGCAGGGTGAGGTAGGCCGTGTCGGTGGCGAGCAGCTGCCTGGCGCGGTGCACGATCGCCTCCAGCACCGCGTCCAGGTCGCGCAGCGCGGCGAGGTCGCCCGCCGTGTCGTAGAGCGCCGACAGCTCGGCCTCGCGCCTGGCCCGGCGCTTGAGCAGCGCCCGCACCCGGAGCGCCTCGACCTTGGCGTGCTCCAGTTCCTCGATCGCGGCCGGGTCGGCGCCGGCCGCCCTGGCCTCGATGATGGGCCCCTCGAACTCCACGGCTGAGGCCTCCCGGCCGAGCAGTTCGAGGAAGCGCCGGATCACTAGCGCGCCGTCCAGCCGCCGTCGACGGGAAGGGACACGCCGGTGATGAACGACCCGCTCGGCCCGCACAGGAACGCGACCAGCTCGGCCACCTCCTCCGGCTCGATCAGCCGCTTGATCGCCGCGGGCCGCAGCATGATGTCCGCGACGACCTCCTCGGGCGCGATGCCGTGCACCTTGGCCTGGTCGGCGATCTGCCCCTCGACCAGCGGCGTGCGCACGTAGCCCGGGCACACGCAGGTCGAGGTGACCCCGTGCGGCGCGCCCTCCAGGGCCACCACCTTGGACAGGCCCTCCAGCGCGTGCTTGGCCGTCGTGTAACCCGACTTGTACGGCGAGGCCCGCAGGCCGTGGACCGACGAGATGTTGACGAACCGGCCCCACCCCCTGGCGTACATGCCGGGCAGCACCCTGCGCGCGATCAGGAACGGCGCCTCCACCATGACTCTCAGCATGCCCGCGAACGCCTCGGTCGGGAACTCCTCGACGGGCGCCACGTGCTGGAATCCGGCGTTGTTGACCACGATGTCGACGTCCAGCGGAAGGTCGTCGAGGAAGCCCGGGTCGAGCAGGTCGGTGACCACGGCGGTCCCGCCGATCTCGGCCGCCACCTTCCCGGCCGCCTCCGCACCGCGGTCGACCACCACCACGCTCGCGCCTCCCGCGGCCAGCCGCCGGGCGCACGCGGCGCCGATCCCGCTGCCGCCCCCGGTCACCAGCGCGGTCCGCCCCATCAGCTCCTTCGCCATGCCTCCGACCCTAGGCGCTCCGCCAAGCGCCGAGCATGGGCCCGGACGACATAGATCGCCGTTCCTCTATGTGGCCGTCTCCGGCTGCTAAGATCCCTGGCATGAACGCGTATCCGTCCGTCTGGCCCTCCGCCTCCTAGGCGGACCCGCAGCGCATACGCACCCCGGCCGCCTCGACGAGGCGGCCTCCGCATGCCGGTCACGCCCCCGTCGAGCACCTCGACCCACGAAAGGGCGTCCATGACCACCACCTGGCCATCGCTGCTCGGCACGCTCCTCGACGGCACTCCGCTCACCACCCGGCAGGCCGGCTGGGCCATGGGGCAGATCATGTCCGGCGCGGCGACGGACGCCCGGATCGCGGCCTTCGCCGTCGCCATGCGCGCCAAGGGCGAGACCGTGGCCGAGGTGGCCGGGCTCGCCGACGGCATGCTCGCCCACTCCTCCGCCATCAGGATCCCCGGCGACACCGTGGACCTGGTCGGCACCGGCGGTGACCGTACCGGCACCGTGAACGTCTCGACCATGGCCGCCATCGTGGCCGCCGCGGCCGGCGCCCGCGTCGTCAAGCACGGCGGCCGGGCCGCGACCTCCTCGTCCGGGTCCGCCGACGTCCTGGAGGAGCTCGGCGTGCGCATCGACCTGCCGCCCGCGGCCGTCGCCCGGATCGCGGAGGAGGTGGGGATCACGTTCTGCTTCGCGGGCTCGTTCCACCCGGGGTTCAGGCGCGCCTCCGGGCCGCGGCGCGAGCTCGGCGTGCCCACCGTCTTCAACTTCCTGGGACCGCTCACCAACCCCGCACTGCCCCAGGCCCAGGCCGTGGGCGTGTCGGACGCGCGGATGGCCCCCGTCATCGCGGGCGTCCTCGCCGAGCGCGGCGGCTCCTCGCTCGTCTTCCACGGGGACGACGGCCTCGACGAGCTCACCACCTCGGGCCCGTCCACGGTCTGGGTGGTGCGGCGCGGCGCGGTAACCCGCACCCGCTTCGACCCGGCCGACATCGGCCTCCCGCGCGCCCGGCTCGCGGACCTGCGTGGCGGCGACGCCGCGCACAACGCGCGGGTGGCGCGTGAAGTGCTGGCGGGGCAGCGGGGGCCGGTGCGGGACATCGTGGTGCTGAACGCCGCCGCCGCGCTGGTGGCCGCCGACGGCTCCCCGCCGGCCCGCGACCTGACCGAGGTGCTCTCGTCGGCCGCCAAACGCGCGGCCGACGCGATCGACTCGGGCGCGGCGCCGGACGTGCTCGACCGCTGGGTCTCCGCGTCGGCCAGACTGCCCTGAACCTCAGGGCAGCCTGGCCTGAGCCTCAGGGCGCGGGGCTACCGTTCGAGGACGACGGCCAGGCCCTGGCCGACCCCGATGCACAGGGTGGCCAGGCCCACGCCGGAGCCCGCCTCGGCGAGCCGGTGGGCTACCGCCCCGGTGATCCGCGCCCCCGACGCGCCCAGGGGGTGGCCCAGCGCGATCGCGCCGCCGTACGGGTTGACGATCGCGGGGTCGAGGTCGGGCAGCTCGGCCAGGCAGCCGAGCGCCTGGGCGGCGAACGCCTCGTTCAACTCGACGAGGGCCAGGTCGCCGAACCTCCTGCCCGCCCTGTCCAGCGCCGTCTTGGCCGCCTCGACCGGGCCGAGGCCGAAGTAGCGGGGTTCGAGCGCGCTGACGCCGGTGGCGGCGATCCTGGCCAGGGGCTCGCGCCCGGCCAGCCCCGCCTCGTCGGTCAGCAGCAACGCCGCGGCGCCGTCGTTGAGCGGGGAGGAGTTGCCCGCGGTGACGGTGCCGCCCTGGCGGAAGACCGGCCTGAGCCTGGCCAGTGCCTCCATGGAGGTGTCCTCGCGGATGCCCTCGTCCCTGGACACCTCGCCCACCGGCACGATCTCGCGCTCGAACGACGCCTTGGCCGCCTTCTGGTGGCTGGCCAGGGCGAAGGCGTCCTGCTCCGAACGGGTGATGCCGTGCTTGTCGGCGATCAGCTCGGCCCCCTCGCCGAGCGCCACGGTGTGCTCCTCGGGCATCCGGGGGTTGACCAGGCGCCACCCGAGCGTGGTGGAGACCAGTTCCTGGCCGCCGGCGGGGAACGCGCGGTCGGGCTTGGGCAGCACCCAGGGCGCGCGGGTCATCGACTCCACGCCGCCCGCGATCACCACCGAGGCGTCGCCCAGCGCGATCGCCCGGTAGCCCTGGATGACCGCCTCCATGCCGGAGCCGCAGAGCCGGTTGACGGTCAGGCCGGGAGTGGTCACCGGGAGCCCGGCGAGCAGCGCGGCCATCCGGGCGACGTTGCGGTTGTCCTCGCCCGCGCCGTTGGCGTTGCCGAGGATCACCTCGTCGGCGCGCTCCAGACCGGTCCGCTCGGCCAGTGCCCTGATGGCGTGCGCCGCCAGGTCGTCGGGGCGGACGCCGGACAGCGCTCCGCCGTACCTGCCGATCGGCGTCCTGACCGAGTCGACGATGTAGACGTCCTTCATGAGATCACCTTCGCTGCCGTACGGCTTCGCAGCTCCGCCCCGCTCACTCCGGGCGCGGTCTCCACGAGCACCAGGCCGTCGGCGGTCACGTCGAGGACGCCGAGGTCGGTGATCACGCGGTGCACGCACGCCCTGCCGGTGAGCGGAAGGGAGCACTCTTCCACGATCTTGGGGGAGCCGTCCTTGGCCGTGTGGTCCATGATCACGATCACCCTGCGGGCGCCGTGCACCAGGTCCATCGCCCCGCCCATGCCCTTCACCAGCCTGCCCGGGACCATCCAGTTGGCCAGGTCGCCGCGGGCGGAGACCTGCATGGCGCCCAGGACGGCCACGTCGATGTGCCCGCCGCGGATCATGCCGAACGACAGGGCCGAGTCGAAGAAGGACGCCCCGGGCAGGACCGTGACCGTCTCCTTGCCCGCGTTGATCAGGTCGGGGTCGACCTCGTCCTCGGTGGGGTACGGGCCCACTCCGAGGATGCCGTTCTCCGAGTGGAGCACCACGTCCACGTCGGGGGGCAGGAACGACGGGATGCGGGTGGGCAGCCCGATGCCGAGGTTGACGTGGTCGCCGTCGTGCAGCTCCGCCGCGGCCCTGGCGACCATCTCGTCCCTGGTCCAGCTCATGAGGGGCGCACCGTCCGCTTCTCGATGCCCTTGTCGGCGGCCTGCTCGGGGGTGAGCACCACCACGCGCCGCACGAACACGCCCGGTAGGTGCACCTCGTCGGGGTCCAGCTCGGTCAGCTCCTCGACCTCGGCGATCGTGACCCGGCCGGCCATCGCCGCCAGCGGGTTGAAGTTCCGGCTCGACCTGGCGAACACCAGGTTGCCGTGCCGGTCGCCGCGCGCCGCCCGCACCAGGGCGAAGTCGGTGGTGATGGCGCGCTCCAGGACGTACTCCCGGCCGTCGAACTCGCGCACCTCCTTCGGCGGCGCGGGCACGGCGATCGAGCCGTCGGGGGCGTGGCGCAGCGGCAGGCCGCCGTCGGCGACCGGGGTGCCGACGCCCGCGGCGGTGTAGAACGCGGGGATGCCGCAGCCGCCCGCGCGCAGCCGCTCGGCCAGGCTGCCCTGGGGGGTCAGCTCCACCTCCAGCTCGCCCGCCAGGTACTGCCGCGCGAACTCCTTGTTGTCGCCGATGTAGGAGGCCGTCACGCGGGCGATGCGCCGGGCGGCCAGCAGGATGCCCAGGGCGCCGCCGTCGACGCCGCAGTTGTTCGACACCACGCTGATGCCGGTGACCCCCGAGTCGTACAGGGCCCTGATCAGCACGTTGGGGATGCCGCTGAGGCCGAACCCGCCGACCGCGAACGAGGCGCCGTCCCGCACGTCCGACAGCGCCTCCGCGGCGGAGGCGATCACCTTGCTGCCGCGCACGCCACTCCAGATGTTCGTATAGTGAACTTTAGTTCACTGCTCTGTGGATGAGTATGCGCGGCGGCGGCGACCCCTGTCAAAGTGCTTGCGAGTTGGCGTGCTGCCAGCTGGTGATGCCGGCGGCCGGTGATGCTGTCAGCCGGCGGTGATTAGGAGGACCGATGGAAGCGGCCGGCACCTTCGAACGCGGCCTGGCCGTGCTGCGCGCCCTGTCCGCCGACCCCGGGCGGCGGCTGCGCGCGACCGACCTGGTGCGCGCGACCGGCCTGGCCAGGTCCACGGTGGACCGCATCGTGGCGACCCTGGCCAGGCTCGGATACCTGCGTGTCGAGGACCGCGACGTGCTCCTGGCCGGCCCGCTGATGGAGCTGGGCGAGGCGTACCTCGCCTGCGGCGGCCTGGTGGACGCCGTCGGGCCACACGCCGACCGCCTGGCGCGGGCCCTGGACGAGACGGTCTCGGTGGCGGTCCGCGACGGCGACGGGCTGCGCCTCGTCGGCCGGTTCGCCCGGCGGCGCACCATGTCCATCGCCTTCCGGGTCGGCGACCCGCTACCCGCCGACCGCTGCGCCCCCGGCCTCGCGCTGCTCGGCCCCCCCGCCGCGTCCGGGGTCTCGACGCCCTTGGCCTCGACGCCCTGGGCCGAGGACGATCAGCTCATGGAGCCGGGGCTGATCGCGGTGGCGATGCCGGTACGTGACGGCGGCGGCAAGGCGGTCTGCGCGGTGAGCGTCCACAGCCACACCAGCAGGCACACCCTCCCCGGGCTGCGCGCGCACGCCCTGCCCCGGCTGCGCGCCACGGTCGCCGAGATGGAGAAGGTCCTCTCCGATCCGGTCCCGCCGCCCGCGTCTCCCGCCCTCGCGGTGGACGCCTCCCGCGCCGCCAAGCAGGAGCTGGGCGCCGAATACCTCCAGTCACTGGCCCGCGGCCTGGCCGTGCTCGTCTCACTCGGCTCGGCGCGCGGCGGGCTGACCCTCGCCGGTGCGGCCAAGGCGACCGGCCTGCCCAGAGCCACGGTCAGGCGGGCGATCCTCTCCCTGGAACGGCTCGGGTACGCGGTCGCCGAAGGGGCCAGGTTCGTCCTGCTGCCCAGGGTGCTGGAGCTGGGGTACGCCCACCTGTCAGGGCGGACGCTCGGCGACATCGTCCACCCGCACCTGGTGGACCAGGTGGCGCGCGTGCGCGAGTCGGCGTCGGTGGCCGTGCTCTCAGGCGACGACGTCGTCTACGTGGCTCGCGTGCCCACCCGGAGCATCATGAGCGTCGACATCACGGTCGGCACCCGCTTCCCCGCGTACGCGACCTCGATGGGCCGCGTGCTGCTGGCCGGCCTGCCCGACGAGCACGTGGCCGCGATCGAGCCCCGGCCGCTGACCGAGCGCACCGTCACCTCGCCCGTCGACCTGATGGCGGCCGTCCGCCGGGCGCGGGCCGACGGCTACGCCCTGGTGGACCAGGAGCTGGAGGAGGGCGTGCGGTCCATCGCCGTGCCGGTCCGCGACCGGCACGGACGGGTCGTCGCCGCGGTGAACGTGGCCACCCACGCCAGCCGCGTGCCCACCGAGGACCTCCTGCGCGACGTCCTGCCCGTCCTCACCGAGACCGCCGCCCGGATGACGGCGGACCTGGCGCTCATCCGCCACCCCCTGACCTGACGGAACCTCCCGGACCGAACGGATCCCTATCGCGCCCGGTCTACCATCCGGCCCGTCCGCTTCTACCGCCGCACTGTCGCGGCAACGTCGACGGAGACCTTGTCGGCCCCGATCCGCCGCATACGTTCGGTGCCCCATTCTCCCAAGGGGGCCAGGGCGGCGTTGAGTGAGACGCCGTGCTCCGTCAGGGAGTATTCGACCTTCGGTGGCACCTCGCGGTACACCTCACGATGTACGAGCCCGTCTTCTTCCATCTCACGCAGATGTTGAATCAGCATCTTCTCGCTGACGCCGGGCAGACCGCGGCGGAGCGCGGCGAACCGGCGCGTCCCATGGTGGTGCAACTCCCAGAGGATCAGTGACTTCCACTTGCCGGCGACCACGTCCATCGCCGCGTCGATGCCGCAGAAGTAGGGACCACCTCGTGCTGATGTCGCCATCCGCCCCTCCAAGACCTACTTACCCATGAGTGAGTACCCCACCAAATAGTCCGTACTGGTCAACCATACCGGCAGCCGAGAGGATTCAGCCGATCGATGAACACGAGGGGGAGCCGCGGAATGACAACCGACAACAAGAGTGTCCAGGTGGGCGTGCTCGGGCTGGGGGCGATGGGTAGCGCCCTCGCAGGCGCCCTGGTAGAGGCCGGATACGCGACAACAGTCTGGAACCGATCACCGGGGAAGGCGGACGATCTCATCGCGCAGGGCGCCAAGGCCGCTGCCACGGCCGGAGACGCGGTCCTGGCCGGCGAACTGGTGATCGTATGCCTGCTGGACCACGCGTCGGTCCACGAGGTGCTCGATCCGCTCTCCGATGAGCTGGCCGGACGAACTTTGATCAACGTAACCACGACGTCGCCCGCTCATTCACGGGAGTTGGCCGCCTGGGCCGCCCATGCCGAGGTCGCGTATCTGGACGGCGGCATCATGGCCGTACCGCACATGATCGGCCAGCCTGGGGCGTCGATCCTCTACAGCGGATCGCCCGATGTCTTCAATCAGTACAAGCCGCTGCTCGATCTGTGGGGAACCTCCACCTACTTCGGGGAGGATGCCGGGTTGGCGTCGCTGTACGACCTCGCCCTGCTCGCGGGCATGTACGTCATGTTCGCCGGATTCCTGCACGGGGCCGCCATGGTCGCGCCGGCCGGCGTGACGGCGGGCGAGTTCGCCACCATGGCCACACCTTGGCTGACCGCCATGACCGGCGCCTTCCAAGGGTTCGCCGCGGTCATCGACGGTGGGGACTACACCGTCGAAGGTCAACAGAGCCTCGAGTTCTCCAGCCTCGGTGACCTCCTGGCCGCCAGTTCCGCCCAGGGCATCGGCACCGAGGTGGTCGACATGGTCCAACGGCTCATCCAACGCCAGATCGACGCGGGCCACGGAGACGAAGGCTTCGCCCGAATCATCGAGAGCATCAAGCAACCGGGCTAAGGGCTCGCGCGGATAGGTGCGCGGCGAAGTCGGGGCAGGACTTGCCGCGGTGCGCGAGGCCGCTACGCAGGTGTCGGTAGAACTGCTAATTGAGCTACCGCACTTCGCGGCATGCGGCTCCGCGGAAGCGGTGAACCGGCAGTCAGCCGCCGGGATGCGCAGGGACGGGACCGGCCTGCTGTCCGCGACGTGTTTCGCGGACAACCACACCATTGGCGACCTGAACCACAGCCCGCCACATCACATCCGTGCGCCTGGGAGGAGGCCGGTCGCAGAGGCGCATGGTCGGCAAGCGCTACTCGGGCCCTGTCGGCGACAGGGCGGTCAGGCAGGCCAACGCGGCGCCTCCCAGCCGATTGCACTCAAGCGCCGAGCGGCACTGTGGCGAAGCTGTCCCACTCGTACATGCGCCGGTCCCGGCCCAGCACGATCAGCTCAGCGCTGCGCACCGGCGCGACCGCGGGTGCCGCCTCGACGGCGTCGAGCGCCGCCAGCGCCGGCCCGGCTGGGCCGCCAGCGTTGCTGTAGGCGATGGTCACGTGCGCGGCGAATCCATCGGCCGGTTCGGGCACGGTCGCCCACACGTCGCCGATCGCCGCGCGGATCGCGTCCCGCACGGCGGATGGCGGCTCGGCGGGTGCCGCTTCCCACCGGATCGCCTCCGGAGTGATCCTCGGCCGGTCCAGCGTCAGCTCGAACGGCGCGATACCGGCCAGCCGCTTCGTCGCCGCCTGGACGATGGCATGCATGTCGGCCTCGTCCACCTCTCCCACGAAGCCCAGCCCCTGCGTGGTGAGGTGCAGCCACTGGTCGGGAACGAGGTCGAGGCCGGGGACGTCGGCCAAGCCGTCGCGATATGCCTGCGCGAGCCTGTGCACCTCGGGTGCGTCCTCGAAGGTGAGGTGCCAGGTGTAGAACCGCCGCCCCTGCTCCCAGCCCGGCCTCCACCACCAGTGGTCGGCCATCCTATGATCATCGCCCATGTCCCCTACCTCCCCAGGTCGGCGGTGGAGCGCGGGCTCGCTTCCCGCGCCCACCGTGCTCACCGCGTAGGCCCAGCCGGAACACCACCTCGTCCGGCGGACAGGTGCTCGTCGTCAGACAGCTTCGAGCACCGCGCGGGCGGCTGTCTGGGCATCGTGGGAAATGGTCATGGTTGGACCGCTGTTGGTTCAGCTGCGCAGCTCGGCCACCGTATGGTCACCGTCAGAGGATGTTCCACTGGAAGGCGTGGTCCTCGCGCCTCAGCCCGGCGATACGCCGAAGTACTTCGGCGGCCTTGTCAGGGGTGTGGGTTGACTTCCTCGCGTTAGTGGAGATCATCCTCAACTCGCGAAGGTCCCGGAGAACGGGATAGCCATCCCACGCTGTGATGTCCCAGCCGTACGCCGCCGCGAAGTCGCGGTAGTCGTCCACTCCGTAGCCGAATCGCCGGCAGTGGATCTCGATCGTCACGAGATCCCACTCGGGATGGCCAACGGTGACACTGTCCCAATCGCACAGCACAACGCCGTCGGTGCTGTGCAGCGCGTTCTTGTGGTGCGGGTCTCCTTGCAGGATGGTCTCGGGTGGGAGGACGTATCGCACGTCGGCCAGCTCTCTCTCAAGCCGATCGACTCGCTGCTCCAGGAAACGCAGGTCCTCTTCCGGGAGGACGACGGCGGCCTGACGCAGAGACGCCCGGATCGCGCCGACCGCGTCGGCGCGCGGCAGCGATACGGGAGGATCGCTAAGGCTGTGCAGGATGCTTAGTGGCTTCGCCAAGGTGCTCGCAAGGATCGGTTCGGGCGGCTGGGGAAGGAACGCCCAGAGCGTGACAGGGTGGCAGTCGAGAACCAGGGGCTGGGCATCGGGAGCGTGTAACGGCACGGTCGGAAAGCCCATGTCCATGAGCCAGCGGACGAAGCACACCGTGCGCTCGACTTCGGCGAGGTCGGTTCCAGCACGGGCGACTTTCACAATGACGGACGAGACCGGGAGGAGGATGACGGCGTTGGTCTGCCCTCGTAGGATCTCCGCGCCGACAGGGTCAAGCCCTGCGATGTCGCATGCGCGGTGAAGCAGCTCCAGCAGTTGGGCTTCGGCGAAGCCGCCATAGATCGGGGCGCTCATACAGCCAGGCTGTCGCACGGGGCGCCGACTTGTCACACGTCTCCAGGCGGCAGCGCTAGGACCTCCTTCAACTCTCGTGCAGGTCGTGCGGTGCGCAAATGCCGCGGTATGGCGTTCATGACGTCTCTCGCCCGAATCCCGAGGATCAGCGTTCGGTGCTCTGCTGGGACTTTGAGATATGTGGAGCTGGTCATCTGGCACGCCTCTTCCAGCGCGTGTTCCTGGGCGAGGCAGATGGCCTCCTCAATGTGCAGCAGCGCCGGGTCGATGCCGGCTTGGCCTTCGTAAAGCTGAAGTCCCCGCTGACGAACGGCGCGGGCCCTTCCGTGCTGGCAGAGGTGGGTGAAGACGCCGCTCATATACAGGTAAAGGCGCCGTTCGGGGAAGGCGAAGGCGTCGTTGTCGGGACGCGGGTCGATCTTGCTGAAAAGTTCTTGTGCTTGGTTCAGAGCATGGAGAGCGGCGGCGGCATTGCCCTGGCGAGCGTATGCCCGAGCCTCGGCTGCAGCCGCGAAGGCGGCTGTCTCTGTAGGTTGTGGTCCTGCGAGAAGCCTCGCCTCACTCGCAAGGCGCACCGCTGCCTCGATCGGGCCGTAATAGTAGGGGAGCATGGCGGTCTGGGCCCGGACGCGGGAACGGAGGAGGCGGTTTCCGCTGTCGTCGGCGGCTGTCTGGGCGGTGCCGTACCAGGCATGAGCCTCCGTCAGGTTGCCGAGCTTCATCAGCGAGTCGGCGATCAGCGTGGCGATGATCGCTGTCATCTTCGACAAACGCGCCTGAGTCGCGGTGGGCTGGCGCTCCGAGGCCAGCATGTGCACCTCGTGGAGTTCGCTGAGCAGCCTGCGCAGCATCTGTTCAGGTGGCGAGGTGATGTATTCCGCGCGAAGCCGCGACAGCCGTTCTCCGAGGTGATCCAGCTGCCACTGGGTGACGGTGCTTGAGGCGAGGGTGCGGTCCACCTCACGCCGACTGGATTCCAGGAGTTCCTCGATCGAGGACGATTCGTGGTTCCAGCCCGTCTGGTGTGGGCTGGGCTGCCCTTCCCTGAGCGGAGTGGCTGGGCGAGCGGGAACGGCGGCGGTTCTCGCCGGCAGTTCGCAGTCGCCGACGACAAAGCCTAAATCTATGGCATCCGTCGCATAGAGCCGGCACAGGAGGGCGACAGTTGCTGGCCGGGGAGTTCTACCGGCGAGTGTCTCCCATAGTCCCCACTGGTCGCGGTCGGTCTTCGGCGGTTCGATCCCTAAAGTGCTGCAAAGTCGGCGCAGTTGGACGACCGCCTCTTTCAACGTCCAATCGCGCGCCAACCGGTGGGCGCGGAGACGACTGACCTGGCAGCAGTGGACGATCGCGTCCACGGTTCGAGCGAGCGGCCAGCGCTCTTGCTGGGCGTGGCACCGCCACCGCGCTGCACACGATCGCTTGTGTGGCACGTCCCGCCTCCGGTGCACGGCATCATCGGGCACTCATTCACCGTAGGCATTTCATGCCGCGCCGCACAGGCGAACCCGGTTTTGTCGGCGTACCAGTGACAGAAACAGTGACTAAATCACTGGAAGCACATAGTCACTGTTGTCCAGACCACGCTGTGGCGCAATTCTCGATGCCACGCGGTGAGCAGGCCGTAGAGGCCATTCGCCGTAGCAGTCACCACTCCATTCGGGCGGCATGCCCCTTTCGTCGCCATTGACCTAAACGTGAGGCCGCTGATGCTTATCCGACGTGAATCCTCAGGCACAGCGAAGCGCGTCAACCGCCGCATCGTGAACTCCGCCATGGGCTGGGCGTGGGCAGCCGAGCTGACACAGCAGGTCGGGGGCCGGTGGCTGTTCCTGTGGGAGCCCGGGGGGCAGCACCTCACCGCCTTCTACGGGGGCGACACGCCCAAGCCCATATACCGCAAGGCGAAGACGCCCCAGGAGATGTGGAGTCGCATCCACGAAGTCGAACTGAACATGCTGCTGACCGCAACGGCTGTTGGGCGGCCTGTTCGCTGGCCGATGGATTCTGCCACGACGCAGTCCGTCCCCTGGGAGGCGGCTGGATGACACAGAGCAAGCGTGGGCGATGCTGGCGGTTCCGGGTCTGCCAGCCTCGCCCGCGCCCCAGAGCGGCCGGGGGAGAGGGTGCCCCGTGGCCGCTTGCCAGGGCGCGGGCCAGAGGTCGGCTGTCGTATGCCTCCCCCTCTGGCCCGCGCCGCCCATACTCGCAGCACACGGGCGGGCGCGGTCTGCGAGCACCATCTCTCGGCCGCCCTCGGTGCCCCGCTGCGCGAGCACGCGCCACGCCCGCACCCGGTGGGTGGCCGGGCCCTCGGAAAGGCCGGGCCACACCGCCCGCCCGCCTTCCTTCACCGCCACCCTCGCGCAAAGGCCATGACTATGAATGCCGGTATCGCTCTCGCGTTCCTGAACGGCTTCAATGGGGCGCCCTCAACGGACACCACCGGCCTGTCTGTGCCACCGGACGACGAGGCGCAGGCGGAAAGCGCTGACGATGAACGCTGACTCGCCACCGGCGGCAGACGAGCCCTCGTGGGTACCGTTCCAGCGTCACAACGACCTGTACCGGGTCAAGGTCACCTCATGCTGCTGCCAGTACGAGTTGGTATCGCAGGGCGGCCAGTACCTGATCCTGCGGCCCGCCCCGGGTGGCGGCTACGAGGAGACCGCACGCGGCATCTACCGCGCCACGATCGGCGTGTGGGACAGGCTCATCATCGAGCACGCCGGACACCACCGGCACCAGCCCCGGTGACGAGGCCAGGAGGCGGCCGCCCGCGTCGAGAGCCTGGAGGAAATGGGACTCAATGTGGTCCGCCTCGTTCCCGCAATCGAGGAGTGGCTCCCGAACTGGTGCCGCCGCCAGCATCAGCCCCGCAAGCTGGGCCACAACTGGCACATCTTCATCGCTGAGTGGGAAGGCGTGCCAACCCCCTCACTGGACGAGGCTCACGGTCTACGCCGGTTCCACCGGCCGCACCTTCAGGCCCTGGCCGAACGGACAGCCGCCTACGCCGTGGGCGACGTGACACCAGGGGCGTTCGCCGCGGCTCCAGGTCTTGAGCTGCCCTGGGCGTACTGGGCTCACCGTCTCGGCCTGGTCGACCTGCCACACGATGCCCTGACCCGCATCGTGGACCGCTCAGCCTCACCTCCTGGGCCCGTGCTTCTCGACCGGCGCCATCAGTAGCGGTCCAGGGGATCCTTCACGTGCGGGATGGCAGCCTGACGTCGTCGAACAGCCTCTGGCCCACGCCTATTACTCACCACTCCGGCCCACGTCCTGTTCGCCTCTCGGGCCAGGTCAGTGTCTATGGGTGAAAGCGTCGGGCGTAGCCCGACACCGGGGGGACGTCCGAGCGAGAGCGAGGGCCGTGCTTGTGGGTGGGTGTCAGGTGGCCCACCGAAGGAGGCGGGCAACGGGTGGGTGCCCTTTGGTGTCGGGTCAGGGAATCGCTTTCTCGCGCTCGGGGTGACGCCCTTTCTGTGGGCGAAAGCGTCGGGCGTAGCCCGACACCTGGGGGGCGTCCGAGCGAGAGCGAGGGCCGTGGTTGTGGGTGGGTGTCAGGTGGCTCACCGAAGGAGGCGGGCAACGGGTGGGGGGCTCGGGGTTGGTTCTGGGAGGCTAGGGGTGGGTCATGGAGAGGACGTCGAGGGCGGCGTCGAGTTGGGCCTCCGTGAGGGTGCCGTTGGCGACGTGGCCGCGTTCGATGACGACGTCGCGGATGGTCTTGCGTTCCGCCAGGGCCTGCTTGGCGATCTTGGCGGCCTCCTCGTACCCCACGTAGCGGTTGAGGGGCGTGACGATCGACGGTGAGGACTCGGCGTACTCGCGTAGCCGGTCGGTGTTGGCCGTGATCCCCGTCACGCAGCGGTCGGCGAGCAGCCGGGACACGTTGGCCAGCAGCCGGATGGACTCCAGGATGTTGCGGGCGATGACCGGCAGTTGCACGTTGAGCTCGAACGTGCCCGACGCGCCCGCGAACGTGATGGCCGCGTCGTTGCCGATGACCTGGGCCGCGACCATGGCCGTGGCCTCGGGGATGACCGGGTTGACCTTGCCGGGCATGATCGACGAGCCCGGCTGCAGGTCGGGGAGGTTGATCTCGGCAAGGCCGGCCCGGGGGCCGGAGCCCATCCAGCGGAGGTCGTTGGCGATCTTGGTCAGTGAGACGGCCACCACCTTGAGCTGGCCGGAGAGCTCGACGATCGAGTCCTGTGCCCCCTGGGCCTCGAAGTGGTCCAGCGCCTCGATGAACGGGATGCCGGTCGCCTCGCGGAGCTTGGCGATGGCCATCTCGGCGAAACCGGGAGGGGTGTTGATGCCGGTGCCGACGGCCGTGCCGCCGAGCGGCAGTTCGAGCACGTGCCCGAGGGCCGATCTGACCCGTACCACCCCGTGCTCGATCTGCGAGGCGTAGCCCGCGAACTCCTGCCCGAGCGTCACCGGCGTGGCGTCCATCAGGTGCGTCCGCCCGGACTTGACCGTCTCCTCGAACTCGACGGCCTTGGCGCGCAGCGCCGTCGCCAGGTGTTCGAGCGAGGGCAGCAGGTGGTAGGTCACCTCGGTGGCCGCCGCCACGTGGATCGAGGTCGGGAAGACGTCGTTGGACGACTGGGAGGCGTTGACGTGGTCGTTCGGGTGTACGGGACGCCCGAGCCGCTCCTGGGCGAGGTGTGCGATGACCTCGTTGGCGTTCATGTTGGACGAGGTGCCGGAGCCCGTCTGGAAGACGTCGATCGGGAAGTGGTCGTCGTGCTCGTTCTCGGCGACGTCGGCCGCGGCCTGGGCGATCGCCTCGGCCAGGTCCTTGTCGATCACATCCAGCTCGCCGTTGACCTCCGCGGCGACCGCCTTGATCAGGCCGAGCGCGGCTATGTGCGACGGCTCCAGTGGCCGTCCCGAGATCGGGAAGTTCTCGACCGCCCGCTGGGTCTGCGCCCGCCACCTGGCACCGGCCGGTACGCGTACTTCGCCCATCGAGTCATGTTCGATCCGGTACTCGCTCATGTCCCCAGTCTGTCCCACGCGAGCGGGGGTCAAGCGGACAGCACCGCCACGATGAGGATGGCGATCACCACCGCCGCCGCCGCGGCCACTCCCATGAGGATGAGCATCCCGGTGCGGTCGCCCGCCGGACGCTGTTCCGGGCCGGCGATCGCGAACAGGTCTGTGCCGAGCCCGCCCGAGTCTGGACGCTCCGGCGGGGGCTGCCCCATACCGTAAGGAGGCCCCACTTGGGGCCCGGCCGGGTGCGTCGCGTACGGCGGCTGGGGCATGCCCTGCGGGGGCTGGGCGAACGGCTGGGCGCCGCCGGGCTGGGGCGCGGGCAGAGGGTACACCTGCTGTCCCGGCGAGCCGCTCTGCGGCCTCGGCACCTGCACGCGCCTGGTGGCGAAGGACCCTTCGTCGTGGGGATCGGGCGGCGGGCTCTGGGGCGGGTGGCCCTGCGCCCCCGAGGGAGGCCCGTCCTGCGGCATCGGAGCCTTGGGACGCATCACGCTGACGGTCCGGTCCGGGTCGAACCTGTCGCCGGGCGATGGCTCGTACGGGTCCGCCTGCGAGGGCTCGTACGGGGGCTGCTCGGATCTGGGGTGCTGCTGGGCCTGGGCGGGCGCCCCGGACACCCCGGAGGACGCCCTGGACGCTCCGGAGGACGCCCCGGGAGCGCCGGACGCCGGGCCTGCCTTGGCGTGCGGCACCGTGCCAGGACCCCGTGCGGCGAGCGACTGCGGGCCGGGCCGCACGCGAGGTGCGGGCTGCGGGTGAGGGGAGGGCTGCGGGTGAGGTGCGGGCTGCCCGGGAGCGCCCGGCTGCCCGTGAGGTGAAAAGTGCCCGTGAGGCGAGGGCTGAGCGTGAGGGGCGGGAACGCTGTGCGGTGGGGAGGCGGCGGCCTCGGCGGTGATGGCCGGCATCTCGCTCGTCGGCGTGTCGGCGACCATCCTCAGCATCGTCTCCGCCTGCGCCGCGCTCAGCCGCTGCTTGTAGTCCTTGGCCAGCAGGCCGTGCAGCACCGGCCGGAGCTGCCCGGCCTGGGTGGGGGGATCGGTGTCCTCGCTCAGCAGCGCGGCGAGGGTCTCGGCGATCGTGGCGCGTTCGTACGCGGGACGCCCCTCGACGGCGAAGTAGAGCGTCGCCCCGAGCGACCAGATGTCGGACTCGGGTCCTGTGTATTCGCCCCTGGCCCGTTCGGGGGCGGTGTAGCCGGGGGAGCCGATCACCATGCCGGTCCTGGTGAGGCGGGAGTCACCCTCGGCCCTGGCGATGCCGAAATCGGTCAGGACCACGCGTCCGGTCTCGGTGATCAGCACGTTGCCGGGCTTGACGTCTCGGTGCGTTATGCCCTGTGCGTGCGCGGCGCGCAGCGCGCCGAGGAGGTCGACGCCGATCTCGGCCACCAGCCGGGCGGGCAGCGGCCCCTCCTCGTCGATCACCTGCTCCAGCGAGCGCGCCTCGACCAGCTCCATGATGATCCACGGGCTGTTGTCGTGGATGAGCACGTCGTGGATGGCGGCGACGGCCGGATGGCTGATCCGCGCGGCGATGCGCCCCTCGCGCACCATCCGCTCGCGCAGCTCGGCCCGCTGCTCCTCGGTGAGCCCCGGGTCCTGGCGGATCTGCTTGACCGCCACCTCGCGCCCGAGTGCGCGGTCATGGGCTCGCCATACGGTGCCCATCGTCCCCCGGCCGAGCGGTGAGATGAGCTCGTAACGCTCCGCGAGCAGGCGAGTCTGGTGTTCGGGCATGAGAAGAAGATATCTATTCTCGCTTGGGAAGTGCTTTACCCTCGCTTGCGAAGTTCACGCGGCCAGAATCGCCGGGGAAGGCAGAGCTTTATCATCGTCGCCTTGAAACGGGCATAAATGGACAAAGTGGGACGAGGTTCGACGCGCCTGCGGTGAACGCCCTCACCCGGCCTGCGCTCCTGCCGCGGGACGGGCCCCGCCTTGGTGGCCGTGTCGGTCACGGTGCCGCCTGTGAGCGCCGCCGCGGTCGCCTCCGCCCGGTGCAGCCCGCGATGCGCGGGCCTGCGCGAGAAAGGGGGCGTCGAGATCACCGATCCCGGGCGCACGCCCCGACGGGAGGCGAGCGGCTCCTCCGCCGAGCCGCCCGCCGCCACGCGGGCCAGCATGAGGGAGGCCCGCACTGAGTCGAGCCTGGTCTGCGGGTCGATGCGGAGCAGCGCGTCGAGGACCGGCCCCAGCGGCCCCGCCTTGGGCATCGGGATCGGCTCGCCGCTGGTGAGCGCGGCCAGCGCGGCGGCGGCGGTGCGGCGGCCGTGCAGGCCCCTGCCCTCGACGGCGGTGTAGAGGGTCGCCCCGAGCGACCACAGGTCGGCGGCGGGGCTGGCCTTGGAGCCGAGCACGCGCTCGGGAGCGATGTATCCGGCCGAGCCGAGCACCATGCCGGCCTGGGTGATGGAGACGTCGCCCTCCAGCGCCGCCAGCCCGAAGTCGGTGAGCACCGCCCGGTCGTCGGTCACCAGGACGTTGCTGGGCTTCACGTCGCGGTGCAGGATCCCCTTGGCGTGCACGGCCCGCAGCGCCCCGAGGATCTGCCGGCCGATCTCCGCGGCCCTGCGCGGCTGGAGCGGGCCGTCCTGCTGGATGAGCTGCTCCAGGGACCTGGCCTGGAGCAGCTCCATCACGATCCACGGCCGGTCGTCCTCGGTGACCACGTCGAACACGGTGATGACCGAGGGGTGCGCGACCATCGCGGTCGCCCTGCCCTCGCGCTCGGTGCGCGCGCACAGCTCGGCGCGCAGCTCCTCGTCGAGCACGGCGGGCAGCCGGACCTCCTTGACCGCCACGTAGCGGTCGAGCAGCTCGTCATGCGCCCGCCACACGGTCCCCATGCCGCCGCGGCCAACCGGTTCGAGGAGCCGGTAGCGCGCCGCGAGAAGGTAACCGGAGGGCGCACGCATGCCTGGCAGCTTACCTATTCGTGTAAACCGTCCAGTAGAGGCCGGGCCGATAAAAAGTTGCGAATCTGAGTCAACCCGTCTGACTCGTAACGTCAGTAAAGCGCGCGGCCACATCCGTCCAGTCGACAAGGCTCCACAGTTTCTCGACATAGTCGGGGCGCACGTTGCGATACTGCAGGTAGTAGGCGTGCTCCCAGGCGTCGAAGACGAGCAGCGGCGTCGTGTTGAGCCCGACGTTGCCGTGGTGGTCATAGATCTGCTCGACGACCAGCCTGCGGCTCAGCGGCTCCCAGGCCAGCACGCCCCAGCCGGAGCCCTGCACGGACGACGTGGCGGCGGTGAGCTGGCGCTGGAACGCCTCGAACGTGCCGAAGTGCTCGTCGACGGCGTCCCCGAGCGCGCCGTCGGGCCGGTCCCCGCCGTCGGGGGAGAGGTTCTGCCAGAAGATCGAGTGCAGCACGTGGCCGGACAGGTTGAAGGCGAACGTCTTCTCCAGTCCCACCAGGCCGCCGAACTCGCCCTTGTCGCGGGCTTCGGCGAGCCGCTCCAGCGTGTCGTTGGCGCCCTTGACGTACGCGGCGTGGTGCCTGGAGTGGTGGAGTTCGAGGATCTCGCCGGTGATGGCCGGCTCCAGCGCGGCGTAGTCGTAGGGCATGTCGGGAAGGGTGTACTCCCCCATGGGGCCTCCTTGTCGGTCTCGCTTTCCACCGACACTATTGCAAGGAACTTGCAACTGCGTCAGCATTGCGACCTAGGGCCATGATCGGACAGGATGGCGATGTCAGTTCGGTCCACGCAGGCACGGACGGCCCGCCGCCGTCCGTGCCTGCGCCTTCTCGGCCTTCCTTGCATGTCGCTTGCGAAACACGGGCGACGAAGGTAAACGCCTGGCATGCTTACGACTGGGGTTACTGACCGGAACTCGGGGGTTCGTCAGTGAGTTGTAAGGGTGACGTAAGGGGGCGGGGGCAGAGTGAAGTTACCGAACGGGGCAGTCCCTCGACAGCCGGAAAGTGTCGGTGACGATCGTCACAATGAGGGCATGCGCCAACGACCATGACGGCTACGTCAAAGGACGTGATGAGATGCGCCAGACCCAGATCCGTCCCCGGCCCCGCAAGCCGGTGGGCCAGTCGCTGGACCTCCGCACGCCATCGGGGCGCAAGCTGCCCTTCTGAAACCCCACAGCAGGAGCATCATCTGAGAGGTGCACGATGTGCAGTCACTTCCCCGTTTGCCCCAGCGCCGACTCGCCCGACCGTGAGGCGTCCCACGTGATCGCGGCCCACCCCGACCAGGGTTGGAGCCTGCTCTGCAACGGTGTTCTGCTGTTCGAGGACACCGGTCTGCTGCTCCCCGACGGCACCATCGTGGCCCCGCACCGCGCCCCCGTCGCCGCCTGACCACCCCTCCGGGCAGGACCGCCTCCAGGTCGCCCCGTGCAGGCACAAGGGGGCCGTCCCAGAGCCGTCGAACGGCGCCCGCGTGCGGAGCCCCCGCGTCAGCGGCGGCGCCCGATGCTCAGCGCCGGTCCCGTGCGATCGGTGAAGAAGTCGTCACCCTTGTCGTCGACGACGATGAACGCGGGGAAGTCCTCGACCTCGATCTTCCACACCGCCTCCATCCCCAGCTCCGGATACTCCAGCACCTCGACCTTCCTGATGCAGTCCTGCGCCAGCCTGGCCGCGGGGCCGCCGATCGAGCCGAGGTAGAAGCCCCCGTACTTCTGGCAGGCGTCCGTCACCTGCTGCGACCTGTTGCCCTTGGCGAGCATGACCATCGAGCCGCCCGCCGCCTGGAAGCGCTCGACATAGGAGTCCATGCGGCCCGCCGTCGTCGGGCCGAACGAGCCCGAGGCGTATCCCTCCGGCGTCTTCGCCGGGCCCGCGTAGTAGACCGCGTGGTCCTTCAGGTACTGCGGCATCTCGCCGCCGTCGTCGAGCAGCTCGGCGATCTTCGCGTGGGCGATGTCGCGGGCCACCACCAGGGGGCCGCTCAGGGAGAGCCGGGTCTTGACCGGATATTTCGTGAGCTGGGCGAGGATCTCTGGCATGGGCTGGTTGAGGTCCACCCGGACGACGTCGTCCGAGAGCTGCTCGCCGGTCGTCTCGGGCAGGAAGCGGGCCGGATCGGTCTCCAGCTGCTCCAGGAACACACCCTCAGCCGTGATCTTGGCCAGGGCCTGCCGGTCGGCCGAGCAGGAGACGGCGATGGCCACGGGGCAGGAGGCGCCGTGGCGGGGGAGCCGGATGACGCGGACGTCGTGGCAGAAGTACTTGCCGCCGAACTGGGCGCCGATGCCCAGCCGCTGGGTCAGCTCGAAGACCTTGGCCTCCAGCTCCAGGTCGCGGAAGCCGTGCCCGGACGCGGAGCCCTCGGTGGGGATCGAGTCGAGGTAGCGGGCGCTGGCGTACTTGGCGGTCTTCAGCGCGTACTCGGCCGACGTGCCGCCCACGACCACCGCCAGATGGTACGGCGGGCACGCGGCGGTGCCGAGCGAGCGGATCTTCTCCTCCAGGAACGCCAGCATGCGCTTCTCGTTGAGCACCGCCTTGGTCTCCTGGTAGAGGAACGACTTGTTGGCCGACCCGCCGCCCTTGGCCATGAACAGCAGTTTGTACTCGTCGGCGTGGCCGTGCGGGTCCTCGGCGTAGAGCTCGATCTGGGCGGGCAGGTTGCTGCCGGTGTTCTTCTCCTCCCACATGGTCAGCGGCGCCATCTGGGAGTAGCGCAGGTTGAGGCGCGTGTAGGCGTCGTAGACGCCGCGCGAGACGTGCTCGGCGTCGCGGCCGTCGGTCAGCACGTGGCGGCCCCGCTTGCCCATGACGATGGCGGTGCCGGTGTCCTGGCACATGGGCAGGACGCCGCCGGCTGAGATGGAGGCGTTCTTGAGCAGGTCGAGCGCGACGAACCGGTCGTTGCCGCTCGACTCGGGATCATCGACGATCTTGCGGAGCTGGGCCAGGTGGGACGGCCGCAGGAAGTGGGAGATGTCATGGATGGCCGTCTCGGTGAGCAGGCGCAGCACCTCGGGTTCGACCTCCAGGAACGTGCGGCCCGCCGCCTCGACCTTCCGCACCCCCTCCGATGTGATCAGCCGATATGTGGTCTCGTCGGCACCCAGCGGAAGTAGGTCGGTGTAGTCGAACTCGGCCATGCCCATCCTTTCGGTCTCCCAAAGAGTACGCCCACGCGCGCGCCGGTCCGGAGCCGCGGGGCGGGGTGACGCGTCCCGCCGTGAGCCCCACCGCGATGCCGCTGATCACCAGGCCGGCGCCGACCAGGTCGTACGCGGACGGTGTCGCGATGCCCAGCACCAGCCCCGTGACGATCGCCCCGACCGGGATCAGGCCCGCGAACAGCCCCGCCCGGCCGGGCCCCAGCCTGGGCAGCGAGGTGTACCAGAGGAAGAACGCCACCACGGTCACCACGACCGTCAGGTAGCCGAAGCCCGCCGCCTCCGCGGGCGTGGGCACCCGCAGCATGCCCGTACCCTCCATGGCCAGCCCGATCGCGGCCAGCATGGGCACGGCCAGCACCGTCGAGTAGGCGCTTACCCGCAGGGCCCCGAGCTTCGGCAGCAGCGGGATGGCCAGCAGCGAGAAGCTGATCTCCCCGGCCAGCGCGCCGAGCGCCCACAGCAGCCCGGGGAGGGTGCCGCTGCCCAGCCCGGTCGCCAGCGTGGCCCCGGCCACCACCACACCCGCGCCCGCGAGCAGCCGGGGAGCGGGCCG
>NZ_QNFZ01000099.1 GCF_003313395.1 Nonomuraea lactucae | reverse complement strand
GGGCGGCGCGGCTGACCGGGCTCCCGGCCGGGCGGCTGCGCGCCGATCCGGCCGCGAACCTCCGGGGCGGGGCCGCCATCCTCGCCTCCTACCAGCGCCACCCCAGTGCCGACCCGGCCGACTGGTACGACGCCGTGGCCCGCTACTCCGGCTCGCGCGACCCGTTCGCCGCCAGGGAGTTCGCCGACGAGGTGTTCGCCGTGATCCGCGAGGGCGCCGCCCGGCGCACCGACGACGGCTTCACGGTACGGCTGGCCGCGCTGCCCCACCTGCCCGCGCCCGCCGGCGCGCCCCTGCGCAGGGCGCAGGACGCCGAATGCCCCGAAACGCTGCCGTGCGAATGGCTGCCCGCGGCCTACAAGCGGACCGGCCCGGACGACTACGGCAACCACGACAGGCTCGACGGGGAGCGGCGCGTCGACTACATCGTGATCCACGACACCGAGGGCGCCTACGGCGGCGTCAAGTCGATGGTGACCGACCCCGAGTACGTGAGCTGGCACTACACGGTCCGCTCCCGCGACGGCCACGTGGCCCAGCACGTGCGCACCAAGGACGTCGCCTGGCACGCGGGCAACTGGGACGTCAACACCCGCTCGATCGGCATCGAGCACGAGGGCTACCTGGCCAAGGGCGGCACCTGGTACACCGAGGCGATGTACCGGGCCTCGGCCGAGCTGGTGAAGCACCTGGCCGGCGTGTACGACATCCCGATCGACCGCGGCCACGTCCTCGGCCACGACAACGTGCCCGGCACCTCACCCCAGACACTGCCGTCCATGCACGACGACCCGGGCCCCTACTGGGACTGGGCCCACTACTTCGAGCTGCTGGGCCACCCCATCCCGGGCGCTCCAGACAGCGAGCACGAGGACGGGGAGGACCAGGACGGGGAGGGCGAGGACGGGAACGACGGGGAAGACGGGGAGGACGGCTCGGCCAGGCGCGCCCCGGTGAGAGGCCACCGGAAGGAGCCGGCCTCGGTCGTCATCCACCCCGACTACGAGACCAACCTCCCGCGGTTCACCGGCTGCCTGGAGGAGCGCCCGGCCAGGGCGTGCGACCCGCACGGCGCCTCCACTGTCTGGCTGCGCACCGAGCCGCGCGACGACGCCCCCCTGATCGACGACATCGGCAAGCGCGTGGGCAAGCCGAGCACCTACAGCGTGTACGACCACAGCGCGCGGGCCTCGACGGGCCAGCGCTTCGCCGTCGCCGGCACCCGGGGCGACTGGACGGCCATCTGGTACCTCGGCCGCAAGGCGTGGTTCCACAACCCGCCGGAGCGGCCCACCGCCGTGCCCGCCGGGGGCCCGCTGGTCACGCCGGTCAGGGACGAGGTCAGGGTGTACGGCCGGGCCTTCCCCGGCCATCCCGCCTACCGCGGCACGGGCGTCCCCTACCAGGATCGGGTCCCCCTCCCGTACGTCCTGCGGCCCGGCCAGTCGTACGCGCTCGGCCACACGCTGTCGAGCTCCTACCTCTCGGCCGGCTCGTACCGGCCGGCCAGGCACGTCACCGTCAAGGGCGAGCAGCGCTACCACCAGATCCAGCTCGGCCACCGCGTGATGTTCGTCAAGGCGAAGGACGTGCGCGTGATCCGCTGAGTCCCCCCGGATTCCACCCCGGATTCCCTGCCGAATCGCGCCCGCCCGCCATTCGCGGCGCACGGGCACTCCGCGGAGGCGATATGGTTTTCTCGTGGCCGGCGCTCCGCCGGAATGGTTTTCTCGTGGCCGGCGCTCCGCCGGAAACACGCGGAAGTGGCTCAGTGGTAGAGCATCACCTTGCCAAGGTGAGGGTCGCGGGTTCGAATCCCGTCTTCCGCTCGGAGTTCAGACTCCTGGTGGAGTGGCCGAGAGGCGAGGCAGCGGCCTGCAAAGCCGTCTACACGGGTTCAAATCCCGTCTCCACCTCAGCGGCGGCGAGCCCCCCGGGGATCGGCTAAAGTAAAGTGCGGCGCCATGCGGAAGTGGCTCAGTGGTAGAGCATCACCTTGCCAAGGTGAGGGTCGCGGGTTCGAATCCCGTCTTCCGCTCTGAGTGACAACTCAACCTGGACGATTAGCTCAGCGGGAGAGCGCTTCCCTGACACGGAAGAGGTCACTGGTTCAATCCCAGTATCGTCCACCAGAGACGAAGCCCCAGCTCGCGGCTGCCACCATGAGCTGGGGCTTCGCGTTTCCCGGCCCCCGAGGCCCGCGGGCGCGGGCCTCGGGGAGGACGTCACCTGAGCCCGTACGCTCCGATGATCGTCTGGGTGACCTCGTTCCCGGCGTCGTTCGCCGCGTGGATCCGTAGCGAGATCCGGCCGCTGGTGCCCGCCTTGCCGGGGTGGAAGACCACCGCGTCCCACAGGTTCCCCTCGTCGCCGAGCACCCACACCTGCCGCCACGTCCGGCCGTCGTCGTGGGACATCTCCAGCGACAGCTTCGAGGACTCGACGGGGCGGGTCCGCGCCGGGTTCTCCACCTGGAGCTTCAGCGGGAACCAGGCGAAGCCGGGGGCGCGGTTGCGCTCGTCGAAGTCGCCCGTCACCGTGACCAGTGGCAGCGCGGGCAGTTCGGATGCGGCTTCGGGCACACCCGAGGTGAACGTCCACTCCGTCGTCACGCGCGGGCTGAGCACCGACCAGTCCGGATCGCGCCGCGCGTCGACGGTGAGGGTGTATCTCCCGGTGTCACGGGGCACCTTCCAGGAGCCCAGGCCCGCATAGGGGATCTTCCCGATGACCTGGCCGTCGCGCGCCAGAGTGGTCTCCCCCTGCACGTAGGAGTAGTCGTACAGCGGTGAGCCGCTGAGCCCGGCCCCGCTGGAGACGAAGCTCGGCACGATCGCCTGGATGTGCTCGGGCGCCCGGACCACCCAGTTCGCGGCCGGGCGGGACAGGTCGGGTCCCACGACGGCGTCGTTCCAGTGCCGCGTGTGCGAGCCGAGAGGATAGGAGCCCTCGCTGAAGACGATTCCCTGCGGCCGGTTCGCCGGTCCCTGCTCGAAGGACTCCTTCCACTCCACCGGCCGCGGGGTGAAGTATTCGACGCGCCTCGACGGCAGGGTGACCGCACTCGCCCCTCCGTAGGCCACGAACTGTTTGGACAGGTACCAAGGGCCCTGCGCGCGCCGCCCGGTCGCCGAGTCCACCCCCTGGGAGCGGTAGGTGGTGTCCACGTCGGCCAGTTCCCTCCTCCGGGCCTCGAACACGGTGTCCTCCGGGACCTCGCCGCGGAAGGGGAAGGCCAGGTGGTAGGCGGCCGACGGGGAGACCAGCGACGTGGTGTATCCGAAGTCGAACCTGTCCGGGTCGCCGACGGCCGTCGCGGTGTAGAGCCGGTTCGAGGACCCGAACAGTATGACGGCCGTCATCGTCCGCAGGTAGGTCTTCGGGCCGTCCGAGAAGATCGCGTCCAGGGCCGCCCATTCGCGGACGGTCCCGGGCGTCTCCACGCGCGTGGTCACCTCGTGCGCGGTCCTGGCGTCGGCGGTGACGACGATGCCGGCCCGGTCGACCTTGAACGCGGGCACGAACAGGGCCGCCACATCCGCGGTCGCGAGGTCGCCGGGCGCGCCCGTGGCGGTGCGGACGGTCGCCGCCAGCCCGTACTCGCCCACGGGCACCCGCGCGACCGCGCGACCGCCCTCGACCGTGAGCCACGGGAAGGGATCGTCGGTCTCGGGATCCAGCACGATGCCGGAGATCTCCTGCGGGAGCAGGTCGGAGGCGGGTTCGCCGTCGCGGCCGACGAGTTCGAAGGTGACGTCGTAGGACTCGGTCTCGGCCGTGACACCGAAGGCCGTCTGCACCACGGTCCCGTCGCCGGTCGCGACGAGCCGCCCGCCCGCGGGCCCCGCCCTGGTCACGGCGCCCGGGTCCAGGACGAGGGGCACGTCGGCGGTGCCGTGCGCGGGCACGGTCACCGAGGACGCGCCTACGGAGACCGCGTCCGACAGGCCGGGGGCGTCCAGGGCGAGCCGGAGCGTGACGGGCGCGTCGCCGTCGTTGACGTAGGTGACGGTCCGGGTGAGATCGGGCAGGTCCCGGTACGGCCAGGCGAGCAGGCCGAAGGTGACGCTGCCCTGGCGCGGGGTGACCTGCTGCCGGACGGCACGGGCCAGGTCCAGCCGCCCGCTGCCCTGGTCGTACGAGCTCACCCCGGATGCCGGGGCGGCGCTGCCGGTGAGGACCGCCTTGACCCGCGCCGGCGTCCAGTCAGGGTGCCGCTGGAGGAGGAGGGCGGCGGCCCCGGCGACGTGAGGGGTGGCCATCGAGGTGCCGGACAGCCGGGTGTAGAGGTCGTTCACCGGGTCGCCGAGGCTCGTACCGGCCGCCCGGGCGGCGGCGATGCGCTCGCCCGGGGCGGTGAGGTCGGGCTTCACGGCCTGGTCCCCGGCTCGCGGGCCCCGGCTGGAGAACGAGCTGAGGCGGTCCGCCCCGTCGACGCTGCCGACGGTCAGCGCGGAGTCGGCCGCGCCGGGCGAGCCGATGGCGCCGGACCTGCCGGCGTTTCCCGCGGCGATGACGAAGAGGCTGCCGGTGGTCGCGGTAAGCCTGTTCACCGCCTGCGACATCGGATCGGTCCCGTCGCTGGGGGCGTCGGTGCCCAGGCTCATGTTGATCACCTTGGCCCTGCCCGCCGCCCACTCCATCCCGGCGATGATCGCCGAGTCGTCGCAGACCCGGGAGTCGCAGACCTTGCCGATCAGCAGGTCCGCGTCGGGGGCGACGCTCTTCGGCCCGCCCCCGCCACCGGCGACGATCCCGGCCACGTGGGTGCCGTGGCCGACGGTGTCGGTCACGCCCGATGCGCTGCCGCTGAAGTCCCGGGCCTCCTTGACCCGTCCCGCGAGGGCCGGGTGCGCCGGGTCGTACCCGGTGTCGAGCACGGCGACGGGCACGCCCTTGCCGGTGTAACCGGCGCTCCACGCCTGCGGGGCGCCGATCTGCTCGGTGGAGGCGTCGTCGGCGACGCGCGTCCGGCCGTCCAGCCAGATCCCCTCCACGCCGGACGACAGCCTGCCCTCGTCGGTGACCGCCGCCCACAGCTTCCGCGCGCCCGCGGCGTCGTCGTGGTGGACGTCGGCGTTGACGCTGCTCAGGTGCCGATCGGCGCCACCGGCCGGCCTCCAGGCCCCGTCCCGGTAGTCGACGATCACACGTGACTGCCCGGTCAGCCCCTTCCGGACCAGCTCGGTCACATCGAACAGCCGCCGGTCCACCTTGCCGGCGGCCAGCAGCTTGACCGCGTCCGACGGGATCACGTGCAGGTGCGAGATCCCCTCGCGGTCCCGCACCGCGTACTGGCTGAAACCCGTCCCGGCCCGGCCGGGACCGGGCTCGATCACCGCGCGCCCGGTGCCGTCGGGGAGCCGGGTGTATCGGACGACGTCCCCGGTCACCAGGACGACGTCGTGGACGGCCGGCGGCTGCGCCGGGAGCGGCTGTTCGGGAGGCGTCCCGGCCTGGGCGCGCTGCGCGGGCAGTGCGGCCAGGGTGCCGAGTAACAGCAGCGAGGTGGCAAGAAGTGCGGGGAATCGTCTCATGCCGGGGTCCTTTTCGGGGGGTGAGGCCCGAGCATAGGAAGATCGCCGAATTAATAACAAGGTTTCTTTACCATTTGGCGCTTGACAGTCAGGCTGTCAAATCGCCCCATGACTCCGGGCATGCGAAAGGGCCGGTCCCTGATGGCGGGACCGGCCCTCAGATCAGCCGGGGATCAGCCCAGGCCGTTCTTCATCGCAGTGATCAGCTCGCCGTTGGTGGTGTCACCGCTGAGCTCCCAGAAGAAGGCGCCGCCGAGGCCCTGGCCCTTCGAGTAGCCCATCTTGCCGCCGATGGTGCTGGGCGTGTCGTAGCTCCACCATTGGTTGCCGCAGTGGCCGTAGGCGGTCCCGGCGATCGTGGCTGTCGCGGGGCACTTGGTCTTGAGGACCTTGTAGTCGTCGACACCCGGCGCGTCCGGGTAGGTGCCCGGAGCGGGGCCGGACGCCGTGCCGCCGGGGGCGGACTGGGTCACGCCGGTCCAGCCGCGGCCGTAGAAGCCGATGCCCAGCCACAGCTTGCTGGCGGGAATGCCCTTGCCCTTCAACTTCTGGATGGCGTAGTCGGAGTAGAAGCCGGCGATCGGGATGCCGTTGTAGGAGGTCAGCGGCGAGTGCGGAGCGGTCGGGCCCTGCGCCGCCCAGGCGCCGAAGAAGTCGTAGGTCATGACGTTGTACCAGTCGACGTACTGCGCGGCGCCGGCGTAGTCGGCAGCGTCGATCTTGCCGCCGGACGTGCCGTCAGCGGTGATGGCCGCGGTGACCAGGTTGTTGGGGCCGAAGCGGTTGCGCACGGCCTGCATGAGGTTCTTGAAGGCGGCGGGCCCACTGGTGTCGCAGGTCAGGCCGCAGGCGTTGGGGTACTCCCAGTCGATGTCGATGCCGTCGAAGACGTCGGCCCAGCGCGGGTCCTCCACCATCTGGTAGCAGGACTCGGCGAAGGCGGCGGGGTTGGCCGCGGCCTGGGTGAAGCCGCCGGACCAGGTCCAGCCGCCGACGGAGAAGAGGATCTTGAGATTCGGGTACTTCTTCTTCAGCTTGCGCAGCTGGTTGAAGTTGCCGCGCACCGGCTGGTCCCACGTGTCGCCCACGCCGTCGACGCTCTCGGCGGCGGAGTAGGACTTCTCGTAGTCGGCATAGGAGTCGCCGATGGTGCACCGGCCGCCCGCGGTGTTGGCGAAGGCGTAGTTGATGTGGGTGAGCTTGGCGGCCGAGCCGCTGGTGTCGACGTTCTTGACGTGGTAGTTGCGCGCGTAGACGCCCCACTGGACGAAGTAGCCCAGGAGCTTGTTGCCGCCTCCCCCGCCGCCGGTGGTGGTGGCGGTCACGGAGTTGCTGTTGGCCGACAGGTTGCCCGCCGCGTCACGCGCCCGCACCGTGTAGGTGTAGGAGGTGTTCGCGCTCAGCCCGGAGTCCGT
>NZ_QNFZ01000089.1 GCF_003313395.1 Nonomuraea lactucae | reverse complement strand
CCCGGCCCACCGCCGCCGTCGAGCCGCCGCCGCTGGAGCCCGAGCCGTTCGTCGGCCGCGACGCCGAGCTGGCCCGGCTGACCACGGCCGCCGCGCGCACGGGCAGGTTCCAGGTCGCGATCGTCACCGGCGTCGCGGGCGCGGGCAAGACCACGCTGCTGCGCCAGCTCGAGGGCCGCCTCACCGGCGACGGCTGGATCACCGCGTCGGGGGCCTGCCCCGACTCCAGCGCGACGCCGCCCGGCTGGGCGTGGGTCGAGATCCTGCGCTCGCTCGTCGGCGTGACGGGCGCGGGCGAGTACGCCCAGTTGCTGGCCCCGCTGCTCGACGACGCCGCGCCCGATCCCGACGACGACGAGGTGTCCGGCGGTTTCCGCCTGCACCGCGCGGTCGGCGGCTATCTCGCCGGGGTCGCGCGCCGCTCGCCCGTGCTGCTGACGCTCGAAGACCTCCACTGGGCCGACGACCAGACGCTCGCCCTGCTGCGCGCGCTGCCGAGCCTGCTGGCCACCAGCCGGGTGATGCTGGTGGTCACCTGCAGGGAGAGCGAGCTCGACGACCGGCAGTCCGACGTGCTGGCCGCGCTGGCCAGGCTCGGCCCGCTCCGGGTCGGGCTGTCCGGGCTCGACCCGAAGGCCGTGGCCGAGCTGGTCAGGGCGACGTGCGTGCGCGAGATCGACGAGGACGCGGTCGAGTCGATCGTCGAGCGCACCGCCGGCAACCCGTTCTTCGTCCGCGAGACGGTGCGGCTGCTCGACTCCGAGGCCGCCGCCGACCGGGCCAGCGCCACCGAGGTGCTGTCGCGGGTGCCCTCGGGGGTCCGCGACGTGCTGCGGCGGCGCATCTCCCGGCTGCCCGCCGGGGCGCAGCAGATCCTGCTGCAGGCCGCGGTGATCGGCCGCGACGTGGACGTGGACGTGCTGGTCGACGTCGCCGGAGACGAGGAGGCCGTCGTCGAGGCGGTCGAGGCGGCGCTGCTGGCCGGGCTGGTGACCGAGCCCGGCCCCGGCATGCTCAGGTTCGACCACGACCTCGTACGCGACACGGTCTACTCCGACGCCTCGCGGCTGCGGCGCACCCGGCTGCACGCGGCGGTGGCGGCGGTCATCGAGCGGCGCGCGCCGTCCGACGTCGCCGCGCTCGCCCACCACTACTTCCTGGCCGACACCGCCGAGAAGGCCGTCCACTACGCCGGTTTAGCAGCCGAGCAGGCCGAGCGCCGCTTCGCGCACCGCGAGGCCGCGACGCTCTGGGAGCAGGCCATCGCCGCGTTCGACCGGACCGGTGGCGACACCAAGGAGCGCCTGCAGCTCATGCTCCGCCGCATCCGGGCACTGGCGCTGTGCGGTGACATGGCCGCGGCGCGGCTACTGCGGCGCGAGGCGATGGATGCCGCGTTGCCGCTCGGCGACCTGGAGATCACCGCGCGGGTGGCGGCGTCGCTCGCCGTGCCGCACAAGGGCATGGCCCGCGACTTCACCCGCACCGCCTGGGAGATCGTCGACGTCACGGAGAAGGCGCTGATGGAGCTCCCCGAGGGGGAGCAGACGCTGCGCGCGAGCCTGCTCACCACGCTGGCGCTGGAGCTGGAGGGCTCGTCCTCGCCGGAGCGGGGACGCCAGGCCTCGCTGGAGGCGCTGGAGCTGGCCAGGCAGAGCGGCGATCCGGTGCTGCTCGCCGCCGCGCTGAGCGGGCGGCTGCGTCAGTCCTACGACATCCCGGCCGTCGACACCCGCGAGAACATCGGCCGCGAGCTCCTGGAGGTGGCCCAGCGCTCCGGGCAGATGGCGACGCAGGCGCTGGCCCACCTGGTGCTGCTGGAGTGCGCGGCGGCCCGGGGCGAGTTCGCCGTGGCCGACGAGCACGCCGCCGCGGCCGACCGGCTGGCCCGGCAGTACGACCTGTCGGCGCCCGCGGCGGTCTGCGCCTGGTACACCGGGCAGCGGCTGATGATCGCCGGCGACTACGCGGGCGCCGAGCGGGCCTATCGCGACGCCGCGCGGATGACGAAGCGGGCGGGCATGCTGGAGGGCCGCCAGGACCTGCCGCTGATCACCATGTTCTGCCTGCACCTGGTCGACGGCCGGGCGGCCGAGACGGTCGAGCTGCTGGCCGAGGCCCGCCAGCGCGGCGCCAAGTGGACGCTCGACGCCTACGCGCTGGCCCTCGCCTCCGCGGGCCACCTCTCCGACGCCAAGGCCGTGGCCGCGGTGCGGCCGCCGGTGCGGCCCGACTTCCTCTACGAGCTGGCGATGACGTGGCGCGCGCTGGCCGGGATGCTGCTCGACGACCGCGAGCGGATGGTCGACTGCTACGACAAGCTCAAGCCGTTCGCCGACCGCGTCGCCGGCGCGGGCACCGGGGTCGTGGCGCTCTGGCCGGTGGCGCTGACCCTGGGAGACCTGGCCGTACGGCTCGACCAGCCGGAGGCCGCCCGCGACCACTACGCCAAGGCTCTGGAGGTGGCCGAGCGGGTCGGCGTCCCGCGCTGGGTGGAGGCGGCGCGCCGGTCGGTCAGCAGCTCACCTGGAACCGCTGGCTCTTGACGGTCCCGGCGCCCTTCACGGCCAGCTCGACGCGATACCAGCCGGGGTTGCCGGTGATCCTGGGGTGCCACTCGACGCTCTCCCTGGCGCCGGCGAAGCCCCCGAGCTCCACCAGGTAGTCCTGCCAGGTGTTGCTCTGCGGGCTCCAGCGGGTCAGCCGCCAGTTGTAGAGGGCGGTCGCGCCGGGGGCGGGGTTGACCACCATGCCGCGGACCTCGTACGTCCTGGCGCATCCCGCCTCGGCGACCGGCGAACCGAGCAGCAGCGTACCCGGCGACGCGGCGAGGGTGGGGGTCGGCGCGGAGCCCGAACCCACTGACGCGGAGGCCGTCGTCGGGGAGGCGGAGGGCGTGGCGGAGGGCGTGGTGGCGGGCGTGGCGGAGGTCTTGACGGGCACCTCGCGGGCCGACAGGGAGATGGTCTGCGTGGGCCGGGGAGCGGAGCTGGCGGTGTCGTAGGCCGAGAATCCGACGTAGGCTCCAGTGAAGGCGAGCGCTGCCACGAAGAGCTTGGCCGTGTTCGCCGAGCCGGTGGCCAGCACCGCTGTGCTTCTCGTCCTCATGATCGTCGCTCCTCTTCGCTCACCTTCAGGTGTAGAGGAGAATGGTTGTGGCGTGCTTGTCCGTGACTTGCACCATTTGCACGGGCCTTGCAGGCCGGTGTAGCGACAGGGAACACCTTGAACTAAGGTTAGGCTGACCTTTGTAGATCCAGGGGTGGTGATGTTCCGCGATGAGGCGCCTGGCACTCGCCGTCCCCGCCCCCACCGAGCCGTTCTGGCTCGGCCTGCCGTACTGGCTGGTGGGTGCCGTCCTGATCGTCGCGCTGTTCGGCGCGTTCCAGGCGTACTACTGGATCGGCCGCAGGCTCGGCGAGCGGCTCTACGACTCGCGCGTCGGCGTCAAGCTGGGCCGTGACCGGATAGGGAAGGTCGAGCGGATCGTCGAGCGGTGGGGCGCGCTGGCGGTCTACGGGTGCTTCTGGGTGCCGATGCTGCGGCACACGCTGCCATGGGTGGCGGGCGCGCTGCGGGTCTCCTATCCCTGGTACGTGGTGGCCAGCGCGCTGGGGTGCCTGACCTGGGCGCCGCTGTGGTGGTTCGGGCTGACCGCCCTGGTGTGGGGATGGCTGCAACTGGCCGCGCAGTCGCCGGTCATCGCGGGGGGCGCGCTCGTGGCGGCGGTCGGCGGAGGCGTCGCGTTCTTCGCGTGGCGCAGGAAGAGACGCGCGGAGAAGGACAAGGCCCTGGTCGCCTGAGGCACGCGGGCGTCAGGGCGGCGGCTGGGTGCGGTCCTCGATCGTCGCCTCCGGGGCGATCCTGCGGACCGACTCGATGCCGTTCACGCACGCCGCCTTCGTCCTGTAGGGCTCGCTGACGGCGACGGTCTGCCCGTTGCCCGCGACGAGCGCGAAGCGAAACTCGCCCCGCTCGTCCTTGCTGATGACGTACCTGGCCGCCATGGCCTCCCCCGTTTCCTGGCGTAACAGCGGTTTACCCCGGCTAGACCGGGTTTTCTTTGCTCCGCGGTCAAGTTCGGCAAACCGAGCTGTGATCACCTGGGACCATGGCTGTCATGCGCATTCGGGGGTTCATCGGCTTCACCGCTCTCGCTCTCGCCGCGGGTCTCGTCTCGCCCGCGGCCACGGCGGGGGCGGCGGACGCATCCGCGATCGGGACACGGGACGTGCCTTCGGTCGGCGCGAAGGCGGCGTACGTGATCGACTCGGCGGGAACGATCCATTTCGCGAAGCATCAGGCCCGCAGGGTCCCGGTCGCCAGCCTCGTCAAGGTCATGACGGCGTACGTGGTCCTGCGCGAGGCCACCCTGGGCGACAAGGTCGAGATCACCGGAGCCGACGTGCGCTACGCGGCCGACAACGGCGCCACCACGGCGGCCCTGGCCAAGGGCGAGCGGGTGACGGTCAGGGACCTGCTGTACGGCCTCATGCTCCCCTCGGGCGCGGACGCGGCCAACGCGCTGGCGCGCACGTACGGGCCGGGGAAGACGGCGTTCGTGGCCAAGATGAACGCCACGGCGCGGCGCCTCGGCCTCCGCGACACCCGCTACGCCAACGCGGACGGCCTGCCCACCCCCTCGGGCGGCGGGCACTCGACGGCCGTCGACCAGGCCAGGCTGGCCAAGGCGGCCCTCGACGACCCGACGTTCAGGACGATCGTGTCGCGCCAGGTGCACCGGGTGGCCAAGACGCCGCTGCAGCGGGCGCACACCTGGCGCAACACGAACAAGCTGCTGCAGCGCGCGGACGACGTGCTGGGCGTCAAGACGGGCTACACGAGCGCGGCGGGCTACTGCCTCATGTTCGCGGGCGAACGCGGGGGCAGGCGCGTGATCGGCGTCCTCCTGGGCGACCAGGACGAGCGCCGCTTCAGCACGGCAGAGGAGCTCCTCGACTACGCGGACACCCAGATCACCCGCGGCTGAACGGCCCTCCGCCCGACAGACCGACAGGCGGGCGGACCGACAGGCGGGCCCGCCGCATATTTCGCGCGCCTTCATACGGGTAAGTGCGGTTTTTTGCATACGCCCCACCCCGAGGCGCCATGAAGGCATGCCGCCATTCGTGCCCATTGAGGCTGATTTTCCGGTCCGATAAGCGCATCGGACATATACCGGCAAGCCCGTCACAAGTGACGCAGTCCGCCACGCCCGGCCGCAATCCGAACCACTGAATGCATGTCGCTCGACGCCGTATTCGTTGACGCTTTTTCACCTATGTTTTCCCTGTACGGGGAAGTCCATTTCGGCGTGGCGTCGCCGAGAATGTCACGGGGGCTGTAAGCATCTTTACCGTCACGCTGGGTCGCCAGCGGGCAACGAATGGGCCGTCTTCCGGCCAAAGGGTTAGCCGCGGCCACGTCCGCGCTCCGAAAGAAACGGTACCTCTATGTTCACGCAAAGTCCCAGAACGAACGCCACAACCAAGGGCAGCCGGCCGCAGAGGCACCGGTCGACTAAGAGACTGGCGATGTTCGCCATGGCCGGCTCCCTCTCCATGGCCCTCGCCGCGAGCACCTCTCCGACAGCGGTCGCCGACGGGGACAAGGACGAACCCAAGAACACCACCACGTCCACCACCACGACCACGACGGTAGGCGACGTCGACGGCGGCAGGCGCTGCGAGGCGAGGCACTTCTTCAGGTTCCACAACATCGCGCCGAGGAACTTCTTCGTTCCGCGCACCCGCTTCATCGACGGTCCCGGCGGCGAGATGACCGTCTCGGTCACCCGGGAGCACGAGGTCCTCGCGTTCCTGGAGCTGGACAAGACGGCGTCCCGCTCGGTCACCGTCGGCGACGTGGTCCGCTCGCTGTCGAAGTCGGTCACGCCCCACCTCGAACTGCGGCACATGGTCTTCACCGGACACGACTACACGCAGACGATCAGCAAGGGCATGTACGGCAACATGTGGTACCGCGTCTTCGGCTACCGCGTCGGCTGGTCCCAGTTCGCCCAGCTCAGCAACTGCAACCAGTGGCGGGTCTCGACCGGAATCGCCAACGTCCCCTCGCGGGTCGAGGGCTGGCGTTACTGGGAGACCGAGCATCCGAAGTTCATGGGACGCAAGCTGTCCGACAAGTAAGGACGTTCGACCCTGACGGTGGGTAGGCGTGGGCCCCTGGTAATGATGGCGACACCGGTCGCGCGTCATTCTCCAGGGGCCTGCCTTTTGTGCGCCGTGCCGTCGATCCGGCGAGCGGAAAAGAGCCGCGTACACCCCTGAGCGATTTCCCCTTCCCTCATGCGTTCCTTTGGCGCCATGGGCGTTCGGCATCCCGAATGGGCGCCCCCCGGCTACGCGCGGTGGTTTATCACCCGGAACCAGATCTCGGTGCACGTGGCTGCGGCACGGGGCAGGTCGGGAACGGGCTGGGCGGCTGCCTGGTAGAAGGCGCGTTCGGTCATCCAGCACAGGGTGTGCGCCAGCGCCGCGGCGTCGGCCGGACCGTCGCCGTCGGGTATGCCAGCGCGGACGAGAACGCCGGTCATCACCTTCGTGAACGTCGCCACCGTGGCGGTCCACAGGTGGCCGATCTCGGGGATCACGGCGGCGTGGTCGACGGCCGTGCGCATGACCCGGCCGTGCCCGCGCCACATGTGTTCGGTGCGGCTGATCGCGTGCTCGATGGCCTCGTGCGGCGGAGTGGCCTCGTCATCGGTGAAGGCGGTGGCGTCCTCGGTCAGCGCGGCGAGCGTACGGGCGACCAGGGCAGTGAGCACCTCCTGTTTGGACCCGAAGTAGAAGTACAGCGACCCGCGCGAGATCCCCGCGCCTGTGGCGATGGCCTCGACGGTCATCGGCTCGACGCCCTCACGCTCCAGAAGCTCCTCGGCCGCCCGCAGGATCGCCTGCTCGCGCAGATCGCCCTTGCGCGGGGTGGCCCGCTGCCTGCGCGTCGCCCTCTCCATCGCCATGAGGCCGAGGATACTGCGACCGCAGAGGAATCAACGCGATGTCGAAAAAAATCTGCGCCGTGTAGAATCTGTGCCAGTCCGGAAGCCGTGCCTGAAGGAGCCTCCATCTCATGAGCAAGACCTTCCTGATCACCGGGGCCAGCCGCGGCCTGGGGCGCGCGTTCGCCCAGGGAGCACTGGACGCCGGCCACACCGTCGTCGGCACCGTACGCGGCCGGAACGACGCCGACGCCTTCGCCCGCCTGGCACCAGGACGCGCCCACGCGCGGCTGCTCGACGTCACCGACGACGAAGCGGTGTTCGCGCTGGCCGAGGAGGTGGAAGCCACTGTCGGGCCGATCGAGGTCCTGATCGCCAACGCCGGCTACGGCCTCGAAGGGGTCTTCGAGGAGACGTCGCTGGCGGATCTGCGCGACCAGTTCGAGGTCAACGTGTTCGGCGTGGTCGCGACCATGAAGGCCGTCCTGCCGTACATGCGGGCCCGCCGCGCCGGGCACATCTTCGCCGTCACCTCGATGGGCGGCCTGATGACCGTGCCCGGCCTGTCCGCCTACTGCGGCAGCAAGTACGCGCTCGAGGCGATCGTCGAAGCGGTGGGAAAGGAGGTCGCCGGGCTCGGCATCCGGGTCACCGCGGTCGAACCCGGATCGTTCCGTACCGATTGGGCGGGGCGGTCGATGGTGCGCGCCGAGCGGTCCATCGCCGACTACGACGAACTGTTCGACCCGCTGCGTGAGGCGCGGCAGGCCGCCAGCGGCCGTCAGCTGGGCGACCCGGCCAAGGCCGCGGGCGCGATCCTGCGCGTTCTGGACGCCCCGGATCCGCCTGCCCACCTGGTCCTCGGCTCGGACGCGCTGCGCCTGGTCGCCGCCGGGCGGGCGGCGGTCGACGCCGACATCCACGCCTGGGAGGAGCTTTCGCGGTCCACTGACTTCCCCGACGGCCACCAGATCCGCTGAGGTCAGCCCTCCTGGCGACTCCTCAACTCCGCGGGTGCGCGCCCAGCCCGCATCCGCATGTTCGCGCGGATGTCACAGTTTGATCATTCGCCGTTCGCGATGCCTGGCCAGATTGTCCCCTGCGTTTCCACCCCTCCAGGGAGCAGCACATGGGCCACGGCCACCCGCACCACCATCATGACCACGATCACTTGACAGGTGAGGACCTGCCCCCGGCTCTGGACCAGTCCGTGCCGGAGGACGAGCTGTCGCCCGAGGACGTCTCACGCCGCCGCTTCCTGCGGCGCACCGGCCTGCTCGGCGCCGGTGTCGCGGCGACCGCGCTGGCGACCACGCAGGCGGCGCACGCGCACGACCCCGTGGGAGAACAGGACCGCTACGCCCGCGGCGGCTTCCGGTGGCTCGCCGGCGACCACCACATCCACACCCAGTACAGCTCGGACGGCCAGTACCGGGTGTTCGACCAGGCCCGGCACGCCTACGCCCACGGTCTGGACTGGATGGTCGTCACCGACCACGGCAGCGCCGCGCACGCCAAGATCGGCGTCGAGAAGGTCAACCCGGACATCGTCCAGACCCGCGAACAGCTCAAGAACCTGCTCGTCTACCAGGGGCTGGAGTGGAACATCCCGGCCGCCGAGCACGCCACCGTCTTCGTCCACCCGGGGCGCAACGAGGTGGCGGTGCTCAAGGAGTTCGAGAACGCCTTCGACGGCAGCGTCAAGGGCGCCGGCGACTCGACCCCCGCCAACGAGGCGCTCGCCGTCGCCGGGATCAGATTCCTCGGCGAGCAGGTACGCAGGCGCCGGGTCGAGGGCGCGCTCTTCCTGGCCAACCACCCGGCCAGGCGCGGCATCGACTCGCCCCACGAGCTGCGCGGCTGGCGTGAGGCCGATCCCACCGTGGCGATCGGCATGGAGGGCGCCCCCGGCCACCAGGCAGCGGGCCTGCCGCGGGCGACGGCCGGCCGGGCTCGCGGCTTCTACGACAACAACCCGTCCGCCAACTCCTTTCCCGGCTACCCGTTGGAGAGCTACCGGACCTGGGGCGGCTTCGACTGGATGACCGCCACTGTCGGAGGGCTCTGGGACAGCCTCCTGGCGGAGGGCAAGGCGTGGTGGATCACTGCCAACTCCGACTCCCACGCCAACTACCTGGACACCTCCCAGCGCGGGCCCGGCGGCGACTTCAACGCCAACGGCAGGTACGAGGACCCGGTCTACGGGCCGCCGCTCACCGAGGCCGGCGACTACTGGCCCGGCCAGTACAGCCGCACCCACGTCGGGGCGAGATCGTTCAGCTACCGCGCGGTCATGGACGGGCTGCGCGCCGGTCGCGTCTGGGTCGACCACGGCGGCCTGATCAGCGGGCTCGACGTCCGCGCGCGGGAGGCCGGCGACCGGCGCGCGAGCTCCGGCACGCCGCTGGGCGGCGTCATGCGGGTCAAGCGCGGCACGAACGTGGAGGCGACCATCGACATCGACCTGGCCCGCACGCCGAACTGGTCACAGTTCGTGCCGGTGCTGGCCAGGGTCGACGTGATCGCCGGCGCCGTGACCGGGCCGGCCGCCGACCCGGACACGTTCACCGCCCCGGCCACCCGCGTGGTGAAGTCCTTCGAGGTCGGCCGGGCCAGCGGCCGGGTCTCGTTCACCTACTCCTTCGGGCAGGTCAGCGAGCCGTTCTACTTCCGGATCCGGGGCACGGACGGCCGGCGCGGCGCCCCGGGCCTGATGGGCGCCGAGGTGGACCCCGCAGGACCGGCCCTGGACGTCGTCGGCAACGCCGACCCCTGGCAGGACCTGTGGTTCTACGCCAACCCGATCTGGGTCCTGCCGAGTTGACCGGTCGCGAAGGCCTGATCGGGCTCAGCTTCGGGCACCGTACGGTCCGGGACGCCGAGCACTGGCTGCGCGAGGTCGTGCGCCCGCTCGAACTCCCGGGCCTGGTGGCCTGCACGCACCTGGTGCGGGTGCCGTACCCGCACGTCGCCATCAGCCTGGCCGCCAACGCCGAGCCGCCGGCCCATCTCACGTCCGTGCCGCCGGACCTGCGGGACGCGGCCGGACACGCGGCGGCCGAGCACGCGACCCGCCGGTCCGGCCGGGCGGTGTTCTATCCGGGGGTGGAGCGGCTGACCGGCACCCTCACCGTCGCCGAGGTGACCGCCTTGAGCGCCGTCGACCGGGTGACGGGACTCGGCGGCCCGCCGCCCGAGCCCGGCACGGAGCTCGAGACCCGTGACTTCGTCCGCCCGCTGTGGCAGGACGGACTGCTGACACTGGTCACGGTGCCGGTGGCGGGCGGCCGCGTGGCGCCCTTCGAGGTGCCGGACCCGACTCCCTGCTGCGCCGACACCGGCCACGCGACCGGCTGGCCCCCGGCGAAGCCGGTCGCGCGTCGGAGCAGGGGCCTCGGAGCAGGGTGAGTCAGGCGCAATCCCAGCGGATTCCCTGGAACGACTGCCTGAAGCGCGGCCAGGTGTACTTGCGCGACTTGCCCGGCCTGATGATGTAGCACGGGCTGTCCGGTCCCTTGGCGTGGCGGACCACGGCGGTGACGGTGTACCGGCAGTTGTTGGTGATCCGCACGCTCTGGCTGAACCAGTGCACCCAATGGGCGACACGCGCGCAGCGAGGACCGGCGGTGGCGGTGGCCGCGGCGGCGCCACCGGTCTGGGCGATGGCGAGCCCGCCTGCCAGAGTGGCGGCGGTCACCGCCGCGGCGACGCACGAACGCAGGCGAGAGGACGTCTTCGTCATGTGTTCTCCTTCCTTGACGCAGATGGGAAGATGACGGTCGGGTCGGCCAGTGACTGGCGCGCCACCGACGCTCACACCGACGCTCTGACATGTGACTGGCGTTTGCACCCCTTTCGACCTGCGCACCAAAGGCAGCAACATCCGCAACAACTCCGGCACCGATGGAGGGACGCGTGGCTCGGGGAGGACGCAAGGACCGCCCGATCGACCGCAGCTCGGGGCCTGTCGCGGAGCTGGCCGACGATCTGCGGAAATTGCGGGGAACCCTGTCGCTGGAGGAGGTGGGCCGCCGCATGGGCTACCACCCGAGCACGGTGTCCCGGCGACTGAGCCCGGCGGACCTGCCGCCGCTGGAGTTCGTCACGGCGTACGTGACGGCGTGCGACGGCGATCCAGGTCCGTGGGAGGAACGTTGGCGGGAGATCAGGCGATCGGTCGAGACCACGTCCGCCGGCACGCCGCCTGACGACACGGGGCCGGTGCGGCCACGCCGGAAGCCGTACATCCTGACGGCCATCCTGACGGCGACTGCGATCGCGGGCGGCGTGGCGGCGAGCGCGGCCCTGTGGTTGCCCGGAATCCGGGGCGAGACGGGCCCACCTCCCGAAACTGGCCCGACCGCCCTGTCCACGACCAGTCCGGGCCCCGCGACGACGGGACACGGCTTCCGCTGGACCATCGAACGCATGACCCTCCGGCTGCTCTCACGCCAATGGACCCAGACGGCTCCTGGCGACATCCGGATCTGGGCGAGACTCACCTGCCCGCGAGGAGTCACCTCGTATCGGATCGCGGTCCGCCCGGACGGTCACACCGCGCGGTTCGCCTGCGGTTCCTGGCAGTACCACGAGTGGGCCGGCGTCCCGGGGGGACGGCACCACTTCGAGGTGTGGAAGGACGACGACGGCCACGCGGTCAGCGGGGAAGGGATGCTGAGCTCCACCGTGAGCATCGTGGAGCTGCCCAGGTCCACGACCTCCACCGGGCAATGACGTGGCCTCGCGACCAAAGCCATGATGAACTCCGGCCAATGAACCAGGCATCCCGCGCCGCGCCACCCACTCTTACCGCCCCTCTGCGGCTTAACCTGCGGAAACCAGCATGGAGAGGCTAGGAGGAGACAATGGGGATCGCTGTCGTAGGCCGAGCCGGCTGGAACGCCCGCCCGCCCAGGGACCCGGACGAGGTCGAGCAGGTGGCGTGGCCGCAACGCACCGAGTTCATCGTGCACCGCACCGAGGGGCCGACCACGCAGACGCCGCGGTCCATCCAGGACACCCACATGGACGAGCGGGGCTGGAACGACATCGGCTACAACTTCCTCGTGCGGGACGACGGCACCGTGTACGAGGGCCGCGGCTGGCTCGTGCGCGGGGCCCATGCCAGCGACCACAACATCACCGGCATCGGTTGTGCCTACATCGGCGTGAACAGCCCGACCGAGGCCGCGAAGGAGTCGATCCGCGCTCTGTACGACGAGGCGTGCGCCAAGGCCGGCCGCGTCCTCGCCCAGCGGGGCCACAGTCACGTCGGCGACACCGACTGTCCCGGCACCACGCTGCTGGCCTGGGTGGAGTCCGGCATGCCGGTCGACGACAGGGCGACCGTGCCTTACCCGCCACCGGACGAGGAGCGGCTCGTGTGACGCGACGTCGGACGGTGGCGGGGCGCGCGACCTGTCGCCGTGGCAGGGCCCGGGTGTGAGTATGGGGATGTGCTCACACCCGGGCCGGACGTCGGGCGACAGCCCGATGCCCGTTCCCGCCACCGGTCGGTGCGGCCTCGGATCACGACCCGCCGGTGTTGCCTCCTCTGTTGAGCCAGGCGCGGATGGAGCCTCCGTCGTAGATCACGACGTAGTCGGCCTTGCCGTCGCCGCTGATGTCGCGGAAGGTGGACTTGTCTCCGGGGTATCCGGTCGCGTTGACGAAGTTCAGGTACGGCGTGAAGCCGCCGCCGCCTCCGCCGCCGTCGTTGAAGTAGGCGTGGGTTCTGCCGGTGCTGTCGACCATCAGATAGTCGGCCTTGCGGTCGCCGTTGACGTCGGCGAGCCTGAGCTTGTCGCGGGAGCCGTACCAGACGCCGGGCGCCCAGTTCAGGCGTTCGACCCAGTGGATCACTCCCGCGCTGGTCTGGGTGTTGATGTAGGCGTGGATGGCTCCGGTGTCGCTGGTGCGCAGGTAGTCGTCGCGTCCGTCGCCGTTGACGTCGGCGAAGCGGAGAGCTTCGCGTCTGATGCCGGAGACGCCCGGGGCGATGACGCCCAGGTCGCTCCAGTGGTAGGGGCCGTCGGCGCCGCCGGGGCCGTTGTTCTGCCAGGCCCGTACCGATCCCGCCTCGCCGACCAGCAGGTAGTCGTCGCGGCCGTCGCCGTTGACGTCGGCGAAGCGGACCGCCTCGGGGCCGTGGCCGCGACCGGGTGAGATGATGCCCTGGTCCACCCAGTGGGGCTGGCCGGGCTCGGCCGGGGTGTTCAGCGCCGCCCGCACCGAGCCGTCGGCGGCGATCCGCACATAGTCGCCGCGGTTGTCGCCGTTGAGTTCGACCAGGTCGGTGTGGCCCGCCGGTTGGCTCATGCCGGGGGCGATCACCCCCAGGGCGCGCCAACCGGGCCCGAGCGCGCTCTCGGCGTCCTGAGTCGCGCACCCTCCAGAGGTGCCCTCGGCCCCCGGATCCTTGAGCCAGCCTTCGCGGTCGGCGTCCAGGACGCCCTTGGTGAAGGCTTCAGCGATCTTCAGGTAGCCGTTGTCGTCGGGATGCGCCGGCTGGGCCAGATCGGCGGTGCTCACCGCCCCCATGTCGACGAGCAGCACGTGCTTGCCCTGGTCCCGGCGCTGCTTGACGATCGCGGGAATCCTGGCGTTGTAGGAATCGATCCGCGGTTGGAGGCCGTCCTTCGTCGACGGCACCAGGGTGGCGACGAGCACCGTCGCCTCGGGGGCGTCCTTGAGGACCTGATCGATCAGGTCGCCCAGCCGTTGCGGCGCGCTCGACAGCGCGAAATCCTGGTTCATGTCGTTGGTGCCGGCGTGCAGCGTCACGAGGTTGGGCCGGTACCTGGGAACGGCACAGGCCGCGAAGTGCGCGATCTCGTCGATCCGCCGACCGGAATGACCCTCGTGGTCGAGGTCCGCGCTCGTTCCTGACGGCCCGTCGTTCAGGGTGCCGACCATGTCCACGGCAGCCCCCAGCCTGGTCAGCGAAGCCTGCAACGGGAGCCGGTAACCGGCGCCGGTGGAACTGCCGATGCCGTGGGTGATCGAGTCACCCAACGGCATCACCCTCAGCTTCGCGCCGGTGAGTTCCTCCGGGTCGTCGCCGCCCGGGTCGGGCGGGGGGTTCGGGTCACCGGGGGAGCCCTCGTCCCGGCCGTAGTCGAAGTCGAACTCGATCACGGTCTTTTCCTTCTCGCTGCAGATCGTGGCGCCGGTGCCGGTGACCATGCACTCAAGGGTGATGGCGGTGTTGGCGCTTTCGAGGTTGCTCGCGAACGTGTCGTCCTTGATCCCGATCGTGGCGCTACCGAAGTCGTGGCCGAACAGCTTGTCGCGAAGTCCGCTCGGGAAGCCGTTGTAGGAGACCAGTGTCGAGCGCCGCCACTGGCCGGAGTGGTTCTCGGGCGGTTCGTCGCCCTCTGTGGCGAAACGGAAGGCGTGGGTGAAGGTGCCGTCCTTGTGGTACACGATCTTAGGGTGGGTGCCGTCCCAGCGGACCTGGTCGGCGCCTCTGATCTCATAGTGGCCGTGCGCCGACGTGGCGACGTACTCGGCCTTGTCGTCGCGGACCCAGACCGCGATGTGTTCCCAGTCGTGCACGTGGCCACCGGCCCCCGGGCCTGCCACGTTCTGGGTCATGACGTCCTTTTCGAAGTAGTAGTCGTAGAGATAGACGCACCAGCCGGAGTTGCACCGTTGGCGGGAGTAGGCGTTGGTGTTGTCCAGGTCTGACTGGTCGCGGCAGTCGCCCGTGTTGGTGGTGTTCTGGTTGTCCAGGCCCTCGGAGATCCGGCCGTCAGGCCCGATGGCCGGGACGTTGTAGCAGCTGTCGGTGTCGTAGTCGAGGGTCGGCTGCCACTTCAGGTCCGCCGCAGTGGCGTTCTGCGGCAGCGCGCGCGGCGGGTCGGCGGCAGCCGCGGCGGGCGAGGCCGGGAGAACGACGACACCGAGTAACAGCAGCCCGGCGACAACCGCGCGACCGCCTGACCGGGCGAGTCCTTCGGCCATCCTTGTCGTCACGGCCGCGGTGGCTGGTAATACCGCCTTGATCAATGTGCGCACACTGGTCCTTACTGTTTCACTGGCGGTGCCGTGCAGGAACGGAGGTAGGACCGGCACGGACAGGGGACCAGATCGGTCTGCCGGCGAGGTTCCAGGGCGCCATCCAGAGTTGCGGCCATCGCCGCCGGACATTGTGGCGTCAAGTCTCACAAACGGCCGCCATGGCGGCATCGGTCGATAGACCTATCCGGCTTGGCACCAGCCGCTGCGTGACAGCGCCCGGTCCAGTAGTCACCCGTTCTACGACCGTGTGCTGCTCCGCATCAGCCCGTGGCACGCAATTGCGGCGGCGGCTACCACGTTCAGGGAGTCCACGCCGGCATCCAGCGCCGTCGCGCTCATCGGGATGCACACCGCCTCGTCGGCCTCCTTCAGCCAGCGGGACGACAGGCCATCGCCCTCCGCCCCGAGCAGGAGAGCCACCCGATCGCCCATCTTGACCGTGTCTATCGGTGCAGCCGTCTGGTCCGGGGTCAGGGCCAGCGTCTGGTAGCCCAGTTCCCGCATCCGGGAGAGCCCGTCGTACCAGCTGTCCATCCGCGCGTACGGGATGGAGAACACCGCCCCCATCGACACCTTCACCGCCCGCCGGTAGAGCGGGTCGGCGCAGCGCGGCGACAGCACGATCCCGTCGACTCCGAGCGCGGCGGCGCACCGGAAGATCGCACCGACGTTCGAGTGGTCGACCAGGTCCTCCAGGACGAGGACGCGCCGGGGGTCCGGTGTGCCCGTCAGGACGGCCTCCATGGGCGGGAGCGGGCGGCGTTCCATGGAGGCGAGCGCGCCCCGGTGCACCTGGAAACCGGCGATGCCCGACATGGTCTCGTCACTGACCACGTACACGACGGCGTCCCCGAGCGCGTCGGCGAGCGGCTCCAGCCAGCGGCGGGTGGTCAGGACCGAACGGACGGGGTAGCCGGCGGCGATGGCGCGCCTGATCACCTTCTCGCCCTCGGCCAGGAACAGCCCGCGCTCGGCCTCCAGGCTCTTGCGCAGCTCCACGTCGCGGAGCCGGGTGTAGTCGGCCAGGCGAGGGTCGGCCGCGTCGGTCACGTACTCGAGCACGGTCCGATCCTGCCACCTCGGGCACCGCGGGACACCGCCCCACGCGCGACGCCTCAGGTGTGCTCCGGTGCCGTCACCAGCCGGCCGGCGTGCCAGGTGAGCGTGTAGCAGGTGAGCACCAGGCAGAGGCCGACCACCGTGCCCGCGCCCACCTTGGTGATCACGCTCGGCAGGCCGAGGACGGGGTCGGGCGGATCCACGCGGGGCCAGAGGAAAGCGCCCGCGACCGTGCCGGCGGAGGCGGCGGCCAGGACCCCCAGCCGCACGTTCGGGGAGAGCCGCAGGTGGGCGGGCACGGGCGAGGCCGCCATCCGCGACAGCCGGCGCCAGACCCACCACCCCACGATGGCCAGGCCGACGACGGACGACAGGTACTGCAGCAGGCGGAAGAGCCTGATGACGCCGAGCACCTGGTAGGAGAGCCAGTCGCCCCACTCCGCGGGGCCGGTGGAGTGGGTGAACGAGTCCCACAGCACGTGGCTCCCCGCCCCGATCACGGCGCCGGCCACGATCGGCAGCAGCCTGACGTACTGCCACGACGGGGCCAGTGCGGCGGCGCGGCCCGCGAACGCCGGAGGGAGGAGGGAGATCAGCGGGTCCCTGAACACCTTGTGGAACAGGCCCAGCAGCACCACCACCGCCGCCAGGTCGATGGTGAGCACGCCGCGCCAGGAGTGCCAGTCGGCGTAATCGGGCAGCAGGGTGGCCAGGAACGGCAGGAAGATCGGCAGGTCGGGCACCATGGCGCCGATGGTCAGCGCCCATGGATCCACCAGGCGGCGGGCTCGCTCGGACGACGCCAGCGGAAGCACCGCCGCGATGTGACTGGGCGTGAACGGCACAGACCTGCCCTCCCCCGTGATCGATCATTGATGATTATCCGGCCGGCCTTTGCTCCTGACCACCAAAATCACTCTAAGTAACAGGTATGCTACATACCGCAGTCGCCGGCCGGGCGTCGAGGATTCGGAGGTTCAAGGTGCCTGTTCAGCGGGTTCACGCGCATCCGGCCGCGTCAGCCGACTGGTTGCGGGCGGCCAGGGCGGCGCGCTCGCTCTCGCTCGCCACACTGGTGTGGCTGGGGCTGGAGAGCTCGCTAGGGCTGGTCGCGGGGGTGGCGGCGCACTCGGTCGCGCTGATCGGCTGGGGGCTGTCGGCGCTGGTGGAGGCAGCGGCGAGCCTGATCGTGGTGTGGCGGTTCACCGGCTCGCGGACGCTGTCGCCCGGCGCGGAGCACCGGGCGCGGCGGGCGGTCGCGCTGAGTTTCTGGGTGCTGGCCCCCTACCTGGTGCTCCACGTCGCGTACGACCTCGGGGCCGGGCACCGGGCCGAGCCGAGCCTGCTGGGGATCGTGGTCACGTCCGTGAGCCTGGTCGGCATGCCGGCGCTGGGGCTGGCCAAGCGGCGGCTGGGCGCGCGACTCACGTCCCCGTCCACGTCCGGGGAGGGCACGCAGAACCTCATTTGCGCGGTGATGGCGGCCGGCGTGCTTGCGGGTCTGTGGCTCAACACTCTCGGCTGGTGGTGGGTCGATCCGGCCATGGCCGTGGCCCTCGCGGTGGTCGCCGTACGGGAGGGAATGCGCGCCTGGCACGGTCACGCATGCTGCCATTGAGGCTGACGCTCCGTAGTTAGCACACCAAAACGGCTGTTTTGCCACAGCAAGCGCATTGAGTATCGTTCCGGAAGTATTGCGGAGCATCTCCCGCTAGGGTCTCCGGAAGGTCACGACTCACCTAAGAGGACATCGTGGGGCGACACCGCACAGACGAGTTCGACGGCGGCTACCGAGCCCAGGAATCCGCACCTCGCAGACGAGCCGCCCGCGGCGGCCGGGGCAGGGTGCTGGTCCCGCTCGCCGGGGCCGTCGCGCTCGCCGTGCTGCTCGGCGTGGCGGCGTTCGTGATCTTCAACCGCGACCACGACTGCTCGGCGGGCAAGCTCCCGCTCCGCGTCGTCGCCACCCCGGACGTCCAGCCGGCCCTGAACAAGATCGCCACCACCTACAACAAGGCGCTGCACTCCATCGACAGCCGCTGCGTCGAGGTGACGGTGGCGAGGGAGTCGGCGGCCCGGACGGCGAACTCGCTGGTCGCCGGCAAGGCGAACGCCGACGTGTGGGTGGCCGACTCCAGCCTCGTCATCGCCCGGCTGCGCAGCGAGCCCGCCGGCGTGGCCGCGGTGCCCGAGCCCTCCGGCTCGGTGGCCTCCTCCCCCGTCGTGCTCGTGACGGCCAAGGCGTGGGCCGCCAAGCTCGCCGGCAGCCTCCAGCCGAGCTGGGCGGGCATGATCGCGGCGGCGAACGTGGCCAACCCCGACGGCCCCGGCAAGAAGGTCCGCGTGCTCGCCCTCGACCCGCAGAAGAACTCCGCGGGCATGGCCGCGCTGATCGCCGCCGCCGGCTCGGCGAAGGAGGCGGGCCAGGACAAGGCGCTGGTGGGCGCGCTGAAGGAGCTCTCGGGCCAGCTCGTCTCCGACCCGGGCGCGCTGCTGGCGAGCCTCACCGTGAGGTCCGGCAGCAAGGTCCCGGTCGGCGTCGCCTCGGAGCAGAGCGTCTACCTGCACAACTCCAAGAAGCCCGACTCCCAGGTCGTGCCGCTCTATCCCGCCGAGGGCACGTACAACCTCGACTACCCCATCGTGGTCGTCGCCAAGGACCTGGCCGTGCAGAAGGCGGCGGCCGACTTCAAGCGCGAGCTCGCCACCGAGTCCGCCGCCAGGGTGCTGCGCGGCCAGGGCTTCCGCACCCCCGACGGCAAGGCGGGCGACACGCTGACCAAGGACAGGGGCTTCACACCGACGCCGCCGGAGGCGCTGCCCAAGCCCGACGTCAAGACCGTGGCGCGCATGGCGCAGACGTGGTCCAGGCTCAACCTGGGCAGCCGCATGCTCACCCTGCTCGACGTCTCGGGCACGATGGCGCTGCCCGTCCCGGGCACGAACATGACGCGCATGCAGGCCATCTCCAAGATCGCAACGGAGGGCCTCGGCCTGTTCGCCGCGGACTCGGAGATCGGCGTCTGGGCGTTCTCCACGCACCTCGACGGCCAGGGCAAGGACTGGCGCGAGGCCGTCTCGGTGGGCCCGCTGACCGAGACCGTCAACGGCGTCCTGCGCAAGGACATGCTGATCAAGCAGCTCGGCACCATCCAGGCCAAGGCGACGGGCGACACCGGCCTGAACGACACGCTCAAGGCCGCCTACACCGAGATGACCGAGTCGTACCAGCAGGACAAGATCAACACGATCCTGATCCTCACGGACGGCGCGGGCAACGACGACCCCGACGGCGGCGTCACCAACGCGCAGATCCTGTCCTTCCTCAAGAAGACCTACAACCCGAAGCGGCCGGTCAGCATCATCCTCATCGCGTTCGGGCCGGACGCGCCCAAGGGCAAGCAGCAGATGGACGCCCTCGCCCAGGCCACCGGCGGCGACGCGTACATCGCCAAGAACATCCTCCAGGTACGCGACTTCTTCCTCCAGGGCATGGAGCGCCGCCTCTGCGCCCCCAAGTGCGACGGGTGATCGCCTTCCGTCCTTGACGGCCGGCCGTGGTCCGCTCTTCGCTACTCCCGCCACATTCGCCACTGTTTGCTCCAGTCATGCCTGTTCGGCATGGAGTCGTGGCTTCTGGTCAACCCCGCTGAGCGGGGCGGCGTCCTAGGCGCGTGGGGGTCTTCGTACGAGTTGCGGGGAGGATTCGTGCCCGGATGGCCGACTGTCGACCGCGCCGGTGATCAGCGGCTGGTGGACGCGCTGCGGCGCGGCGACGCCGACGCCCCCGCCCTGCTCCACGACGCCTACGCCGAGCGCCTGTACGACTACGCGTACTCGCTGACCAGGGAGGGGAACACCGCGGCCGACGCCGTGCACGACGCCCTCGTCACCGCGCACGGACGCGTGGACCGGCTCAGGGAGACCGCCAGGGTGCGGGCATGGCTGTACGCGCTGACCAGGTTCCAGGCCGTCGCGCGCCTGGCCCACCGGAGTGGCGGCCCGGCGCGCGGCACGCTACCCGCGCCCACCCTCGACGACTCCGCGGACGAGGAGCTGGCCGCGCTGGTGCGCGAGGCGCTCGGCGAGCTGGGCGCGACCGGCCGCGAGGTGCTCGGGCTCT
>NZ_QNFZ01000087.1 GCF_003313395.1 Nonomuraea lactucae | reverse complement strand
GAGTTGGCCGCCGCGGTCCGGCAGGCCATCAGCCCGGTGCTGGCCGAGCAGGGCACCGTCACCGGCACCGTCCCACTGACATCGCCCCAGCACCGGTTCGCCGAGCACGGCACCTGGGCCGGCGTGCTCCGGCTCGCTCCGGGCATCGATCCCGCGGCGCTGGCCAGGGCCGTCCAGACGCTGGTCGCCCACCATGACGCGCTGCGCATGCGGCTCAGCCACGACCCGGAGCAGGACACGTGGGTCCAGCACAACGCCGCCCGCGAGGACGCCGAGCTCTTCTCCGTCGTCGACGCCACCGGGATGGACGAGGCGCAGGCCGCCGAACGCACCGCGCGGACTCCGTTGAACCTGGCCGACGGGCCGTTGATCAAGGTCGCCTACTTCGATCGGGGAGCCGAGCCCGGCTGGCTGGGCGTCACGGTCCATCACCTGGTGATGGACGGCGTGTCGTGGAACGTCCTGCTGGAGGACCTCGACCGCGCCTACCGGGGTGAGCCGCTGCCGCCCAAGACGACCTCCTTCCAGCAGTGGGCCGAGAAGCTGCGGAGCTACGCCGCCTCCGACGAGGTACGCGCGCAACTGCCCTACTGGGAGCGGCAGCTCGAAGGCTTCGCGGTGCCGGTCGACCACGTCAGCGAGACCGGCGAGCCCGGCGTGGTCCGGGTCACCCTGGACGCCGAGACCACCTCGGCCCTGCTGACCCGCGCCAACGAGACGTACCGCACCCAGGTCGACGACCTGCTCCTGGCGGCGCTCCTGCGGACGCTCACCGCCTGGGCGGGCACCGGCGCGGTGACGATCGACGTGGAGACCCACGGCCGGGAGGCGGTGACCGAGGACGTCGACCTGTCGCGGACCGTCGGCTGGTTCGCCTCGGCCTTCCCGGTCAGGCTGTCCGCCGCAGACCCGGCCGACCCGGCCGGTCTCCTCAAGTCCGTCAAGGAGCAGCTCCGCGCCGTCCCGGGCGGCGGCATCGGGTACGGCGCCCTGCGCCACCTGACCGGCCACCTACCGCAGGCGCGGGACGCGGAGATCCTCTTCACCGACCTCGGCGCACCCGTCACGACCGGGATCGTCACCGGTCACCTGTACGGCCCGGCCGCCGACCGGCCGTACCCGCTGCGGATCGAGGTCCTGCGCACCCCCGACGGCCGGATGGCGTTCGAGTGGCACTACAGCACCACCCGGCACCGGCCGGAGACCATCGAACGAGTCGCGAACGCCCACGCGCAGGCGGTCACGGAACTGGTGAGCCACTGCCTGTCGCCCGAGGCCGGCGGCTACACGCCCTCCGACTTCCCGCTCGCGGGGCTCGATCAGGGCACGCTGGACGCGCTGGTGGCGGGGGCCGGACGGATCGAGGACGTCTACCCGCTCACCCCGGTCCAGCAGGGCATGCTCTTCCACACGCTGGAAGCGCCCGAGGACGCCAGCGGCGTCTACTGGGCGCAGGAGCTGCGCGAGTTCACCGGGCGGAGGCTGGACGCGGACGCGCTACGGGAGGCGTGGCGCATCGTGGTCGGGCGGCACCCGGCGCTGCGGACCAGCTTCGCCTGGGAAGGCGTGATGGAGCCGCTGCAGATCGTCCACGCCGAGCTGACCGTCCCGTTCGAGGTGCTCGACTGGTCGGACACCGCGGACGGGGACGAGCACCAGACCCGCCTGGAGGAGCTGCTGCGCGCCGACCGCGACCGCGGCTTCGACGTGACGGCGGCGCCGCTGATGCGCGTGTACGTCATCGAGTGCGGCGACGAGCGGTCGTGGATGGTCTGGACGTTCCACCACATCTGCGCCGACGGGTGGAGCGTGTCCATCGTCATGGACGAGGTGGCGCGGGCGTACGAGAGCCTGCGCGCACAGCAGGAGGTGGCGCTGCCGGCCGCCCCGCCGTACCGGGACCTCATCGCCTGGATGGCCGAGCGCGACAAGCGCGAGGCGGAGGAGTTCTGGCGCGGGTACATGGCCGGCTTCGAGGCCCCGACGCCGCTGCCGGTCGATCGGGCGGTCGCCGAGCACTGGGACTCCGACTACCTGATCATGGAGTTCTCGCCCGAGGTGACCGCGGGGCTGGAACGGCTGGCCAGGCGCGCCCGGGTGACGCTCGGGACCGTGATGCAGGCCGGCTGGGCGCTGCTCCTGTCGCGCCACAGCGGCGAGAGCGACGTCGTGTTCGGCCTCACCGTCTCCGGGCGCCCGGCCGAGCTCGCCGGCATGGAGTCGATCGTCGGCCTGTTCATCAACACGCTCCCGGTGCGGGCCACGGTCCCCGCCGACACGCCGTTCATCGACTGGCTGCGGGAGATGCAGGACGGCCAGATCGCCCTGCAGCGGTTCGAGTACACCTCGCTCCTCGACATCCAGCGCTACTCGCCGATCCCGAGGGGCACGTCACTGTTCGACAGCATCGTCGCCTTCCAGAACCTGCCCGAGGAGGCCACGGCCATCGAGGGCCAGCAGGAGCTGACCGCGGCGGAGGCCGAGGGGTTCGACGCGCTGCTGATGTTCGAGCAGGGCCGCTACCCGCTCATGTTCTCGGTGGACCTGGAAGACCAGATGGCGGTCGCGGTGGAGTTCTCCACCGCCGCCTTCGACAAGGCGACGGTCGAGCGGCTCTTCGACCAGTACCGCCGGGTGCTGGGCGTGGTCGCGGCCGACCCCGACGCGAAGGTGCGCGACGTCCCGCTGCAGTCGGAGCAGGACCTTCAGCGCATGCTGGTCGGCTGGAACGAGACCGCGACCACCGAGGTGCCCAAGGCGACCCTGCCGGAGCTGTTCAAGATTCAGGCGCGGCGCCACCCCGGCAAGTGCGCGGTGCGCTGCGCCGGCGAGGAGCTCACCTACGCCGAGCTCGACCGGCGCGCCGGGCAGGTCGCGGGAATGCTGCGCCGCCACGGCGTCGCCGTGCAGGACAAGGTCGGCCTGCACTTCGAGCGGGGCATCGACTTCATCGTCGCGCTGCTCGGCGTGGCCCAGGCCGGAGCCGCCTACGTCCCGCTCGACCCGGCCCAGCCCGAGTCCCGCCTCCGCTACATGATCGAGAACTCCGGCATCACCACGGTCGTGTCGAACGCCCCCTGGCCGCCGGAGCTTGACACCACCGGCGCGCGGGTGCTCGGCCTGCCGGACGCGGACGAGCCGGTCGCCGAGGAGGTCGCCGGCGATCCCGACGGCCTGCTGTACGCGATGTACACCTCCGGTTCGACGGGTGTGCCCAAGGGCGTGGAGGTCACCCACGAGGCCGTGGCCAGGATCTGTTTCGATCCGGTCGTGGTGGTGGAGCCCGGCGACGTGGTGTCGCACATCGTGCCCATCTCCTTCGACGCCTCGACGTTCGAGATCTGGGGGGCGCTGCTCAACGGCGCGACCTTGGCGGTGGCCTCGGCGCGGGAGATGGAGCAGCTCGACTTCGTCTCGATCCTGCGGGGCAACGGCGTCACCGTGTCGGTGGTCACCTCCGGGCTGTTCCACCAGGTGGCGGAGGCCGCGCCGGAGGTGTTCGCGGGGCTGCGGATGCTGCTGTGCGGTGGCGACGCGCTGTCGATCAG
>NZ_QNFZ01000094.1 GCF_003313395.1 Nonomuraea lactucae | reverse complement strand
CTGATCGACAGCGCGTCGCCACCGCACAGCAGCATCCGCAGCCCCGCGAACACCTCCGGCGCGGCCTCCGCCACCTGATGGAACAGGCCCGACGTGACGACCGACACGGTGACGCCGTTCTCGCGCAGGATGGACATGAGGTCGAGCTGCTCCATCTCCCGCGCCGAGGCCACCGCCAAGGTCGCGCCGTTGAGCAGGGCGCCCCAGATCTCGAACGTCGAGGCGTCGAAGGAGATGGGCACGATGTGCGACACCACGTCGCCGGGCTCCACCACCACGACCGGATCGAAACAGATCCTGGCCACGGCCTCGTGGGTGACCTCCACGCCCTTGGGCACACCCGTCGAACCGGAGGTGTACATCGCGTACAGCAGGCCGTCGGGCTCCCCGAAGGACCCCTCGGCCACCGGCTCGTCCTCGCCATCGCGCACGTGGAGCACCCGAACGGCACGGGGGACCCGCCATTCCACGTTCGTGAGCGCGGCGCGCATGCCGGAGTTCTCGATCATGTACTGGATGCGCGACTCGGGCAGCGCCGGGTCCAGAGGCACATAACAGGCGCCCGCCCGTGCGACGCCGAGCAGCGCGACGATGAAGTCGACGCCCCGCTCGAAGTACAGCCCGACCTTCTCGCCCACGGACACTCCGTGCCTGCGGAGCAGCCCGGCGACCCGTCCCGCTCGGCGGTCCAGCTCGGCGTAGGTGAGCTCCTCCCCGGCGCAGCGCACCGCGCACTTGTCCGGGTGGCGGCGCACCCGTTCCCTGAACAGCTCCGGCAGGGTCGCCCTGGGCACCTGGGCGGTCGCGGTCTCGTTCCAGCCGACCAGCATGCGCTGAAGGTCCTGCTCGGGCTGCAGCGGGACATCGCGCACCAGCACGTCCGGGTCGCTCGCCACCGCCGCCAGCACCTGACCGAGTTGCTCGAAGAGCCGCTGGACGGTCGCCTTGTCGAACGCGGCCGTGGAGAACTCCACAGCGATCGCGAGCTCGTCCGCGACGTCCACCGAGAACATCAGCGGGTAACGCCCCTGTTCGAACCGCAGGAACGCGTCCACGTCCTCGGCGCCGGTGACCGCCAGGCCCCCGGCCCCCGCCCCCTCCTCCTCGGGAAGGTTCTGGATGGCGATGATGCTGTCGAACAGGGAGGCACCGCGCGGCACCGCCGAGTACGTCTGGATGTCGGTCAGCGGTGTGTGCTCGAACCTCTGGAGCGCGATCTGGCCGTCCTGCATCTCGCGGAGCCAGTCGGCGAACGGCACGTCGGAGGGCACGGAGGCGCGTACCGGTACGGTGTTGATGAACATGCCGACCATGGATTCCATGCCGGACAACTCCGCGGGACGGCCGGACACCGTCAGGCCGTAGACGACATCACCCTCGCCGCTGTGGCGGGACAGCAGCAGCGCCCACGCGGCCTGCACCGCGGTGCCCAAGGTGACCCGGGCTCGCCGCGCCAGCCGTGCCAGGCCCGCGGTGACCTCACGCGGGAAGTCCACCAGGTGATAGCCCTGGTTCCAGTGCTTGGTGGCCGGCCGGTCCACGGGCAGCGGGGTCGCCGCTTCGAAGCCCGCGAGGTACCGCCGCCAGAACCGTTCCGCCTCGGTGGCGTCCCGCTGTGCGAGCCAGGCGATGAAGTCGCGATACGGCGGCGGGGCGGGCAGTTCCGCCCGTTCGTGCCGCCGCAGTGCCTCATAGGTGCTGAAGACCTCGTCCAGCACGATCGGCACACTCCATCCGTCGAGGCAGATGTGGTGGAAGGTCCACACCATCCAGTGCCGGTCATCGCCCCGGTCGATCACGGTCACCCGCGTCAACGGCGGTGTCGTGAGGTCGAACCCGCGCTCGCGATCGTCCGCGAGGAGTCGTTCCAGCCGGCCGTGGTCTCCGTCGGACCAGTCGAGTGCCTCGAAGGGGATCTGTGCGGTGTCGTGGACGACCTGCAGTGGCGCGGGGGCGTTCTCCCAGACGAACGCCGTCCGCAATGCCGCGTGGCGTCCCGTGACCGCGTTCCATGCGTGGCGCAGTGCCGCCACGTCCAGCCGACCTCTGAATTCGCGCACTTCTTGCGCCAGGTAGACGCCGGAGATCTCGGCGGGGGCTTCCAGGGTGTGGAAGAGCATGCCCTGCTGGACGGGCGTCAGCGGGTACACGTCGGCGATCGTCCGGGGCTGAAGGGCCAGCGTGTCAAGTGCTCGCTGGTCGAGGCGGGCGAGAGGGAAGTCGGCGGGCGTGTAGCCGCCGGCCTGGGGGGACATGCAGTGCTCGACCAGGTCCCGGACTGCCCGGACGTACTCACCGGCCACCCTCTGGATGGTCTCGGCCCGGTGGAGCCCTGTGCTGAAGTACCACTGGAGGACCAACCCGCCGTCGGCACCCCGCTCCGCCTCGATCCGCAGTGCGTGGGCGCCGCTCCGGCCGCTGGAAAGTGCCGTGCTCCCACCCGTCGCGATCGGTCTGAAGAGCACCTGGGGCTCGCGTATCCGCCCCTGCCCTCCCGCCAGACGGCGCAAGTCGGCGTGGTCGATCCCCTGCCGTGGAGCACGGCGGAGCCGTTCCTTCACCGCCTTCAGCACGCCCGGGCGGTCGTCGAGGTCGGCTGCGGACAGCGTGATCGGGTAGCAGGCCGTCGTGGTTTCGCGGTCTTCCCCTTCCAGGTCGATCGTCACCGTGTCGGTTCCGGCCCAGCGCCCCAGGGCCTGCAGCAGTGCCGCCAGGAGGACGTCTCCGGGTCGTGTGCGATAGGCCTCGTTCGCCCAGGTGAAGAGCGCGGTGGTGGTCTCGGGATCGAGCCGGGCGGTCGCCACTTCGTCGAGGGTCTCGGCACCGGTCCCGGTGAAGTCGACCGGCAACGAGAAGCCGGACCCCAGTTGTGCCAGCCAGTACGAGTGGTCCGCCCGTGGTTCTTGCGAGGCTGAGCCGGGGTCATGATCGGCAGGCATGTGCCGTACGGCGGTCGCGAGCTCGCCCACGTTCTGGTGCGTGAAGATGTCGGCGATGTCGACCGGAAGCCCGGCGGCACGGGCACGCGCGACGATTCTCAGGCTGAGGATGGAATCGCCGCCGAGGTCGAAGAAGTTGTCCCTCACCCCCACCCGCTCCACACCCAGCACCTGCGACCAGATCTCCGCCAACACCACCTCGACCCGCGTGCGCGGCGGCACATACTCCACCCCCGCCACACTCACCCCCGGATCCGGCAACGCCCGCCGATCCACCTTCCCGTTCACCGTCAACGGCAACCCATCCACCACCACGAACGCCGCCGGCACCATGAACTCCGGCAACCGCTCCCGCAAGAACCCCCGCAACCCACCAGGCTCCGGTTGTCCTCCCTCGGCCGCCACCACATACCCCACCAACCGCATCCCCGACGGGCCGTCGTCTCGGGCGACCACCACCGCATCGCGCACGTCCGGGTGCCCGGCCAGCACCACCTCCACCTCACCAGGCTCGACCCGGAACCCACGGTCCCCCGTCCGATACAACCGCCCCCCACCACCCACAAACGGATCAGCCACAAACCGCTCCGCCGTCAAATCAGCACGCCCCACATACCCCCGCGCCACCCCCACCCCACCAATGAACAACTCACCCGGCACACCCACCGGCACCACATTCAGCCACTCATCCAGCACATAGGCCCGCACCCCCGCAAGCGGCCGCCCGACCGGCACCAGCCCGTCACCGGCCGCATCGGGCTCCACCACCATCAGCACAGAGTCGATCGCCGCCTCGGTCACGCCATACACATTGGCCGGCACCGCATTCGGCGCCACCGCCCCCACGCTCGCGACCAGCCCCTCATACGTCCACACATCCGTGCCAGAGACCACCAACCGCAACGCGTCCAATGCGCCCGCATGGCGGCAGTACGCCGCCAAATCCCGCAACAGCGTGCCCGGCACAATCTCCGCGATCTCCACCCGATGCGCATCCAACACCGCATACAACTCTTCCACCGACACCCCGTCCGCCTGCGGTAAGAACACCACCGCCCGGCCCGCACACAGAGCACGCACCATGTCCCCGACCGACACATCAAAGCCGGGGCTGGTCATCGACAACGTCACCCCCGGACCGCCCAGCCCCTCCAGCGCCCGCTGCCAACCCGCCACATACCCCGCCAACCCCCGATGCGTGACCGCCACACCCTTCGGCCGCCCCGTCGACCCCGACGTATACGCCACATACGCCAACCCCTCACCCTCCACCGCAACCTTTGCAACCGCCCCGCCCACCGACCAATCCACCTCATCCACCAACACCACACCACCCTCGAACCCCGCCAACCCACCCACCAGATCACGCGTGGTGACAACCACCCCAACACCCGAATCTGCCAGCAAATACGCCAACCGCCCCACCGGCTGCCCCACATTCAACGGCACATACACCCCACCCGCCTTCAACACCGC
>NZ_QNFZ01000098.1 GCF_003313395.1 Nonomuraea lactucae | reverse complement strand
AGCCGGTCCTGCCGCTGGCGGCGGCCGGGGAGCGGCTGGCGGGCATCACCGCGGCCGTCCGGCGCCTCAGGGAGGTCCGCGCCGCTCCCCCCGCCGTCGAGGAGCCGCCCTCACCGGCCGCGCTCCCCTCGCCGCCGTACACCGTCGAGGTCGAGGACCTGGTGGTACGACACGCGCCCGGCGGCCGGGCCGCCGTGGACGGCGTCTCGCTCACCCTCGCCCCGGGGAGGCGGGTGGCACTCGTGGGCCCCAGCGGGGCCGGGAAGAGCACCCTGCTGGCCGCCCTGATGCGGCTGGCCGAGCCGGAGTCGGGCCGGGTGCGGGTCAACGGCGTCGACCTCCGCGACCTGGCCTCCGACGACGCGCGTACGCTGATGACCGGCCTGACCCAGGACCCGTACGTCTTCCAGGCCACGCTGCGCGACAACCTGCGCCTGGCGGGGCCCGAGGCGGACGACGACACGCTGCTGCGGGCCGTGCGGGAGGCGCGGCTCGACAGGTGGGCCGAGCGCACCGGGTGGGACGCGCGGCTCGGCGAGGACGGCAGGACCGTGTCCGGCGGGCAGTTGCAGCGGCTGGCACTCGCGCGGGCCCTGCTGTACGACCCGCCGGTGCTGCTGCTGGACGAGCCGGCGGAGGCGCTCGACGAGGAGACGGCCGACACGCTCATGGCGGACCTGCTGGACGTGACCCGCGACCGCACCACGCTGCTGGTCACTCACCGGCTCAGGGGCCTGGAGCGGGTGGACGAGATCATCGTGCTGGAGGACGGCCGCGTGGTCCAGCGCGGGCCCCACGAGCGGCTCGTCGGCGAGCCGGGCTACTACCGCGACCTGTGGGAGTCGGAGGCGCTGACCCGGCGCTGACCCCGCGCTGAGTCCGGGGTGGTTGACCTGCGGAGCCTGGACCACGTAGGCAAGAAGCATGGGGACCATCGGGGGGCAGGTCGCCCGGGGGGCGGGCAACCTGCCCACGGCCACCACCAGCTTCGTGGGGCGCCGCCGTGAGCTGTCGGCGGCGAAGCGGGGCTTGTCACAGGTCCGGTTGCTGACGCTGACCGGCGTGGGCGGCGTGGGCAAGACCCGGCTGGCGCTGCGCGTCGCCGCGGACCTGTCGGGGGTGTTCCGTGACGGCGCCTGGGTGGTGGAGCTGGCGGCGGTCGAGGACCCGGCGCTGGTGCCGCAGACGGTGGCGGTGGCTCTGGGGCTGCGCGACCGGTCGGCGCGAACCCCTCTCGACGTGCTGATCGACCATCTGGCGGACAAGCGCCTTCTCCTCGTCCTGGACAACTGCGAGCATCTGCTGGACGCCTCGGCGCGGCTGGCGGAGACGCTGCTGGCCGCGGCTCCCGGGCTGCGGATCCTGGCCACCAGCCGCCAGCCCCTGGCCGTGGCCGGCGAGTACGTGCAGGCCGTGCATTCGCTGCCGGTGCCCGATCCCCTCGAGCACGTGTCGCCGGCCGTCGCGCAGCAGAGTGAGGCGGTCAGGCTGTTCGCCGAAAGGGCGGCCTTGGTGGTGGGCGATCTGCCGCTGACCGAGGCCAACAGCGAGATGGTGACGCGGCTCTGCCGGCGGCTCGACGGGATCCCGCTGGCGATCGAGATGGCCGCGGTACGGCTGCGGACGCTGTCGGTGGATCAGATCCTGGAGCGGCTCGACGACCGGTTCCACCTGTTGACCGGGGGCGCGCGCACGGCGCTGCCCCGGCAGCAGACGCTGCAGGCGACCCTCGACTGGAGCTTCGAGCTGTGCTCGGCCGAGGAGAGGGCCGCGTGGGGACGCCTTTCCGTGTTCTTCGGGACGTTCTCCCCTGCCGCGGCGGTGGAGGTGTGCGCCGGCGAGGCGATCTCCCGCGACCGGGTCCCCGATGTGCTCGCCGCGCTGGTGGACAAGTCGATCCTGGCGCGCGAGAAGCACGAGGCCCGGACGCGGTACCGGCTTCTGGAGACGGTCCGCCAGTACGGCCGCGCTCTCCTGGCCGGCACGGACGAGGAGCCGCTGGTACGGCGGCGGCACAGGGACCACTACCGGCGGCTCGTCCAGCGCGCCGAGGCGGCCTGGCTCGGCCCGCAGCAGGTGGACACGCTCATCGAGCTGGACCTGGAGCGGGCGAACCTGTGCGGCGCGTTGCTCTACTCCCTGACCGAACCGGGCGAGGCTCAGGTGGCGCTGGAGATCGGCGCCGATCTGTGGGGGTTCTGGATCTCCACGGGAGGGGTGAGCGAGTGCCGCGACTGGCTGGGGCAGGCCCTGCTGGCCGCGCCTGAGCCGACCTCCGCCCGGGCCAAGGCGCTGCTGGTGGACGCCTGGTTCGCCATCCTGCAGGGAAACCACGGGGAGGCGATACCGCGCCTGCGGGAGTCCGCCGGCCTCGCGGCGGCACTGGGCGACGTTCGCGCGATGGCCCGGGTACGGCAGATCTCCGGCGTCGCCGCGCTGTTCACCGGAGACTTCGAGGGCGCGCTCCCCCTCCTCGAGAAAGCGCTGGACGGCTACCTGGCGCTCGGCGAGGTGAACGCGGAGTGGTACACCCGCTATCACCTCGCCTTGGTGGCCACGCTGAAGGGGGACGATCGAGCGGCGGCGCTGTGCGCCGAATGCCTGAACCTGGCCGACTTCCGGCAGGCGCAGTGGTCCAGATCGCTCGCTCTCTGGGTGTCCGCGCTGGAGCGGTTCCAGCGGGGCGACAGCGCGCGGGCCGCCGACATGCTCCGCGCGGCCATCGAGCTGAAGTGGGCGGTCAACGACATGTACGGCCTGGCGGTGTGCCTGGAGGCGCTCGCCTGGACCGCGGCCGACGTGCGGCCGGACCGCGACGCGGCACGCCGGCTGGGCACCGCGCACACGATGTGGCGGCTGGGCGGGAGCACGCTCGCCCAGCTGAAGCATCTGGCCAGCGGCCATGAACGATGCGCCGCCCGGCTGCGCGATGCCTTGGGGGAAGAGGAGTTCGCGGCGATGTTCGACGAGGGCACGCTCCTCTCCCCCGAGCAGGCCGTCGAGCACGCGCTGCACGCCTGGCCCACCGGTGGCAGGCGCACCAGGGCCGTCGACCGCGGGCACCCGCACACGGACGGGCCGGAGCAGGGACCGGCCGGCCAGGGGGCCTCGACGCCGCCACGACGCCCCGGCGCCGGACCTCTCACCCAGCGGGAGCTGGAGATCGCCCGACTGATCGCCGAGAGTCTCAGCAACCGGGAGATCGCGGACACGCTCGTGATCTCCACGCGGGTCTCAGCAACCGGGAGATCGCGGACACGCTCGTGATCTCCACGCGGACCGCCGAAGGCCACATCCAGCACATCCTGAAGAAGCTCGGCTTCACCTCCCGCACGGAGATCGCCGCCTGGGTGACCGCGCAGCGCCCGTGAGCCCGGCTCGCCCTGAGTCCGCCGTGGTTGACCTGCGGGGGCTCTACCACGTAATCAGTAAGGATGGGGACCAGCGGGGGGCAGGTCATCCGTCGGCAGGGCAACCTGCCGACGGCCACCACCAGCTTCGTGGGGCGCCGCCGTGAGCTGTCGGCGGCGAAGCGGGGCTTGTCACAGGTCCGGTTGCTGACGCTGACCGGCGTGGGCGGCGTGGGCAAGACCCGGCTGGCCCTGCGCGTCGCGGCGGACCTGTCGGGGGGGTTCCGCGACGGCGCCTGGGTGGTGGAGCTGGCGGCGGTCGAGGACCCGGCGCTGGTGCCACAGACGGTGGCGGTGGCTCTGGGGCTGCGCGACCGGACGGCGCGCTCCGCCGTCGACGCCCTCACCGACTATCTCGCCGACAAGCGGCTCCTCCTCGTCCTGGACAACTGCGAGCACCTGCTGGACGCCTCGGCGCGGCTGGCGGAGACGCTGCTGGCCGCGGCTCCCGGGCTGCGGATCCTGGCCACCAGCCGCCAGCGTCTGGCCGTGGCCGGCGAGTACGTGCAGGCCGTGCATTCGCTGCCGGTGCCCGATCCCCACGAGCACGTGTCGCCGGCCGTCGCGCAGCAGAGCGAGGCGGTCAGGCTGTTCGCCGAAAGGGCGGCCTTGGTGGTGGGCGATCTGCCGCTGACCGAGGCCAACAGCGCGTCGGTGACGCGGCTCTGCCGGCGGCTCGACGGGATCCCGCTGGCGATCGAGATGGCCGCGGTACGGCTGCGGACGCTGTCGGTGGATCAGATCCTGGAGCGGCTGGACGACCGGTTCCGCCTGCTGACCAGGGGCCCGCGCACGGCGCTGCCCCGGCAGCAGACGCTGCAGGCGACCCTCGACTGGAGCTTCGAGCTGTGCTCGGCCGCCGAGAGGGCGGCGTGGGGGCGCCTTTCCGTGTTCTTCGGGACGTTCTCCCTCGCAGCGGCGGAGGAGGTGTGCGCCGGCGACGAGATCGCTCTGGAAGAGGTGCCCGGAGTGCTCGCCGCGCTGGCGGACAAGTCCATTCTGGTGCGCGAGGAGCACAACGCCTCGCCGCGGTACCGGCTCCTGGAGACGGTCCGCCAGTACGGCCGCGCTCTCCTGGCCGGCACGGACGAGGAGCCGCTGGTACGGCGGCGGCACAGGGACCACTACCGGCGGCTCGTCCAGCGCGCCGAGGCGGCCTGGCTCGGCCCGCACCAGGTGGACACGCTCATCGAGCTGGACCTGGAGCGCGCGAACCTGCGCGGCGCGTTGCTCTACTCCCTGACCGAACCGGGCGAAGCTCAGGTGGCGCTGGAGATCAGTGCCGACCTGTGGGGGTTCTGGATCTCCACGGGAGGCGTGAGCGAGAGCCGCGACTGGCTGAGACAGGCCCTGCTGGCCGCCCCGGAGCCGACCTCCGCCCGGGCCAAGGCGCTGTGGGTGGACGCCTGGTTCGCCATCCTGCAGGGAATGAAGGAGGAGGCGACGCCGCGCCTTCGGGAGTGCGCCGATCTCGCGGCGGCCCTGGGCGACGTCCGCGCGATGGCCCGGGTACGGCACATCTCCGCCGCGGCGGAGATGTTCACGGGGGACTACGAGGGCGCGCTCCCCCTCCTTGAGGAGGGGCTGGACCTGTCCCTGGCGCACGGCGAGGTCAACACGGAGTGGTACATCCGCTATTACCTGGCCCTGGCGGCGGTGCTCAAGGGGGACGATCGAGCGGCGGCACTGTGCGCCGAATGCCTGGGGCTGGCCGACTTCCGGCAGGCGCAGTGGTGCCGTTCGCACGCTCTGTCGGTGTCCGGGCTGGAACGGTCCCAGCAAGGCGACGTCAACCGGGCCGCCGACATGCTCCGCACGGCCATCGAGCTGAAGTGGCCGCTCAACGACCAGTACGGGATAGCGGTGTGCCTGGAGGTGCTCGCGTGGACCACCGCCGAGGCGCGTCTCCATCGTGACGCGGCATGCCTGCTGGGCAGCGCCCTCACCATGGCCCGGGTGGGAGGGAACCCGGGCGCCCAGCTGACACCGCTGGCAGAGGGCCATGAACGATACGCCGCCCGGCTGCGGGAGGTCCTGGGGGACGAGGAGTTCGCGGCGATGTTCGACGCGGGCGCGCGCTTCTCCCCCGAGCAGGCCGTCGAGCACGCGCTGCACGTCGGGGTCGGCAGCCGCCACCGCACCCGGGCCGTCGAACACGGGCGCCCTCAGGCGGTGGGGCACGAGCACGGACCCGCCGAGCAGGGGCCCGCGACGCCACCACGGCGCCCCGGCGCCGGACCTCTCACCCAGCGGGAGCTGGAGATCGCCCGGCTGATCGCCGAGCGGCTCAGCAACCGGGAGATCGCGGACACGCTGGTGATCTCCACACGCACCGCCGAAGGCCACATCCAGCACATCCTGAAGAAGCTCGGCTTCACCTCCCGCACGGAGATCGCCGCCTGGGTGACCGCGCAGCGCCCGTGAGTTCCTCTCTGAGTCTGTACGCGGGACGCCCATCTGGTTTAAAGTACAAACTAGTTTGATGATGAGAGAGGTTGCGATGACAGACGAAGGCGATCGGGCGCCCGGCCCGGAGGAGACGCTCAAGCTCATCGAGGCGCAGCGCGCCGCCACCGTCAGGCGGCTGAAGGGCGACCCGCTGCTGCTCTACGGGCCGTGGGGGGTCGCCTGGCTGCTCGGGTTCGGCATGCTGTTCCTGCACTACGGCCTCGACGGCGAGCCGTACGTGCGGATCACCCAGATGCAGTCGGTGTCCGTGCTGCTGAGCCTGCAGGTGCTGGCGGGGGCCGTGGCCGCGTACGGGATCACGCGGATGAGCGTGCAGACCCGCGGGGAGAGCTCGGCCCGCGGCGCGATGTACGGCTACGCCTGGTTCGCCGGGATGACCCTGATGGTGATCATCGCGATGCGGATGTCGTCGCTCCTGCCGCCGCACGAGAACGGCCTGCTCTGGGCGGGGGTGTCCATGCTGGTGGTGGGCGTCCTCTACATGGCGGGCGGGGCGATCTGGCTCGACTGGACGATGTTCTTCGTCGGCGTCTGGGTGATGGCCGTCAACGGCGTCGGCGTCCTGCTCGGCGCCGGGTGGCACGCGCTGCTGTCCGCCGTGCTCCTCGGGGGCGGCTTCCTCGCCGGAAGCCTCTGGATGAGGCGACGCGGGTGACGGCCGCGGGCGGCCTGCCCGAGCTGGACCCGGTCATCCACGCCCAGGCGAGGCTGCGCGTGGTGGCCACGCTCAACACCCTCGGCGAGCGCGACGAGATGGCCTTCCCCTCACTGAGGGACCTGCTCGACATGACCGCCGGCAACCTCTCCGTCCACCTCACCAAGCTCGAGGAAGCCGGATACGTCCGGATCACCAAGACCCACAAGGGCCGCACCCCGGTCACCTACGTCGCCCTGACCAGGCGCGGGCGGCTCGCGTTCGACGACTACACCAAGGCGATCCGCGCCCTGCTCGACACCGCTGGAGGCTCATCATGACCATCCTCGCCCGAACGGCAGAGGCCACCCGCCGCTACGGCGACGTCCTGGCCCTGGACCGGGTGTCGCTCGACATCAGGGCGGGCGAGCTGGTGGGCCTGCTCGGCCCGAACGGCGCGGGCAAGTCCACGCTGGTCAACCTGTTCGTCGGCCTGCGCAGGCCGACGTCCGGCACGGTCGAGCTGCTCGGCGGCTCGCCCCGCGACCCCCTGGTACGGCGGGGCATCGGCGTCACGCCGCAGGAGACCGGGCTGCCGGAGGCGCTGAGGGTCGGCGAGGTCGTCGACTTCGTCTCGGCGCACTACCCCCGCCGCGCCGCCCGCGACGAGCTGCTCGAACGGTTCGGCCTGCGGGACCTGGTCAGGCGGCAGATCGGCGGCCTGTCGGGCGGGCAGAAGCGGCGGCTGGCCGTGGCGCTGGCGTTCGCGGGCGAGCCGAGGATGGTGTTCCTCGACGAGCCCACCACCGGTCTGGACGTCGAGGCCCGGCGCGCCCTGTGGGACGGCATCAGGGCCTTCCACGACGGCGGCGGCACCGTGCTGCTCACCAGCCACTACCTGGAGGAGGTCGAGGCCCTGGCGCAGCGGGTCGTGGTCGTGGGCCACGGCCGCGTGCTGGCCGACGACACCGTCCGGGCGATCCGCGACATGGTGGGGGTGCGGCGGGTCACGCTGGCCGCCGCCGCGCTGCCCGAGCTGCCGGGCGTGCTGGGCGCCGAACGCGAGGACGGGCGCGTCCACCTTCTCACCACCGACCCGGACGGGCTGGTCGTGGAGCTGGTGCGCAGCGGCACGGCGTTCTCCGGGCTCGAGATCAGGCCCACCACGCTTGAGGAGGCCTTCCTCGCCATCACCTCGAAGGAGACCGCGCATGCCTAGCCTCGTCCTCGCCCACACCCGCTACCAGATGCTGGAGCAGATCCGGGTGCCGATCGGGCTGATCTCCAGCGCGTTCTTCCCGGCGGCGGCGATGCTGGCGTTCGTGGTGCCGTTCGCGGCGGACGACCCGGTGGCCGCCACGCGGGCGACGGGGTCGATGATGATGGTCGGCGCCATGTCGGCGGCGCTGATGGGGCTGAGCATCTCGGTCGCGCAGGACCGCGAGCAGCCCTGGAACCCCTACCTGCGCACGCTGCCCGCCGGGCCGCTGCCCCGGTTCGCCGGCCGGATCATCACCACCATGGCGATCATGCTGGTCGCGGTGGTGCCGGTGCTGGTCATCGCGGGCCTGTTCACCGAGGCCGCCATCACGGTGCCGAGGCTGCTGCTCGGGCTGGCGGCGCTGCTGGGCGGAACGCTCCCGTTCATGCTGGTGGGCCTGTTCCTGGGGTTCCTGCTGTCGTCGAAGGCGGCCATCGGGGTGTCGCAGGTGCTCTTCTTCCCCGTGGCGATCCTGGGCGGGCTGTTCCTGCCGCCGGAGATCATGCCGGGGTTCGTGCGGGCCGTCTCGCCGTACATGCCGAGCCGGGGCGCGGTGGAGCTGCTCTGGAGCGCGACCACCGGCTCCTCCCCCCATCCGGTGGGGGTGGTCATGCTGGGCGTGTGGACGGCGGTCGCGGCGGTGGCGGCGGCCTGGGCGTACCGGCGCGACGAGGGCCGCCGCTTCTCCTGAGCCGCTGTGACCGCAGGCCCGAACGGGGGGTGTGCCGCCGAGTCCGCAGCGATCTCGACGGCACACCCGTCCGTGAGGGGGTCTGTGTTAGTTCTTCTCCGCGAGGGTCACGGTGACGCTCTGCGTCTTCCCGTCCCTCATATAGGTGATCTGGACCTGTTGGCCTACTTTAAAACCTCTGACCTGCCCAACCACTGTATCTCCACCATCGACCGCCTTGTTGCCAATCTTGGTGATGAGGTCGCCCTCCTTCAGGCCGCCCTTCTCCGCCGGACTCCCGGCGGCGACCTGGCGGACGAGGGCCCCGGGCACGTCTCCGGTGGCGTCGGTGACGCTCACCCCGAGGAACGGGTGGGTCACCTTGCCGCCGTCGCTGAGCTGGTCGGCCACCTGCTTGGCGGTGTTGATCGGGATGGCGAAGCCGACCCCGATGTTTCCGCCGCCGCCGCCGTTGGTGGCGATGGCCGTGTTGATGCCGACCACCTGGCCGGCCGTGTTGACCAGGGCGCCGCCGGAGTTGCCGGGGTTGATCGCCGCGTCGGTCTGGATGGCTCCGCCGATCGTGGTGGGCTGCCCGCCCTCGGCGCCCCCGCCCCAGCCGGGCGGCTGCTGCTCCTGCCGGCCGCCGACGGTCAGCGTGCGGTCCAGCGCGCTGACGATGCCCATGGTGACCGACCCCTGCAGCCCCAGGGGGCTCCCGATGGCGAGTACGGAGTCGCCGACCTTGAGCTGGTCGCTGTCGCCGAGCGCGGCGGGGGTGAGCCCGGACACGCCGTCCGCCCGGATGACCGCGAGGTCGGTGGTCGGGTCGGTGCCGACGACCGAGGCCCTGGCGGTCTTGCCGTCGCCGAACTTGACCAGCATCTGGCCGCCCTGGCCGGCGCCCACGACCACGTGGTTGTTGGTGAGGATCAGGCCGTCCGCCGACAGGACCACGCCGGAGCCCTCACCGGTGCTGCCCTGGATCATCACGACCGACGGCTTGAGCTTCTCCGCGACGTCGGCGACGGTGAGCGGGCTCGACACCTCGCGGAACGCGGCGGGGGCGGGGACGCCGGTGGCTGCTTCGGGCTGGAACGCGGTGGCGACAGCGGCCCCCGCCACGCCTCCGCCCAGCGCCATCGCCGCGAGCGCCAGCCCGGCGACGGCCTTCCTGCCGATGGAGAGGCCGGGCTTCGCGGGGGCGGGTGGCGGCGGGGGCGCGGGCTGCCCCATGATCATGGTGTCCCGCCGCGGGAAGCCTCCGGCCGAGGGAGGGGTGTCGCCGAACTGGCTCCAGCCGCGGTGGTCCTGCTCGCCAGGCTCGTTCGCGTTCATGTCATCTCCTCAAGTCCCTATGACCCAAGAGTGACAAGCGGCGCGTAAGTGCTGGCTAAGCCGCTGATCGGAGCGGCGCGCGACGGCTGACGGCAGCCTTATCGGCGCTGCTGGGAGCCGGTCACCGGCGCGGGAGTGCGGCGGAGAAAATCTTTGCGCGCGGCGCTCAGTCGTCGGGCGTGTCGCCCGGCTCGCGGAGCTCGCGGAAGTCCGCCACGCCGCCCGCGGGCCTGTCGCGCGAGTCCCACCACACGCGGAACACGTAGAGGGCGGCCCCGACGCCGAACAGGCCGGCGACGTAGAGGATCGCTGACAGCCATCCGGGCATCGCGCCCCCCATGGGTCGGCATGGTGCCCTCAGTGTCGGGGGCCTCCGGTGGCCCGTCAACAGGCGCGCCACCCGCGGCCTCAGGGGGTGGCGGCCCAGTATTCGTCCTTGAGCAGCCGCTTGTAGAGCTTGCCGGTGGCGTGGCGCGGGAGCTTCTCGCGGAAGTCGACGGACTTCGGGCACTTGTACGCGGCCAGCCGGGCACGGCAGTAGGCGATCAGCTCGGCCTCCAGGGCCGGCCCCGCCTCGGCCATGGAGATCGGCTGCACCACCGCCTTGACCTGCTCGCCCATCTCCTCGTCGGGCACGCCGAAGACGGCCACGTCGGCGACTCTCGGGTGGACGGTGAGCACGTTCTCGGCCTCCTGGGGGTAGACGTTCACCCCGCCAGAGATGATCACGTACGAGCGGCGGTCGGTGAGGTAGAGGAACCCGTCTGCGTCGAGGTGGCCGATGTCGCCGAGGGTGGTCCACCCCCGCCCCTGGGGATCCCGCGCGGAGCGGGTCTTGGCGGGGTCGTCGTGATACTCGAAGCTGATCCCGTTGTCGAAGTAGACCAGGCCGGTCTCGCCCACCGGCAGCTCGTGGCCGTCCTCGTCGCAGACGCGCACGGTGCCGAGCAGCGAGCGGCCGACGGTGCCCCGGTGTTCGAGCCAGTCCTGGGAGCCGGTGTAGAGGAAGCCGTTGCCCTCGGTGCCCGCGTAGTACTCGTGGATGATGGGGCCCCACCAGTCGATCATCCGTTCCTTGATCGGGACGGGGCAGGGGGCGGCGGCGTGGATCGCGCACCGCAGCGAGGACAGGTCGTACCTGTCACGGGTCTCCTCCGGCAGCTTGAGCAGCCTGGCGAACATCGCCGGCACGAGTTGCGTGTGCGTGACCCCGTACCTCTCGATCAGCGCGAGGTAGCGCTCCGGGTCGAAGCGCTCCATCACGACGACCGTCGCGCCGAACCGCTGGAAGGTCAGGCAGTAGCGCAGCGGCGCGGCGTGGTAGAGCGGCGCGGGCGAGAGGTAGACGCTGTCCGCGTCCGGCGCGAACAGGCGCTCGACGAGCCCGTAGAGCCTGCTCGGCTCGGTGAGCGGCCCCTGCGGCAGGGCCGGTTTGACGCCCTTGGGCCGGCCGGTGGTGCCGGAGGAGTAGAGCATGTCCGCGCCCAGCGACTCGTCGCCGATCGGGGTCACCGGCAGGCCGGCCACCGCCTCCTCGTACGCGACGAAGCCCTCCGTGCCGCTGCCGGCCTCGGTGCCGTCGGCGGCGGCCAGCATGAGCCGCAGCTCGACGCCGGGGGTGGCCGCGGTGACGGACGCCGCGACACCGGCCAGCTCCGCGCTGGAGACGAACACCCGGGCGCCGCAGTTGTTCAGGATGTAGGCGATCTCGTCCGTGAGCAGCCGCGACCCGATCGCCGTGTAGTACAGGCCCGAACGGTGGGCCGCCCAGGCGACGGCCAGGAACAGCGGATGGTTGGGCAGCATCAGCGCGACGTGGTCGCCCCGGCGCAGCCCGGCGGCGCGGAAGAGGTGCGCCAGCCGGTTGGACTCCTCGTCCAGCCGCCGGTACGTGAGGACCTGGCCGGAGCCCGCCATGACGACGGCGGGCCTGCCGGGGGTGACGGCCGCGACGGCTCCCGGGTACATGGATCCGAACCTATTGCCTCGCCGCCGGACGCGGTGACGAGGCCCCCGGTCAGCCGCGCGGGCGGGAACCGGACCGGGGGCCTGGCCGGGTCATCCGGCCGCGATCACGGAGCCCGCGTACTTCTGCTTGATGAAGTCCTTGACCTTGGGATCCTGGAGGAGCTTGCCGAGCGTCACGATGCCCGCGTCCTTCTCGTGCCCGGCCGCCACGACGAGCCCGTTGGCGTACGGGTTGCCGTCGGCCTTCTCCAGCACCAGCGCCTGTGAGGCGGGCTTGAGCCCGGCCTCGATGGCGTAGTTGCCGTTGATCACCGCGGCGTCCACGTCGTCGAGCGAGCGCGGGAGCTGCGCGGCCTCCAGCGGCTTGAAGACGAGCCGCTTCGGGTTGCCGGTCACGTCGCGCTCGGTGGCCGCGGTGCCCGCGCCCGCCTTCAGCGTGACAAGGCCGTTGTCGGCGAGCAGCTTGAGCGAGCGGCCCAGGTTCGTGGCGTCGTTGGGCACGGCCACGGTGGCGCCGCCGGGCAGCGCCGACAGGGCCGTCACCTTCCTGGAGTACAGGCCGAGCGGCTCCAGGTGCACCGGCGTGACGAAGCTGAGCCGGGTCCCCTTGGAGGCGTTGAAGTCGTCCAGGTAGGGCTTGTGCTGGAAGAAGTTGGCGGTCAACCGGCCCTCGCCGAGCTGCACGTTCGGCTGCACGTAGTCGGTGAACTCCACGATCTCCAGCTTCAGCCCGGCGGCCGGGGCCAGGTTGTCCTTGACGAAGGTGAGGATCTCGGCGTGCGGCACCGGGGTCGCCCCGACCTGCAGCACGGTGTCGGCGGACTCGGCGGGCCCCGAGGTCACGGGCTGCGACGCGCCGCATGCGGCCAGCGACAGTGACAGGACGGCAGCGCCTACAATGCTCCGAAATTTCATGATTTTTCCTTGGTTAGTGGATTTGCCAGAGGCTTACTTGCGCGCCAGACGCCGGGCGACCACGTCGCCCAGGCTCTGGATGAGCTGCACGATCACGACCAGGACCACGACTGTCACGATCATGAGCAGGGTCTCGAACCGCTGGTAGCCGTACCTGACGGCCAGGTCGCCCAGTCCTCCGCCGCCCACGGTCCCCGCCATCGCCGAGTAGCCGATGAGCGCCACGACGGTGACGGTCAGCCCCGCCACCAGCCCGGGGAGCGCCTCGGGCAGCAGCACCTTGCCGACGATCGTGGTGCGGCTCGCGCCCATCGCCTGCGCGGCCTGCACCACGTCGGCGCCGACCTCGCGCAGCGCGGCCTCGACGAGCCGCGCGAAGAACGGCACCGCGCCGACGGTGAGCGGGACGACCACGGCGGCGGTCCCGAGCGTCGTGCCGACGACCAGGCGGGTGAACGGGATGATCGCGATCATCAGCACGATGAACGGCAGCGACCTGCCCACGTTCACCACGACGCCCAGAACGGCCTTCAGCGCCGGAAGCGGCAGCAGCCCGCCCCGGTCGAACACCACGAGCGCCACGCCGAGCGGCAGCCCGAACAGCACGGTGAACAGGGTGGACCAGCCCACCATCTGCGCGGTCTGCCCGGCGGCCTCCCACAGCAGCGGCGCCATCTCGTCCCAGGTCATCGGCCCTCCTCCGATCCGTCGCGGCCACGGCTCACGAGGCCACCTCCACCAGCAACCCGCGCTCGCGCAGGTAGGCCAGGGCTGGGCCGGTCTCGCCGGAGACGGCGACACGCAGGCGGCCGGCGGACCCCCCGGGCAGCTCCTCCACGGAGCCGCCGAGAATGCTGATCTCGACGTCGAACTTGCGCGCCACCTCCGACACGAGCGGACGCTGCGGGTCGCCGGTGAAGGTGAGCGTGACCGAGCCGGGCGGCGCGGGGTCGGGCAGCGGGAAGATCTCCTTCGTCAGGCGTGAGCCGGGCGTCCGGATGAGGTCGGCGATCCGGCCCGACTCCTCGACACGGCCGGCGGCCATGATGGCGACCGAGTCGCAGACGCTCTTGACCACGTTCATCTCGTGGGTGATCAGCAGGATCGTCAGGCCGAGCTCCGCGTTGAGCCGCTTGAGCAGGTCGAGGATGGAACGGGTGGTCGCCGGGTCGAGCGCCGAGGTGGCCTCGTCGGACAGCAGCACGGCCGGGTCGCCGGCGAGCGCCCGCGCGATGCCGACGCGCTGCTTCTGGCCGCCGGAGAGCTGGTGCGGGTGGTCGCCGCCCCGGCCGCCGAGGCCGACCAGGTCGAGCAGCTCGGCCACCCGGCGTCGCCGTTCGGCCCGGGGAACGCCCATGACCTCCAGCGGGAACGCCACGTTGCCGGCGACCGTCCGCGAGGAGAGCAGGGCGAAGTGCTGGTGGATCATGCCGATGCGGCGGCGGGCGAGGTTCAGCTCCCGGCCCGGGAGCGCGGTCAGCTCCTGCCCGGCGACGGTGACCGTGCCTTCGGTCGGCCGTTCGAGCAGGTTGACGCAGCGCAGGAGCGTGCTCTTGCCGGCGCCGCTCCGGCCGAGCACGCCGTGGATCTCGCCTTCGCGTACGTGCAGGTCTACGCCGTCGAGCGCGACCGTGTCACCGTACAGCTTGCGCAGGCCGGACACCTTGATCACGAAATATCCCCACCACTGAGAGCGGCACGCGCCGCTGAGACCGACATCACCGGAAGCGAGAGGGGTTTCAGCGGGTGCCGGGGTGGAAGGGCAGGTGGCTCAGCCTGCGCAGCACGAAACCGGGGGAAATCATGGGGGACCTATCGGGGAGGAACGGGCAGGGGTTTCCTTAGCGGGCCTGACAGCCCGTGGCGCGCATTCGCCCCATACGCAGGTGACACCGCACGCCGCCTTCGCGGGCTTTCGGGTGCTCGGTCACGTATGCCTCGTTCACGACGGTGCCAACGACGCCGCGATATCCCGGCATTCCCGGTCGGGTTAGTGATATGGATCACGGAGCGGGGTGGCCCGCTCGGCGAAGTCCGCCTTGATCTCGGCCATGCGCGGGCCGGGGGCGTAGAACCGGCCCTTGGTCTCGCCGTACGGCCTGAGCCAGCCCCTGGCGGCCAGCTCCCGCAGATCGCGGGCGGCCTGCCCCTGGCTGAGCCCCTCCTCGGCCTGGTAGCGGCTGCGGCGCAGCCGGCGGTTGACGAAGACCTCGTAGAGCGCCGACACGGACCGGACGTTCAGCCCGTCGTCGTCGACCTGCTTCTCCAGCAGCATCCAGATCTCGCCCGCCTCGGCCAGCCGCAGGCGCACCCGCTGGGCCTGCAGGTGGTGCGCGCGCAGGCAGAACCGCACCCAGGACAGCGTGTCGCCATGAGGTCGCCAGGTTCCGCCCTGAACCTCCCGAAGGGCTCGGTAGTAGTCGACGGTGTTCTCCCCCAGGCCGAGCCACTCCTCGATGGAGCAGAACTCCGGGGTCAGGATCTGGTCCCGGCCGAGGACCAGGGTCTGCAGTGCGCGGGACATCCGGCCGTTGCCGTCGCGCCATGGATGGATGGCGACGAGGTTGAAGTGGGCCATCGCGCCGCGCACATAGCTCGGCATGTCGGGGTCACCGTCGTTGAGCCATTCGACGAGCTCGGACATCAGCCCAGGCACCTCTTCAGCGTCCGGCCCCTCGTAGACGACTTCACCGGTCGCGGCATTACGCACATAGATCCCGCCCGGCCGCACCACACCTGGCGTCTTGTCGCGGTGGTGGCCGATCATCATGAAGTTGAGCGCGTTGAGCAACGCCACCTCATAGCGGAAGGCCGGAGCCCGCGAGAGGAACTGGATGTAGGTAAGCGCCTGCTGGTAACCGGCGATCTCGCGGGCCACGGAGCTGGACGTCTCCAATGGTTCCTCCCCCGCCATGATCGACTCGATGTCCTCGACGCCCGCGCGGTAGCCCTCGATCGCATTGGATCCCTGAATCGCGCGGGCTTGGAGCTGCCTGCCGAGCTGCCTGTCCCAGCGGTGGGGCTCGGCCAGCCGGTACTTCAGGTCGCGGCGCATCTCGTCGATCTCCGCCATGACAGCCTGGTCAAGGGGGTCGAGCCGGGGGGTGGCGTACAGCACGCGCCCAGAGAAGCATGAACGAATCATCCGGTCAAAACGGTGAATGATTTGTCCATCTATAAGGCCACAAAAGGCTCCGCCCCGCCTGGTGGCGGGGCGGAGCGGAGCGGTGTGAGGTGATCAGGCGGCGGCGGTGGAGGGGACCTTCGCCGCGGTGAGGGCGATGTCGAGCACCTCGCGCACGTCGCCGACCGTGTGGATGGTCAGCTCGTCACGCACCTCCGCCGGCACGTCGTCCAGGTCCGGCTCGTTGCGGGCCGGGATGAGCACCGTGGTGATGCCCGCCCGGTGGGCCGCCAGCAGCTTCTGCTTGACCCCGCCGATCGGCAGGACCCGGCCGGTGAGCGAGATCTCGCCGGTCATGGCCACGTCGCCGCGGACCTGACGGCCCGACAAGAGCGAGGCCAGCGCCGTCGTCAGCGTCACGCCGGCCGAGGGGCCGTCCTTCGGCACCGCGCCCGCCGGGAAGTGGACGTGGACCGAGCGGTCCTTCAGCGCGGTGACCGGCAGCTCCAGCTCGGCGCCGTGCGAGCGGAGGTAGGACAGGGCGATCCTGGCCGACTCCTTCATGACGTCGCCGAGCTGGCCGGTCAGCGTCAGGCCGGTCTCGCCGGTCTCCGGGTCGGCCAGCGACGCCTCCACGTACAGCACGTCGCCTCCGGCGCCGGTGACCGCCAGGCCCGTCGCCACGCCCGGCACCGAGGTGCGCTGCCTGGACTCGGGCAGCGACGACTCCGGCACGAACCTGGGACGGCCGAGATAGCCGACCAGGTCGTCGGCGCCCACCGTCACGGGCAGGTCGTCCGCGCCGATCTCACGCGCCGCCACCTTGCGCAGGACGCGGGCGACCGAGCGCTCCAGCGACCGGACCCCGGCCTCGCGGGTGTACTCGGCGGCCAGCCTGCGCAGCGCGGCGTCCTCGACGGTGACGTCTTCGGAGGTGAGGCCCGCCAGTTCGAGCTGCCTGGGCAGCAGGTGGTCGCGGGCGATGGCGACCTTCTCGTCCTCGGTGTAGCCGTCGAGCGTGACCACCTCCATGCGGTCGAGCAGCGGGCCCGGGATGGCCTCCAGGACGTTGGCCGTGGCCAGGAAGAGCACGTCGCTCAGGTCGAGCTCGACCTCGAGGTAGTGGTCGCGGAAGGTGTGGTTCTGGGCCGGGTCGAGCACTTCCAGCAGCGCCGCCGTGGGGTCGCCCCGGTAGTCGGCGCCGACCTTGTCGACCTCGTCCAGCAGCACGACGGGGTTCATCGAGCCGGCCTCGCGGATGGCGCGGACGATCCGGCCGGGCAGGGCGCCGACGTAGGTGCGCCGGTGGCCGCGGATCTCCGCCTCGTCGCGGACGCCGCCGAGCGCGACCCGGACGAACTTGCGCCCCATCGCGTGGGCCACGGACTCGCCGAGGGAGGTCTTGCCGACCCCGGGAGGGCCGGCGAGGGCCAGCACGGCGCCGCCGCGGCGGCCGCCCACCACGCCGAGCCCCTTGTCCTGGCGGCGCTTGCGGACGGCCAGGTGCTCGATGATGCGGTCCTTGACGTCGTCGAGCCCGGTGTGGTCGGCGTCGAGCACGGCCCGCGCCCCGGCGATGTCGTAGTTGTCGTCGGTGCGCTCGTTCCACGGGATGTCGAGGACCGTGTCGAGCCAGGTGCGGATCCAGCCGGTCTCGGGGGACTGGTCGGAGGTCCGCTCCAGCTTGTCGACCTCCTTGAGCGCCGCCTCACGTACCTTCTCCGGCAGGTCGGCGGCCTCCACGCGGGCGCGGTAGTCCTCCTCCTCGGTCTCGGCCGAGTCGCCGTTGAGCTCCTTGAGCTCCTTGCGTACGGCGGCGAGCTGCTGGCGCAGCAGGAACTCCCGCTGCTGCTTCTCCATGCCCTCCTGGACGTCCTTGCGGATCGTCTCGGCGACGTCGAGCTCGGCGAGGTGCTCACGGGACCACTCGACCAGCTTGGCCAGCCGGTCGGCAGGGTCGGCGGCCTCGAGCAGCTCGACCTTCTGGGCCGTGGTCAGCCAGGGGGTGTAGCCGGAGCTGTCGGCGAGCACCGAGGGGTCGTCGATCTGGTTGACCTGGTCGACCACCTGCCAGGCGCCGCGCTTCTGCAAGATCGTGGTGGCCAGGCCCTTGTACTCCTTGGCCAGCTCCTGGGCGCGCTCACCCGCGGCGACGGGGTCGACCGTGATGGCCTCCACCCACAGTGCGGCGCCCGGACCTGTGGTGCCGGTGCCCACGCGCACGCGGTTGACGCCGCGCACGACGGCGGCCGGCTCGCCACCGGGCAGCCTCCCGACCTGCTCCACGACGGCCTGCACACCGACCGCGCCGTAGCGGCCGTCGATCCGGGGAACGAGGAGCACCTGCGGCTTGTTGAGGCCTGATGCGCGGCTCGACGACTCGGCCGCGTCGATCGCCGCCCGCACCTCGGAGTCGGACAGGTCCAGCGGAACCACCATGCCCGGCAGGACGACTGCGTCGTCCAGCGGCAGGACCGGGAGGATCAAGCTCTCACTCATTGCGAACTCCCAAGGGTTGAGTTATCCAGACTCAAGTCATCAGAGCGTCCGAATGTTCCCTTCCTTGTGGATGTTCGCTCAGAGCGAGCGTAATCGTGTAAGCAATACCTGAGTACGACGACCTGAGTCCGATGTCGCCCACCCGCCCCGCCTCGTAAGCTGTCCGGGTGATCTCGGCAGCGGTGCGCCCCTTCGCGCTGGCGCTCTTCCGGGGCGTGGCCGATCCCCCGCCGGCCCGGTCGCGGCGGCTCGCCCCGGCGGTGCCGCGGCGGTTGGCCCGGATGCTGCCCTTCGCGCGGGTCGACCTGGTGCGGGTCGCCGAGGCTGTGCTGGCCTGGGTGCTGTTGATGGAGTCGCAGAGCCTGTGGTGGGTCGCGCTGGGCGGATCGGGGTGGGGCGTCCTCGCCAGCCTGGCGGTCGCGCTCCCCGTGGCGCTGCGCGACAGGTGGCCGCTCGCCGCCTGGCGGACGACCGTGGTGCCGCTGCCCGCGTTCTACTACGTGGCCGCGGCTGACGCGGAGCCCTACGCGCTCGCCGCCATGCTGGTGTACTTACTGGTGCTCTATTCGGTGGCCGTGCGCTGCGACCGGCAGATCACGTTCGCCGTGTGGGTCATCACGGTCGTCGCCATGTTGATCGTCCACCCGCCCGGCATGCCGCTCGGCGCGGTGGTCGTGTCCGTGGCCGTCCTGTTCGGCTACAACGTGCGCGTGCGCCGCAACGCCACCTCCCGGCTGGTCGAGGAAGAGAAACGCGCCAAGTTCGCCGTCCGCGCCCAGGCCGTCCTCGAGGAGCGCGCCCGCATCGCACGCGAGCTGCACGACATCGTCGCCCACCACATGTCCGTGATCGCGATCCAGGCCGAGGCGGTGCCGCTGAAGGCGGCGGGCGATCCCGCCCGGCTGGAGGCGGGGCTGGCTGAGATCCGCACGCTGTCGCTGGAGGCGATCTCGGAGCTCCGCCAGGTGCTCGGCGTGCTGCGCGACCAGGACGGTCGCACCGACACCGCCCCGCAGCCCGGCCTCGACCGGGTCGGCGAGCTGGTCGCCAACGCCCGCGCCGCCGGGCTCGCCGTCACGGTGCGGCGGTCCGGCTCCCTCGACCGGCTGCCGCCCGCGGTGGGCCTGTCGGCGTACCGGATCGTGCAGGAGTCTCTCAGCAACGCGATGCGCCACGCGCCCGGCGCCATGGTCGCGCTCGACATCACGTGCGAGGACGACCGCGTACGGGTGCGCGTCGCCAACAGCCCGGGCACCTCGCCCAGCGGCGCCCCAGGGGCCGGCCAGGGGCTCGTCGGCATGCGCGAACGAGCGGCCCTGCTCGGGGGCGACCTGGAGGCGAGGCCGGTCGATGGAGGCGGGTTCAAGGTGACGGCAACCCTGCCGATCACAGCCGCGGAAGACCCCCCATGACCGCCCGGGCCGACCACCCAGCGGATCGCTCCCAGCTCCCGGCCGGGCGCCGGGCAGCGGGGGCGGCGGGCGCGTCGCGGGGGCACGGGCGTCGCGACGGCACGGGCATCACGGGAGGCTGGGACGCGGGTGAGGCGGGGACGCGGGTGAGGCGATCAGGAGAGGGGGGCGGCGTGATCAGGGTGTTGATCGCCGATGACCAGGGCATGGTGCGCACCGGGTTCACGGTGTTCCTGAGCGCTCAGCCCGACATCGAGGTCGTGGGCGAGGCGGCCGACGGGGCGCAGGCGATCGAGCGGGCCGCCGAGCTCGGCCCCGACGTGGTGCTGATGGACGTGCGGATGCCGGTGATGGACGGGCTGACGGCCACCAGGCGGTTGCTGGCCGAGGGCGGCGGTCCGAGGGTGCTCGTCCTCACCACGTTCGACCTCGACGACTACGTCTACGAGGCGCTGCGGGCGGGAGCGAGCGGGTTCCTGCTCAAGGACGCCTCGGCCGCCCAGCTCGCCGATGCGGTGCGGGTGGTCGCCGCCGGTGAGGCGCTGATCGCTCCGGCGGTCACCAAGCGGCTGATCCACGAGTTCGCCCGGCTCGGTGGTCCCCGCGCACCGACGGCCAGGCGGCTGGCCGAGCTGACGGAGCGGGAGACGGAGGTGCTGTCCCTGGTCGCGCAGGCCCTGTCCAACCAGGAGATCGCCGGGCGGCTGGTGGTCTCCGAGCAGACGGTCAAGACGCACGTGGGGCGGGTGCTGATGAAGCTCGGTCTGCGCGACCGGGCCCAGGCGATCGTCTACGCCTACGAGACCGGCCTGGTGCGGCCGGGCGACTGACGGTCCCCGGCCAGCCGGTCCCCTGCCTGAACTCCGCCCAGGCGGCCACCACCCTGGGCAGGCTCAGCCAGACGACCACGGTGACGGCGAAGCCGCACTCCGAGCACGGTTACCCGGCCCGCGTCTTCCAGGCCACCGCCGACGGCGCGTCCAGCCAGGCCGCGCGCGCTCCAGGGCCGCCTACTCGGCTGGATCGTCGGCGACGCTGCCGGGGACGTTGGGGTTGACACTGTCGGTGGCCCTGTCGGGCTCCGGTGAGGGAGTTCGGGCCCCGTTTGGGTGACCGAGCAGATACTCTGGGTAGCAATTCTCGGCCGCGGAAGCACCTGCCTCATTCGGGATGACGAACATGGGGAATTGGTGTTGAGTCATGTCGTATGCCTCAGTTGTACGCGACGGGGCGTCGACGGGACGAGGGGGACGACTCCTGGCGCAATCAGGATGTCACCGCCCCCTCGTCCCACCAACGTTATGGGTTTGTCATATATACGCATAACGGGCCTCCCGCTCCTCTTTCGGGAGAAGCAGAGAGACCCTACCGGAAACCGGCCATGGGACCGTTTCCCGAATAAGCCTCGAACGCGAACCGGAATCCGGTTCGCGTTCAGGACGGCGGGCAGGTAAGGCCCCGCCGGACCGAACTGTACATAACATCAACAGCGCCTCGCTCGCGTACTCGTGAATCAATCTCAGATCAATTCAGCCTCAGGCGCAACATTGATGGCAGGCCATTGTCCTGCCGTATCCCCAGCGCTCCGGATTTGAGGCGTTCATCACCCGAGTGCGCGGACGACCATCTCCCTCTACCGTCTGGAGAATGGATCCGATCGCGCTCTTCCACCAGGTGGCCGCCTCCGTGCCCGCATACCGGGCGTTCCTCGGGGAGCACGGCATCGACCCCGCGCAGGTCACGACATTTCAGGACTTCGTACGGTTGCCGATGACCACCAAGGAGACCTACACCCGCCGCCATCCCCTTCCGCGGCTGTGCCGTGACGGCGTGATCGGCGACATGATCGCGGTGTCCTCCGGCTCGACGGGCGAGCCGTCGTTCTGGCCGCGCTCGCTCTCCGACGAACGAGTGATCGCCGAACGGTTCGAGGAGGTGTTCAGGGACTGCTTCGACGCCCGTTCGCGCCGGACGCTGGCCGTGGTCTGCTTCGCGCTCGGCACCTGGGTGGGCGGCCTGTTCACCGTCAACTGCTGCCGCCAGCTGGCCGAACGCGGCTACCCCATCACGGTGGTGGCGCCGGGCAGCGACAAGCGCGAGATCCTGCGGGTCGTCCCCGAACTGGCCCCCCACTTCGACCAGGTGGTGCTGCTCGGCTACCCGCCGTTCCTCAAGGACGTCATCGACATGGGCCTGCCGTGGTCGCGGTGGGACCTCAAGCTCGTCACGGCGGGCGAGGTGTTCAGCGAGGAGTGGCGCACGCTCGTGGCCGACCGGGCCGGGATCGCCGACCCGGTGCGCGGCATCGCCTCCCTGTACGGCACGGCCGACGCGGGCGTGCTGGGCAACGAGACTCCACTGTCGGTCGAGATCCGCCGCTTCCTCGCCGAACGCCCGGAGACGGCCAGGGAGCTGTTCGGCGAGTCGCGCCTGCCGACGCTCGTGCAGTACGACCCCGAGGTGCGCTTCTTCGAGGAGCACGAGGGCACGCTGCTCTTCTCCGGCGACAACGGCGTCCCGCTGGTGCGCTACCACATCGCCGACGAAGGCGGGGTGGTGCCGTACGACAGGATGCTGGACTTCGTCGGGCGGCACGGCTTCGAGCCGTCCCACGCCGGGCCGCGCCGCCCGTTCGTGTACGTCTTCGGCCGCAGCCAGTTCACCGTGTCCTACTACGGGGCGAACGTCTACCCGGAGAACATCGCGGTCGGGCTGGCGCAGCCCCCGGTCAGCTCGCTGGTGACGGGGAAGTTCGTGATGGAGGTGGTGGAGAACTCCCGGCGCGACCGGCATCTGGTGGTGACCGTGGAGCTGATGCCCGGGGAGCGACCGTCGGAGGGGACCGCCCACGCGGTCGCCGACTCGATCCTGGCGCAGTTGCTCCGGCTCAACAGCGAGTTCGCGCACTACGTGCCGGGCTCGCGGCAGGCGCCGCTGATCCGGTTGAGGGAGAGCGGCGACCCGGCCTACTTCCCACCGGGGGCCAAACACCGCTACACCCGCTGACCGCCCCCGGCGCCCGCACCACGACGCCGACACCTCTCCGCCGCTCCAGGGGTCGCTGCCTCCTGCGCCTGCGCGCGCTCCGCCCATGTGTGCCCTGCCCGCCTGTGCCCCCGCGCCTCCTCGGGGAGGGCCCGGGGGCCGGTGGGGGCGTGGCGCGAGGAGGTCAGCAGGGTGCGAGACCGGGCCACAGCGCCACTTGGGCGACGCGGCGTTGTGACGCAAAGTTTAACGACACGGTGTCGTCATGCACTTGACGCCTCCCCGGCGGGTTTGTGACACTGCGTCATGAAACTGTCGTACGCGATGGGGTGAAGTGTGACGTCGTTCTCCGAGACCTTGAAGAACGCCACCTGGAGCGACCACGAGTCGGCCGAGGAGGAGAGCTACCTCAAGGAGCTGATGAATGGCCGGTTGAGCTCGTCCGAGTACGGCGAGATGGTCGCCCAGCACTACTTCGCCTACCTGGCGCTCGACGGCGCCTCAAGGGTGCTGGCCGAGCATCCGGTGGCGGGGCGGTTCGTCTTTCCGGAGCTCTACCGGGAGCGCGCTCTGGAGCGCGACCTGGCCACCGTCTTCGGTCCGGCGTGGCGTGACCGGATCACCCCCTCGAAGGCGACCCGGACCCTGGTCGCGAGGATCCACCAGGTGTCCGACTGGCCCGGCGGCTACATAGCCCACCACTACACGCGTTACATGGGCGACCTGTCGGGCGGGCAGTTCATCCGGATGGAGCTGCAGCGGATCTACGGCTACCAGAAGGGCGGCGGCGTCGACTTCTACCTGTTCGACGAGGTGGGGAGCCTGCCCAGGTTCAAGAACGAATATCGGGCCCGGCTGGACGCTCTGGTGCTGGACGAGCGCGAGCAGCAGCGGATCATCCGCGAGGTCAAGCTGGCCTACCAGCTCAACACCGAGGTGCTGGCCGAGCTGCTGCACGTGGTGCGGGCCGCCGCCTGAATCCAGGCGAGGGCCGGCGGTCACACGGTGAGGGCTCGGCGGACGGCGGTCTCGGCCTGTTCGCCGCCGACGCCGGACGAGGTCACCTTCCCCGCCTCCAGGACGTAGTAGCGCTGAGCCGCCTTCACCGCGAAGCCGACGTGCTGCTCCACCAGCAGCACCGACATCCCTTCCCTGCCCGCCAGGTCCAGGATCGTCCGCTCGATCTCGGCGACCACCGACGGCTGGATGCCCTCGGTGGGCTCGTCGAGCAGCAGGAGCCGGGGCTCGGTGATCAGCGCGCGGGCGATGGCGAGCTGCTGGCGCTGCCCGCCGGACAGCAGGCCCGCGCGGCGGCCCATCAGCCCGGTCAGCGCGGGGAACAGGTCGAGCGCCTCCGCCATGGCCGTCCTGCCGTTGCGGCGGCCGTCGGCGATGAGCTGGAGGTTCTCCGCCGTGGTCAGGTGCGGGAAGCACTGCTGGCCCTGCGGCACGTAGGCCATCCCGCGCGCCACCCGCTGATGCGGTGCCAGGCCGGTGATGTCCTCGCCGGTCAGCCGGATGGCGCCCCGGCGCGGGGTGAGCAGGCCGATGGCGGCCCGCAGCAGCGTGCTCTTGCCGGCTCCGTTGTGGCCGAGCACGGCGGTGACGCCGCCCTCCCGCACGGCGAGCGACAGGCCGTGCAGCACGATGCTGCGGCCGTAGCCGAGGTCGATCCCGTCGAACTCCAGCATCATGTCCCTTCCCTGCCGCCCGGACGGTCCGGCGCGGTGGGCGCGTGCCCCAGGTAGACCTCCTGGACCTTCGGGTCCGCCTGCACCTCGGCGACGGTGCCCTCGCTCAGCTTGCGGCCGGCGTGCATCACGGTGACGGTACGGGCGAAGCGGCGCAGGAAGTCCATGTCGTGCTCGATGACCACGACGGTGCGTTCCCTGCTGAGCAGCCCGAGCAGCTCCCCCGTCGCCTCGCGCTCGTCCTGGCTCATCCCGGCCACGGGTTCGTCGAGCAGCAGCAGTCTGGCGTCCTGCACCAGCAGCATGCCGATCTCCAGCCACTGCTTCCGGCCGTGGGCGAGCGCGCCCGCGGGCTTGTCGCGCTCCCCGGTCAGGCCGATCGCCTCCATCGCCTCCGCCACGACGGGCGGGACGCCGGAACGCCTGCGCAGCATGGTCAGCGGACCGCGGCCCGTTCCGGCGGCGATGTCGAGGTTCTGCAGCACGGTGAGCTCCTCGAACACGGTCGCGGTCTGGAACGTGCGGCCGATGCCGAGCCGGGCGATGTGGTGGACCTTCCGGCCCAGCAGCTCCCGGCCGCCGAACGAGGCCGAACCCGTAGCCTTCACCAGGCCCGTGACGGCGTCCACGAGCGTGGTCTTCCCGGCGCCGTTGGGTCCGATGATGAAGCGCACGTCACCGGGCGGCACGTCGATGTCCACGCCGTCCACGGCGGCGAACCCGTCGAAGACCACCCTGAGGTCGCGGATCAGCAGCCCGGCGCCACTCTCTCCGCTCATGGGGCGACCTCCCTCGTGGGCTCGCCGGGCGCCGGGGCTTCCAAGGCCCCGTCCACGGCCCCGTCCACGGTCCCCTCCAAGGGGGACGAGCTCGCGGCGCGCGGGTCGAGGAATGACGGCACTTCAGGCGGCCCGCCAGGCCGTACTCCGGGCGGCGCCTCAGGCGCCTCAGGCGCCCCGGCGGGTACGGCGCGGCGGCGGCGGACGAGGCCGGCCACGGAACCCAGGCCGCCCGGCAGGAAGGCCACCACCAGGACGAACAGCAGCCCCTCGAAGTACGTCCACCCCGCCGGGAACTGCTCCGACAGGGCCGTCTTCGCCCACGCCAGCCCGACCGCGCCGAGCGCGGGCCCCACCAGCGTCGCCCGGCCGCCGAGCGCGACCCCGATGACGAACTCGATGGACGGCACGACCCCGATCAGCGCGGGCGAGATGATGCCCACGGCCGGCACGAACAGCGCCCCGGCCAGGCCCGCCATCCCCGCGGCGACGACGTAGGCGACCAGCTTGACCCGGGCCGGGTCGTAGCCGAGGAAGCGGACCCGCTCCTCGGCGTCCCGCGTGGCGACGAGCAGCTCGCCGTACCGGCTGAGCATGAGCTGCCGCGCGACCGCCAGCATCAGCAGCAGGCAGGCGGCGACGATGAAGTAGACCACGCGCTGGTTGGCGGGGTCGGCGAGGTCGTAGCCGAAGAAGCCCTGGATGTCGGTGAGGCCGTTCGTGCCGCCGGTGGTGCCCTGCTCGCCGATCAGGTAGATGGCCATGGCGGCGGCCAGCGCCTGGGAGAGGATGGCGAAGTACGCGCCCCGCACCCGCCGCCGGAAGACCAGCGAGCCGAGCAGGAACGCCAGCGCCATGGGCACCAGCACCACGGCGGCCAGCGCGAACACCGGGCTGGTGAACGGTTCCCACCACCACGGCAGCCGCTCCACCTGGCCGTAGAGCCGCATGAAGTCGGGCAGGTCGCCGGGTCCGGCGTCGGCGAGCTTGAGGTGCATCGCCATGGCGTAGCCGCCCAGGCCGAAGAACACGCCCTGGCCGAGGACGAGCATCCCGCCGCGCCCCCAGGCCAGGCCGATGCCGACGGCCACGATCGCCATGCACAGGTACTTGGCGAGCAGGTTGAGCCGGAAGTCGCCCAGCGCCAGCGGCGCCACCGCGAAGAGCGCGACGGCGGCGAGGCCGAACCCGGCGGCCGTGCGCGCCCGCGACTGGGAGGCGCGGAGCCGGAACCGGCCCCTCCCGGCCGCGGTGCCGGGGCCGGTCACGCGAGGCTCCTGGTGCGCAGCGTGAACAGGCCCTGTGGCCGCCATTGCAGGAACGCCACGATGGCGAGGAAGACCAGCACCTTGGCGACGCTGATGGTGGTGGAGTACTCCACCAGCGACTGCATCATGCCGAGGGCGAAGGCCACGATCACGGTGCCCTTCAGCTGCCCGATGCCGCCGACCACGACGACGAGGAAGGCGTCGATGATGATGTTGGTGCCCATGGTCGGCCCGATCGGCCCCACCAGGGTCAGCGCGACCCCGGCGACGCCGGCGAGCCCGGAGCCGATGAAGAAGGTCACCCGGTCCACGCGGCCGGTGGCGATGCCGGAGGCGGCGGCCAGATCGCGGTTCTGGACGACGGCGCGGACGCGGCGGCCCAGGGGCGTCGCGCGCAGCAGCAGGGTCAGCGCGGCGACCGCCAGCAGCGCCAGGGCGAGGATGAACAGCCGGCTGTTGGCCAGGACCAGGTCGCCCGCGCCGGTCGAGAGGATCTTCACGCTGCCGGTGAGGAGCTCCGGCGCCTGGGTCTGCACGTTCGGCGCGCCGAAGACGTCGCGGGCGAGCTGCTGCAGCAGCAGCGACACGCCCCAGGTGACGAGCAGGGTGTCGAGCCTGCGGGTGTAGAGCCGGCGGATGAGCAGGCGCTCCAGCACCACGCCCATCGCCCCGGCGACGAGGAACGCCACCGGCAGCGCGACCAGCAGCGACACCCCGGCACCGCTGATCACCTGCTGCAGGACGTACACGGTGTACGCGCCGGCCATGATGAACTCGCCGTGGGCCATGTTGATGACGTTCATCTGGCCGAAGGTGAGCGACAGGCCCAGCGCGATGAGCAGCAGCACCGCGCCGATGCTGATGCCGGTGAACAGTTGGCTGAAGACCAGCGTCACAGGTCGTACCTCCGGGTCGTAGGGGGACGCGGCCCGGGGCGGGGCGAGCAGGGCTCGCCCCGCCCGCGGGTCAGGCCAGGCCGCTCGCCCAGTCGTAGTCCTTGAGGTACGGGTCGGGCTTGATCGGCTCGCCGGAGTTCCACACCTCCGAGATCAGCCCGTCGGGGCCCACCTCGCCGATGCGGGCGGTCTTGAAGACGTGCTGCGTGGGGCCGTCCACCGTGACCTTGCCCTCGGGGGCGTCGAAGGTGATGCCGCCGCCCGCGCCCGCCGCCCTGACCTTCTCGACGTCGAACGACCCCGCCTTCTCCACCATCGCCTTCCACAGGTGGACCGACACGTACGCGGCCTCCATGGGGTCGCTGGTCGGCTTGTCCTGCCCGTACTTGGCCTTGTACGCCTTGACGAACGTCTCGTTGGCCTTGCCCGGAGTCGTCTGGTAGTAGTTCCAGGCCGTCAGCTGGCCCTCCAGGTACTGGGTGCCGATGCTCTTGACCTCCTCCTCGGCGATGGACACCGACAGCACCGGCATCTTCGCGGCGGTGAGGCCGGCGGACTTGTACTCCTTGAAGAAGGCCACGTTGCTGTCGCCGTTGAGGGTGTTGAACACCGCGCTCGCGCCCGAGGCCTTCACCTTGTTGGTGATGGTGGAGAACTCGGTGGAGCCCAGCGGCGCGTACTCCTCCCCGAGGATCTTCATGCCGTTGGCCGCCGCGTACGCCTTGATGATCTTGTTGGCGGTGCGCGGGAAGACGTAGTCGCTGCCCACCAGGTACAGCGAGGTCTTGCCCTTGCTCTTGAGGTAGTCCAGGGCGGGCACGATCTGCTGGTTGGTGGTGGCGCCGGTGTAGTAGATGTACGGCGACTGCTCCAGCCCCTCGTACTGCACCGGGTAGAACAGCAGCGCCTTGTTCTTCTCGTACACCGGCTTGACCGCCTTGCGGCTGGCGGAGGTCCAGCACCCGAACACGGCGGCGACGCGGTCCTGGCTGATGAGCTTCTGCGACTTCTCGGCGAACGTGGGCCAGTCCGAGGCGCCGTCCTCGCTGATCGGCTCGATCTTCTTGCCGAGGACGCCCCCCGCGGCGTTGATCTCCTCGACGGCGAGCAGGAGGGCGTTCTTGACGGTGACCTCGCTGATGGCCATGGTGCCGGAGAGCGAGTTGAGCAGGCCGATCTTGACGGTGGCGCCCGACGTGTCGGCCGAGGCCTGGGGCGCGGCGCCCTGGCCGGTCGTCCTGCCGCACGCGCCGAGCATCAGGGCGGCGGTGAGGACCGCCGCTGTCGCCGCCGTACGGTGTCCGCGAACCCGGAACATGGAGACCTCCTTCGCCCCTCCCGGGGCGTCGTACACGAAAAGCCGACGACGAGGCCGCGCGCCGCGGGCGCCGTCGCTTTTCTCACGGGGCAATAACTGATTTCGGCGGCCTGGCGGGACGCCTCGGGTCGGATGCCGTGGATTTCCGTGCCCGCTCTCCGGGCGGCACGTGAATAGGGAGGTAGCGGGCCTGAATACGCCGATCACCGGGTGTTCACGCCCTTGGACGGGCATAGCCAGCGTCTGTGAGGGCGATTACCGCCGCGTTTCACGGCCCTTAATTAGCTGTATCCGGGTGCTGCCCGCCGAATCATGCCGAATACATGAAAGCCACGCGCGGATCAGGACCGGATCGGGCCGGTACGACCCCGCCGCGTCACCCCATGTCACGGGCCGCGGCCTACCATGGGCCTATGCCCCGCATCTCCGCCGCCACCATCGGCGAGCACCGTGCCCAGACGCGTGATCGCATCCTGCGGGCGGTCTCGCGGCTGTCGCGGGAGCAGGGGATCGACGCCATCTCCATGACCGACGTGGCGCACGAGGCCGGCATCACCCGGACCGCCCTCTACAACTACTACCCGGACAAGGCGGCGCTGCTGCTCGCCTTCACCGAGCAGGTCACCAGCTACTTCATCGAGAGCTACGAGCGGGAGCTGCCCGCGGGCGCCTCCCCCGCCGACCGGCTGCGCGCGTTCGTCCGGCTGCAGCTCGCCGGGCTGCTGGCGCACCCGCACCCGGGCCCGGCCGACCTCGGCG
>NZ_QNFZ01000084.1 GCF_003313395.1 Nonomuraea lactucae | reverse complement strand
CCCGCCGACGGCCGGCCGCCCGGCTGGGGCCGCGACGACCAGCCGCCCGCCTGGGGTGCCGGAAGCCGCGACGACCAGCCGTCAACCTGGGGCACCGTCGACCGCGCGGACGCCGACCACTCCCGGCGGCCCAGGTACGACTTCCCCGAGACGGAGTCGGCGGCCACCGGCCCCATCCCGGTCGTCAGGCCGGCCTCCGCCGGCGACGAGTTCCTGCCGATCTTCGCCTCTGTGGAGTCCGCCTGGTTCGAGCAGAGCGAGTCGGGAGCCAGCTGGGGATCCGCCGGGGCCGACGCTGGGTGGAGCGCGGCGGAGGCGGTGGTGGAGCCGGTGCGGGACGGCGCGACGGCGTCGGGACTGCCGAAGCGGGTGCCGAAGGCCAACCTGGTGCCCGGATCGGCGGACACGGTCTCGGCGCCCAAGGGCGTCGCGCCGATGGCCTCGCTCTCGCCCGACCGGGTGCGCAGCCGCCTGTCGAGTTTCCAGCAGGGCTTCCGGGCCGCACGCGATGACATCAGCGGGGGCAGGACGTACTCTTCAGGCCCCAGGCCCGTTGAAAGCAGTGAGGAGGGCGCATGAACGACCTGAGCCATGCTGCGCGCGGGGTCGATTGGTTGATCACTGATTTCGTGAGCACGGTTCCGGGTGTGGCGCATGCGGTGGTGGTTTCGTCCGATGGCCTGCCGTTGGCGGCGTCGGCGGGGTTTCCGGCGGATCGGGCTGATCAGCTGGCCGCGATCGCGTCGGGGCTGGTGAGCCTGACGCAGGGTGCCGCCCGGGTGTTCGAGGGTGGTGCGGTCAATCAGACGATCGTGGAGATGCAGCACGGACTGATGCTGATCATGTCGATCAGTGACGGCTCGTGCCTGGCGGTGCTGGCGGCGCCTGACTGTGACATGGGTCTGGTGGCGTACCAGATGACGCTGATGGGAGACCGTGCGGGTCAGGTGCTCACTCCGGCGGTGCGCGCGGAGCTCCGCGCGAGCCAGTCCAGGTGATGCAGGTGTCCGACCCGAGATGGAACAGCGGCGGCTGGGAACCCCCTTTCCAGCCACAGCCCGGCCATTACCCGTCCCAGCCCGGGCCCGGCCACTACCCGCCGCCCGGTGGCGGTCACTTCGCGCCCCCGCCCACCCACTCCGACCCCGCCTCGCCGGTGCGTCCGTATGCGGTGACGGGTGGGCGGACGGCGCCGCGGTTGAGGTTGGCGATGGAGG
>NZ_QNFZ01000009.1 GCF_003313395.1 Nonomuraea lactucae | reverse complement strand
TCTGGAACCGGCCGCCTGACCAATTGAGCTGATCACCCACCCCGACGCACCGTCGTCCGCCGGGGTTGGCTGCCGTCCTGCATGCTTGCTCTCCGATTTTCGGATTAGAACTTCACGCCGATCGTGGTGAAGAACCAGAACGACGAGGTCAGCCAGAGCCCGACCAGCGCGGTGAACGCCAGCCCGCCGAGCACGGGCAGCGTCCAGGCCGGTGTGTCCCGCTTGGGCAGGGCCAGCATCTTCGCCGTGAACACGCCGTAGAAGAAGCAGCCGAGCAGCGAGTGGGCGAGCACCCGCGGCACGTCGTACTGCAGCCCCAGGGCGTACAGGCAGTGGAACGCCACCGGGATGGTCAGCACGAACGCCAGCCTGCCCGACCAGCGATGCACGGCCGGCGGGATGTCCACGCCCAGTTTGCCCCACATCGACAGGGCGGAGACGACCTGGACGAACGCCAGCACGAACGCGCCCGTCGTCAGCCAGGCCTTCATCGGCAGGGCGGCGGAGAAGCCCGCCGGGCCCACCGCGAACCCGGTCGGCGCGTGGACGCGCCCGTACACGCCGAGCGCGACCATCACCAGGCCGCCGGCGAGCAGCGGAACGAGCAGCGGGGTGAGGCTGCGGGACGGTTGCCGCATGGTAACGGTCATCGCATCTCCTGGATGAAGCCGTCGACGTCCTTGGGGTAGAGGGTGGCCTGGTCGATGGTCACGGGGGCGGTCGGCCGCTCTCCGTCCAGCTCGGGGACGCGCAGCTGCGTCTCGTCGATGAACGCGGTGCCGACCTGGGTGAAGCCGCCCTCGGGCCGCCTGAGCACGATCCAGCCCGCGCGGATCTTGGCGCCACGCACCTGCGCGGTCGCCCGGTACAGGCCGGACGGCTTCTTGACGGTGGGCGCGGCGAAGTTCCACTTCTTGCCGCCGACCTTCAGCCAGCCGGTGGCCTTGCCGCCGCCGAGCTCGGCCCCGGCCGCGGCGCCGCCGAAGCCCTTGAGGTCAACCTCGCCTCCGGCGGCGCCACCCTTGAACCAGGCCTCGGTCCTGCCGTCGCAGAAGTAGCCGATGGCCTTGTTCCCGCGGACCGAGATGGCGATGAGGCCCCCGTTGCCCGGGACGCGGCCCGCGTAGTCCGCCCTGACTCCGGCCGCCGCCGGGCGGCTCTCGGTCGGGGAGGGCTGCGCGGACGGCTCGGCCGCCGCCGTGGCTCCGTTCTCATCGCCGTTCTGGCCGGTGTTCTCCTCGGGCGGGTCGTTCGCGGTGTCGTTGGTGGCGGCGGTCGGGTTCGCCGCCGGTGTCGCGGTGACGCTGGCGACACCCAGCCCGGCGGCGAGCACGGCGCCGGCCGCCAGGGTGATGACAGGTCCCAGCCTTGACATTCGATCTGCTCCCAGGGTCGAGATGCTTACGCACCGAGCATCCGCCCAAATCGGCGGGCCGTCTGTGAACTATTGCGCATCGGAAGTCCAGAGTGACTCCTCCGCCTCCTAAATGGGGCGGCTTCTCGCTAGGCCGCTTCCGCAGCCCGGCGAAGGGCAAGCCCTGCCCTGAGGATGTTGGTTGCCGCGTTGATGTCGGCGTGCGCGGTGTGTCCGCACGCCGTACAGGCGAACTCGGCTTGGGTGACGCGGTTCTCCCGTGCGCGGTGCCCGCATTCGGCGCACGTGCGGGAGGTGTTGCGGGGATCGACTGCGATCAGCTCTCGACCGGCGCTTTCAGCCTTGTGCGCGAGGATCTGCAGGAACACCCCCCAACCCGCGTCCAGGATGCTTCGGTTGAGGCCGGACTTTTGGGCGACGTTCCTACCAGGGGCGTCGATCGTGCCGGATGCCGACCGGGTCATGTTCGCGATCTGCAGGTTCTCGTGCACGATCACGTCGTAGTCGCGGACCAGCGCCAGCGCGGCCTTGTGCGCCGCGTCGAGTCGACCTCGCCGCACCTTCGCGTGCAGCGCCGCGACCCGGGCCACAGCCGTACGGCGGCGCCTGGACCCGCGCCTCTTACGGGCGAGGTCCCGCTGCGCGGCAGCCAGCGACCCGCGCCTCTTACGGGCGAGGTCCCGCTGCGCGGCAGCCAGCCGGTCAGCTGTCGCGGCGAGGTGGCGAGGGTTGGCCACATGCGCCCCGTCCGACGTCGTGACGAGCGAGGCGACACCCATGTCGATCCCGACCGCGGCGCCCGTGGCGGCCAGCTGCTCGGCGGGCACGTCATCGCACGACAGGACCACGAACCAGCGAGAGCCTTCCCGCTTGACGCTGATCGTCTTGACCCGGCCCTTGACAGGGCGGTGCCGGTGCACGCGGACATGCCCGATGCCCTGAAGGCGGACGAATGTCGCGGCCGGGTGCTCGGGCCGGCAGTCCCACCGGCAGCCGTCACCGTCCATGGGCCACTCGACCGTGTCGAACCAGCCCCGGCCCTTGAACCGCGGAAAGCCCGGGGGACGGCCTGCCTTGACGCGGTCGAAGAACGCGCGGAAGGCCTTGTCCAGCCTGCGCAGCGTGGCCTGTTGGGAAGAGAACGACCACCGGCCCTGCCCCCCAGGGTCGTCGGCGCGGATATGCTTCAACTCGCCCGACTGCTCGCCGTACCGGACCGTCACACCTGCCTTGCGGTAGGCCGTACGACGGTGCTCCAGAGCGGCGTTGTACAGGTCGCGGTGGTCATCGAGGCACGCCGTGAGCGCCGCCACCTGGCCGGCGGTAGGGCGCAGCAGGAACTTGAACGACCTGCGCACGCCCACCTCCTCAACTCTGACCAGACTGATCAACGCTATCGGCCGGTACCGACGAAATCCCGGAAGGAGACTGTGATGCGCGGATCTGACAGGTCACCGCACGCTCGGGCCTTGGCGGCCCTCCCGCTCCCGATTCCCCCGTCGCCTGAAGGCGACGGTCCCCTCGGGAGAATCTGATGGAGGAGAACCCAGGACCCCCGGACCCGTACGGCACGCCGCCGCAGGGCGGACCGGCGCCTTCCCACCCGCGGCCCGCCTACCCGCCCCCTGGGTACCCGCCGCCTGGCTACCCGCAGCAGCCGTATGCCCAGCAGCCGTATTCACAGCAGCCCGGCGGGCCCGCGTACCCGGCTCCGGCCCCTTACCCCTATCCGCCGGCGAAGCCCCCGTCCTGGTTCCTGCCCACGCCCCGCGGCGCCCGCTACGACCATCTCGCCAGGACCCCGGAGGCCCGCCTGTGGCGGCAGATCGTCGGCACGCTGGTGCTGGCCTGCGGGTTCGTGCTGGTGAGCGTGATAGTGGTGGTCGCCGGCGCGACGATCGCGTCGATCGTCGGCATTCCTGCGCCGCTGCGGCCCGACGAGCTGTTCGGCGACCCGGTGTTCTCGCTTGTGGTGCTGCTCTTGTCGATCGCGCTGGTGCTGCCCGTGGTGTTCGGAACGGCGGCGCTCATCCAGCGACGCAGGCCGGGGACCCTGTCGTCGGTGCGCGGGCGGCTGCGCTGGTCGTGGCTGCTGTGGTGCTGCGGGCTGGCCGTCCTGGCGCTGGTGCTCGGCCAGGGCGCGCAGGTGGTGGCGCTGGCGGCGACGGGGGGAGACGTCTCCGCCGTGTTCGGGTGGGCGGGGTGGGGAGTCCTGGTGCCCGCCCTGGTCGTCATCGTGCTGGTGGTTCCCTTCCAGGCCGCGGCCGAGGAGTACATCTTCCGCGGGTGGGTGCTGCAGGCGTTCGGAGCGCACCTGCGGAACCCGGTGTGGGGCATCGTGATCGGGTCCGTGGTGTTCGCCTCGCTGCACGGGTACACGTGGGTGGGGCTGATCGACGTGTTCAGCTTCGGCGTGGTCATGGGGTGGCTGGCCGTACGGACCGGGGGGTTGGAGGCGCCCATCGCGTTGCACGTGGTCAACAACATGGTGGCCTTCGGACTGAGCGCCGCGGCGGGGCAACTGGAGGACGCCCTGCGACAGGGTGAGGTGCCGTGGCAGTCGCTGGCGGGTACGGTGGTGCAGCTGTCGGTCTTCGCCGCGGGGACACTGTATCTGGCGAAAAAACGGTCAATAGAGCCTGTTTCTCCATAAGTCCGGCGGGAGGTCTGGTAAATCTCGCTAGAGAGGTCTCGCCATTCCGGCTCAGGCATGCTGGTCTGTTCTCTGGGGAGCCCTGCTGACCCCGTTCGACTCGCTCGACCAGCTAGATCAGCTCGATCAGCTCGACTAGGAGGTGCGCCGCGTGGCCTCCGGCCCCAGCGACCTACCACGGCGACCGCCGGGTGACGACGACCCGCGTCCAGAAGACGCGCCCCCAGACCAGCACACCCCCGACCAGGACACGTCACAGCAGCAGGACCAGAACCAGGGCCAGGACCAGAACCAGGGCCAGAGCCAGGACCAGGATCAGGGCAGCTCGGGCAGGCGCACTCCGGACTTCCACGCCTCCGCTCACGAGCCGCGGATCCGGCACTCGCCGCCGGGGCCGACCGACGATCGGGCCAGGGGCTTACCGCTGGCGTCCCCCTGGGGTATGCCGCCGTTCTCGTCGCCCATCCCCGAGGACGAGCCCCAGGAGCCGCCCAAGGGACGCAGGCCGTACACCTCCCCGGGCGCCGAGGAGGAGCCGGAGCAGCCCCGCAGGCCACGTCGGGTGGTGAACCGCCCCGACCAGCTCGTCGCCAGCGGCCCGCCCCGCCCCGAGCCGGGATCCCCCCGCCGGAAGGTGGGCCCCGACGCCCCGCCGGAGCAGCCCGCACCAGGCGAGGACGTCCGGACGCCGGCATACCGCATGCCCCTCGCCGTCCCGGTGGCCACGGACCCGGCCACCGACCCGGCCACCGACCCCGAGCGCCCCACGGCCGAGGACCCCCACCCGCGCGACGAAGCGCACACAGAGAACGACCCGTACCCGCCAGACGACCCACCAGCCCGAGACGACCCGTACCTGCCAGACGACCCGTCCGCCCGAGACGAGGCCGCCGCTTACCCGGGTGCCTCCCCCCGAACGGCGGGGTGGGCCGTTGACGACGAGGACGGGGACGGGGACGAGGACGGGGACGGGGACGGGGACAGGACAAGGGGCGAGGCAAGCAGCGGGACAGGCGACGAAGGCAGGGAAGGCGGCGACGGCGAGACCGGGGCCGAGGACGGGGTGCGGCGCGTGGGGCGGCCTCCCGCGGGCCGGCCCACCAGGCCGGACCTGCTCGTCGCCTCGGGCCC
>NZ_QNFZ01000085.1 GCF_003313395.1 Nonomuraea lactucae | reverse complement strand
GGCCCGCCGTACCGTGCCGTGCCCGTCGGCGAGTGCGGCGACCAGCGCGGCGCCCGCGCCCGCCGGCACGGTCTCGGTGAGGGTGGCGATGGCGGCGCGGCGCACCTTGGAGTCGGGGTCGGAGAGGTACGGGGCGAGCTGGTCGAGCGTGGGCTGCTCCTCCGCCAACTGGTGGAGCTCCAGGATGCGGGGGGAGCGGCCGACGGCGGTCCGGACCGACCGCTCGGCCGTGGCGCGCCGCACGGCGGTGGAGGCGTGCGCCCCCAGCACCACCGGCTCGGCGGCGACCGGCGCGAACTCCTCCACCGGCACCAGGTAGGGCTCCACCGGCCGCTTGACGAACTCCATCGCGCCGTCGGCCCGCCGGCGCAGGTTCAGGTGGAACAGCCAGGAGGCGTCGTCGCGGGCCGGCTGGTCGGCGCGCTCGTGGTAAAGGCCCCAGCGGCTCTCGGTGCGGGTGAGCGACGCGCGGGCCGCCATCTCGGCGCAGTCGCGGATGAAGTCCACCTCGGCGCAGCGCATGAGCTCGTGCGGGGTGCGCGCCCCCATGGCGGCGATCTCGTCGCGCATCCGCTCGAACGACTCCAGGGCGATCTCCAGCTTGGCCCCGGTCTTGGGCGGCGCGACGTAGTCGTTGACGAAGCGGCGCAGCTTGTACTCCACCTGCTGCTGCGGCGGTCCGTCCGGGTTGCGCAGCGGCCGGTAGACCAGCTCGTGCGCGGCGGCGATCTGGTCGCCGGGCAGGGCCGCCGGGGGCGCGTGGTGCCCGGCCGCGTGGGTTCCGGCCAGATCGCCGAAGACGAACGCGCCGATCATGTAGTTGTGCGGCACGCAGGCCAGGTCGCCCACCGCGTAGAGGCCGGTCACCGTCGTGGCGCCGTGCTCGTCCACCCACACTCCCGACGCCGAGTGGCCGCCGCACAGGCCGATCTCGGAGATGTGCATCTCCACGTCGTGCGTGCGGTAGTCGTGGCCGCGGCCGGCGTGGAACGTGCCACGAGTGGGTCGCTCGGTCGAGTGCAGGATGTTCTCCACCGCGCTGATCGTCTCGTCCGGCAGGTGGGTGAGCTTGAGGTAGATCGGCCCGCGGGCGGAGTCGATCTCGGCGGCCACCTCGGCCATCATCTGGCCCGACCAGTAGTCGGAGTCGACGAACCGCTCGCCCCGGTTGTTCACCTGGTAGCCGCCGAACGGGTTGGCCACGTAGGCGCAGGCCGGGCCGTTGTAGTCCTTGATCAGCGGGTTGATCTGAAAGCACTCGATGCCGCTGAGCTCGGCGCCCGCGTGGTAGGCCATGGCGTAGCCGTCGCCGGCGTTGGTGGGGTTCTCGTAGGTTCCGTAGAGGTAGCCGCTGGCGGGCAGCCCGAGCCGGCCGCACGCACCGGTCGCGAGGATCACCGCTCCGGCCGAGACCGTGACGAACCGCCCCGACCTGGTGTCGAACCCGGCGATCCCGGCCGCCCGGCCGTCCACGGTGAGCACGCGCACCGGCATCACCCGGTTCTCGATGCGCACCTTGTCACGGATGTCGCGGCGGCGCAGCACCCGGTAGAGGACCTTCTTGACGTCCTTGCCCTCCGGCATCGGCAGCACGTAGCTGCCCGAGCGGTGCACCTTGCGGACCGCGTACTCGCCGTACTCGTCCTTCTCGAACTTCACGCCGTACCGTTCGAGGCGGCGCACCATCTCGTAGCCCCGGGTGGCCGTCTGGTAGATCGTCTTCTGGTTGACGACGCCGTCGTTGGCCCGGGTGATCTCGGCGACGTAGTCCTCGGGCGTGGCCTTGCCGGGGATGACGGCGTTGTTGACCCCGTCCATGCCCATGGCGAGCGCGCCGCTGTGCCGTACGTGCGCCTTCTCCAGGAGCAGGACCCGCGCGCCGCGCTCGGCGGCGGTGATCGCGGCCATCGTGCCGGCGGTGCCGCCGCCGACGACGAGCACCTCGCACTCCAGGTGGAGCGCGTCCTCGATCGAGGGGATCTCCATCAGACTCTCCTGAGGCGACCGTCGCCTTTAGGCGATGGGGGAATCGGGAGCGGGAGGGCCGTCAAGGCCCGAGCGTGCCCTGACCTGTCCGGTGTGCGCATCAAAGATCTCCGTTCATCGCTCATTAGATGTGCGGCACTGTTGTAATGATCGTGTGGCTCGTCAGGTGCGCACCTCCCCGAGTGCGGCGTACGACCTCGGGTACCACGTCGTGTGGTGCCCGAAGTACCGCCGTCCGGTCTTCGGCGGGCGAGTGAAGACCCGCCTGGAAAAGCTGATCCAGGCCAAGGCCGACGAGCGCGGCTGGGAGATCGTGGCGCTAGAGGTGATGCCCGACCACGTGCACCTATTCGTCAAGCCGCACCCGAAGAACTCGCCGTCGTATGTGGCCAACCAGTTCAAGGGGTTCACTTCCCACCACCTGCGCGCCGAGTTTCCGCACCTGCGCTCCCGGCTGCCCACACTGTGGTCACGGTCCTACTTCGTGGCCACGGTCGGCGCCGTGTCTGCCCAGACGGTGCGGCGCTACATCGAGACGCAGTACGAGAGGGCACCCAAGGCGGGCGGCCATGCGTAGGACGTTCAAGTTCCTGCTGCGCCCCACCACCAAGCAGGCCGTTGCGCTCGCCGCCTGCTTGGAAGAGCACCGGCGGCTCTACAATGCGGCACTTGAGCATCGCCGTACGGCCTACCGCAAAGCGGGCGTGACGGTGCGCTACGGCGATCAGTCGGCAGAGTTGAAGCACATCCGCGCCGACGACCCCGACGGGCAGGCACGCTGGTCGTTCTCCTCCCAGCAGGCCACCCTGCGACGGCTCGACAAGGCGTTCCGCGCGTTCTTCGACCGCGTCAAAGCAGGCCGCTCGCCCGGGTTCCCGCGTTTCAAGGGCCGGTTCGACACCGTCGAGTGGCCCAAAGACGGTGACGGCTGCCGATGGGACTCCCAGCCCCACCATCCGGCCGCTACGTTCGTCCGCCTGCAGGGCGTCGGGCATGTGCGGGTCCACCGGCACCGCCTTGTGCTCGGCACCGTCAAGACGATCAGCGTCAAGTGGGAAGGCTCCCGTTGGTTCGTGGTGTTGTCGTGCGACGACGTGCCCGCCGGAGCATTGCCCACCACGGGCGCTGTCGTCGGCATCGACATGGGCGTCGCTTGGCTGGTGACCACCAGCGACGGCGATCACATCGAAAACCAGCGGCACCTTGCCGCCTCTGCCGACCGGCTCACGGTGGCTCAGCGTGACCTCGCCCACAAAAAGCGTGGGTCGGGGCGCCGCCGCAAGGCTGTCGCCGGCCTCGCCGCGCTGCATGCCAAGGTGAGGCGGCAACGCTTCGACCGAGCGCACAAGGCCGCGCTCGCGCTGGTCCGCGGCTACGACGTGATCGTCTGCGAGGACCTGCGGATCGCCGGCATGACCCGTAGCGCCTCCGGCACTCTCGACGCACCCGGACGCAACGTCGCACAGAAGTCCGGGCTCAACCGGTCGATCCTCGATGCGGGCTGGGGGGTGTTCCTGACGATCCTGTCGCACAAGGCTGAAAGCGCCGGTCGGAAGCTGATCGCGGTGAACCCTGCCGGCACCTCCCGCACCTGTGCCCGCTGCGGGCACTGCGCGAAGGAGAACCGCACCACCCAGGCCGAGTTCTGGTGTACGGCATGCGGGCACGAGGCGCACGCCGACGTGAACGCGGCGATCAACATCTTGAGGGCAGGGCTTGCCCTTCAGGACGCGCAAGCGGCCTGAGAAGCCGGTGCCTTCAGGCATCGGAGGAGTCACCTACAGCTCCTCAAGGATCCGGGCGCGCAGCTCGCTCCGGTCTGCGCCGGGGGTGCGCGGTTCGGGTACGTCGATCAGGGAGCGGACGCCGCGCTGCCCGAGCACCGCGACGCGGTCGGCGAGCAGGAGCGCCTCGTCCACGTCGTGGGTGACGAAGACGACCGTGGCCCGCGTGTCGCGCAGCACGTCCAGCAGGAGGCGCTGCATCTCGGCGCGCGTCTGGGCGTCCAGCGCGCCGAACGGCTCGTCCATCAGCACGGCCCGGGGCGCGGCCACGAGGGAGCGGGCGAGCTGGACGCGCTGCCGCATCCCGCCGGACAGCTCGCGCGGCAGCCGTTCCTCGAACCCGGCCAGGCCCACCCGCGCGATCCACGTGTCCGCCGCCGCGCCGCGCTCGCGCCGCGGGACCTTGCGCAGCCGCAGCGGCAGCTCCACGTTGCGCCTGACCGTCCGCCACGGCAACAGCGCGTCGTCCTGGAAGACCATGGCCCGGTCGCGCGAGGTGGCGGCCACCTCGACGCCGCCGGCGAGGATCTTCCCGCTGAACGGCGAGAGCAGCCCGGCGAGCGCGCGCAGCAGCGTGGACTTGCCGGAGCCGGAGGCGCCGACGACCACGAGCACCTCGCTCGGCACGACCTCCAGGTGGACGTCGCGCAGCACCATGCCGTGGCCGTAGCCAAGGGACAGCCCGTCGAGGGCGAACCCGAGCCCGGCCGGCCCGTCGCGGCGGTCGGCCGCTCCGTCGAGAGCCGCGAGCGCCGTCATGCCCGGCTCCCTTCCGCGCGGGGGAGCCAGCGCGTGGCCCGGCGCCCTAGCAGCTCGATGGAGGCCGAGGTGAGCCAGCCCAGCGCGCCGATGGTGGCCATGCCGACGATCACCGCCGGGTAGTCCACCACCGTGTACGAGCTCCACGTCCGGTAGCCGACCCCGAACTCGCCGGAGATCATCTCGGCCGAGATGACGCAGATCCACGCCACCCCCATGCCGACGGACAGGCCGCCGAACACCCCGGGCAGGATGCCGGGCAGCACGACGTTCCGGAGCACGTGCCGCCGCCCGCCGCCGAGCGTCCTGACCGCGTCCTCCCACAGGGTGGGCAGCGCCCGCACGGCATGCCGGGTGCTCACCATGATGGGGAAGAAGGCGGCGGCGAACGTGATGAACACGATGCCCTGCTCGTCCGCAGGGAACAGCAGGATCGCCACGGGCACCAGCGCGATGGCGGGGATCGGCCGGACGGCTTCGAGCAGCGGAAGCAGCACGTAGCCGGTGCGCCTGGACCGGGCGACGGCGATTCCCACGGTGATGCCTGCGACGGCGGCCAGGCCGAAGCCGGTGAGGATCCGCACGAGGCTCTGCAGCAGGTCGAGGTAGTAGAGGGGAGTCGTGAGCTGGCGCCCGGCCTCCGCGCCGATCTCGCCGAGCGTGGGCAGCCGGTCGAACCTCAGCCAGATGCGCGCGTCCGTGACCGTGAGCAGCTGCCACAGCCCGGCGGCGGCCAGGAGCGAGGCCGCCCTGACCACCCAGCTCCAGCCCACCCAGACCTTGCGCGGCGTCCCGCCGTCTCCGGTGGCCGGTCGCGCGGGCCGGGGCGCGCCGGTGGGTACGGCGAGCGGGGCCCGCCGCACCTCGGCCTCCGCCCCCATCAGGCGTCACCCCCGGTCCCGGCCGCCTTGAGCGCCTCTTCATAGGAGACGGGCTCGGTCTTCGGGTGGTCCTTCCGGTAGGCGTCCGCGCCGTCCTGGGTGGTGAAGGGCAGGAAGCGCTCGTTCTTCGGGGCGCTCGGGTCGTGCAGCCAGATCGACTCGCCGGCGAACCACCGGGTGCCCGTGGTCGTGTCGGGAACGTAGGCGGCACGCACGCCCGCCGTGGCCTTGGCGATCTGCCGCAGCAGGCAGGTGGGGGTCGCCGCGGGCTGAGTCGTGGCCGAGCCGGTGGGCCAGAGCTCGGAGGCGGTCCTGGGATCGGAGACGGCCACCCCGCAGACGGGGTCGGTGCCGGTGATCTTTGCGGCGTTCGTCGTGCCTGCCCGGTCGGTGTCGTACGACGGGCCGTACACCTTGCGCAGGTAGGAGTCGTTGACGAACTTCGACACGTCCACGCCGGCGAACTCGGCGTTGATGCGCTTGAGGTAGGGCACGTCGTGCTCGTGCGCGGCCTGGAGCGGCGGCTTCAGCGTGACGTCGAAGGTGGAGATGCCACCGGGGCCGTTGTAGAGGTAGACGACCTCCGGGGGCAGGCCGGTCACCTTGGCCACCGACTCGGCGGCCCGCAGGGGCTGCTCGTGGAGGTAGCGGGTCGCGTCGATCTGCGCCTGGAGGAACGCCTCGACGACCTCGGGATGCTCCTTGGCGTACGCCTGGCGCAGCACCACGCCGTGGAAGGTGGGCACGTTCAGGGCCGAGCCGTCGTAGACCAGGTGGCCCTTGTCCTGGAAGACCATCAGGCCCGGCCAGGCCACGAACTGCGCGTAGCCCTGGACGCCGCCGGACTCGAGCTGGGCGGCGCCGACGGCGGGCTGGTGGTTGACGATCTGGACGCCGGTGGCCGGGTCGATCCCGTCCTTCTCCAGCGCCTGGACGAGCGTGCCGTGGCCGGCGGAGCCGATGCTCGCCGAGATCTTGGCGCCCTTCAGGTCGGCCAGGGTACGGGCCTTGGAGGCGGGCGGCACGACCACCATGTTGAGGCCGCCGCGCAGGTTGTAGCCGGTGATGGAGACCAGCTCGGTGCGGGCGGCGGCGATGCCCTGGGTGCGGGAGGCGTTGATCAGCAGCGGGTAGTCGCCCATCGAGCCGATGTCGATCTTGCCGGCGACCATCTTCGCGGTGATGGGGGCGCCGGTGTCGTAGTCCTGCCACTCGACCGTGTAGCGGTCGCCGAGCCGCTTCTCCAGATAGCCGAGCGAGCGCAGCAGGGTGCCGGCGGTCACCGTGTTGATCGTCTTCGACTGGTAGCCGATGACGACCTTCGTCTTGCCGTCGCCACCGGCCGCACCGGAGACGGAGCAGCCGGTGGCGGCCACCAGGAGCGCGGCCGCCAGTGCCGTGAGTCCCTTCATCGCGGCGAGTCCCTTCATCGCAGGAGGTAGGGGATGTTGATGGTGACCGCGTCCACGGGGCACCGCGCGGCGCAGGGGCCGCAGTACCAGCACTCGTCCACGTGCATGTACGCCTTGCCGGTCTCGTCGTTGATCGCGAGCGAGTCGAGCGGGCAGGCCTCTACGCACAACGTGCACCCGTCGATGCAGAGCCCCTCGTCGATGGTCACGGGGACCTCGACCCGCTGGTTGGTCAGTGCCATGCCTGCTCCTCGCCTGGGATCTCGGGATCGGTGCCGGTGCCTGGGGCGCGGCGCAGGTGCCCGCGCATGGTCAGGCGGTCGCCCCTGAAGCGGATGAATTCCAGGTCGACCGGCCTGCCGTCGGACAGGTGGGTGAGCCGCTCCACCATGAGCAGAGCGGCGCCGCGTGGCGCGCCGAGGGCGGCGGCGGTGTGGGTGTCGGCGTTGACCGCCTCGACGGTGAGCTCCGCCATGCCGAGCGGCTGCCCGGCGATCCCTTCGAGCAGCACGAAGATGTCGTTGTGCGCCAGGTCCGCGTCGAACAGCGGCTCGCCGACGTCGCGGACGAGATAGGTCAGGTCCAGGGAGAGGGGCAGGCCGTTGAGGCTGCGCAGCCGTTCCAGGTAGACGACCGGCTCGCCGGCGGGGAGGCCGAGCCGGTGGCTGACCGCGGCCGGCGGCTCGATGAGGCTCATCGTCCGGACCTGGTTGGTCACCTGGCCGTGCTCGTGCAGCGTCTCGGCGAGGCCGAGCAGGCGGTGCAGGCCGTGGGGATACTTCTCCGCGGCGACGGTCGTGCCGACGCCGGGGCAGCGCTCGACCAGCCCTTCCTCGCGCAGCAGGTCGAGCGCCTCACGGACGGTGTTGCGCGAGGTGTCGAACTCGCGGGCCAGGGCCGCCTCCAGGGGGAGCTGGCCGTGCGCGAAGTGGCCCTGCACGATCTGCCTTCGCAGCAGGTCGGCGACCTGCCGCGCGCGGTCCGCCCGGCGGCGTCGGGTGTCAGTCGTGGTCACCATGCCTCCCTCCCAGTCCCCGTAACCTATCAATCCGGTAGGGAAAAGGGGATAACGGGCGGATTGCGCCACCAATGGCACCCCCGGCACGGCGCTGAGCTGGGGCTACGCGCCACACACAGCAAGATCTGCCACCGCGCGGCTACGTTCTGCGGCAACCAGAGCCGCTCGCCGCCTGAGAGGGGAAGCTACTGATCAAGGTGGCCGTTGGGTTCCCGGCCACTGTGGTCAGCGAGGCGGCTGAAGCGGGCGAGCCTGACCGCGATCACTTCTTCCACGTGTTTGACCGGAGCACCCAGGAAGTGGTTGAAGATGACGCAGAAGACCAGCGGCTCGCCGTCGGCGCTGTCCACGTACCCCGCCAGGCCGGACACCCCGGTCAGCGCCGCCGTCTTGGCGTGCACCTTGCCCGCCGCCGGGGTGCCGTTCATGCGGTCGCGCAGCGTGCCGCGCGTCATGCGATCGCCCTGGCCGGCGACGGGGAGGGCGTCGTACCAGGTGGCGAACCAGGGCTTGGCGCGGGCGAGGAGCAGGAAGTCCGTCAGCTCGCCCGGCGTCAGCGAGGCGAGCCGCGACATGCCGGAGCCGTCCCTGAAGCATGTCGTACGCAGGCCGTGACGCTCGGCGTACTCGGTGAGCACCCTCAGCCCCGCGGCCCAGGTGCCCTGCCCGCAGACCTCCCGGCCCATCGCCTTGACCAGGATCTCGGCGTGCATGTTGTTGCTCCACTTCAGGAACGGCGTCATCAGCCGCGCCAGCGGCATGGACTCGTGCCTGGCGACGGTCCACGCGCTGGTCGGCGGAGCCGCGCGGCAGGTCTCGCCGTCCACCGCGACGCCGTGCGCGGCCAGGGCGTCGCGCAGCAGCGCGGCCGCGTAACCCGTGACGTCGGGCACGGAGACCCGCCAGCTGACCCGGGTTGCGACGGCGCCGGTGACGACGACCTCGTTCGTGTCGCGCGGGCGGGTGATCCACACGTCGTTCGCGAGGCCGGTCGTGGCGCGGTTGTCGATGGCGACGTGGCCGGTCGGCGGTGTGGTGGTCACCTCGGCCGGAGCGCCGGGCGCCGCCCCTGGGGCGACCGTGACGACGAGCGCGCCGGTGTTGCAGTCGGCGTCGGGCGTCGCGGCCAGGGCGGAGATGGGCGCGGCATAGTGGCGGGGCTCGTCGCCCACCGCCCAGTCGGCGTGCACCCGTACGTCGTCGAACCAGGTGTCGTCGGCGACGAGACGGCCCGTGACCGAGTGGATCCCCGCGGCGGCCACCTCCCCGGCGAGCCGGTCGAGGTCGCCGGGGAGGAGGGCCGGGTCACCGGTCCCCTGGAGGTGGAGGTCGCCGTGGAGCGTGCCGTCGGCCAGCCGCCCGGAGGCGAGCACGCGGGTGGTGAAGCGGTGCCCGGGACCGAGCGTGTCCAGGGCCGCCGCCGAGGTGAGCAGCTTGACGAACGAGGCGGGGGTGAAGACCTGGTCCGGGTCCCGTTCGTACAGCGGCTCTCCGGTCACGGCGCTTTTGACCACGACGCCGATCCTGGCCATGGACAGGCGTGGATCCCCCAGGATCCGATCGAGGTCGCGGGCCAGTTCTCCGGCCGGCGCGGGCGGCGCGGGCGGCGGGGCGGCGGCGGTGGCAGTGGCGGGGAGGAAGGCGCGCAGGCGCGACCGCCACGATCGTGGGGGGTCCACGCTCTGCCGTGTCCAGGATGGTGTGATCGTTCCTCCCCGTGGTCTCGCGGACATCCTGGAGAGGGCGACTCGTCACTCGACAGCTCATTCACTGTCCACTTCCTGGTCTCTGGGTAAACCCTAATTCCCTACCGGTTGTGTTGACTTTAGGCGGGGGCCTGCCTACGTTAGGGGCGTGACGACCGCGGTGCTGACCATCCGAGGTCACGTGGACTTCTGCCGCGTGGCCAGCGCTCTGTGTCCCTCCTTCCGTTAGCCGACCATCTCTCTCTCGGAAGGACGAAACCCATGTCAACCCTCTCGACCCGCCACGTCTCGGCCCGGATAGGCTCCGAGATCTCCGGCGTGCGCCTGGGCGGCGACCTGCCCGCCGACGTCGTCGCGGAGATCCGCTCCACCCTGCTCCAGCGCAAGGTGCTCTTCTTCCGCGCTCAGGACCACCTCGACACGGAGGGCCAGGTGGCCTTCGCCCGGCTGCTCGGCGAGCCGACCACGGCCCACCCGACCGTGCCGGCCCTGAACGGCAACACCCACGTCCTCGACCTCGACTACAAGGGCGGCCAGAAGGTGGACCGCTGGCACACCGACGTCACCTTCGTCGACCGGCCGCCCCTGGCCTCCGTGCTGCGGGCCGTCACCGTGCCCGAGGTCGGCGGCGACACGCTGTGGGCCAACACCGTGACCGCCTACGAGTACCTGTCCGCCGAGCTGCGCGACCTGCTCGACAGGCTGCGGGCCGTGCACACCAACCAGTACGACTACGTCCGCGTGACGGCCTCCGACAACCCGGAGCTGGCGCGCGAGCAGGCCGAGATCTTCGCCTCGACCCTCTTCGAGACCGAGCATCCCGTCGTACGCGTGCACCCCGAGACCGGTGAGCGCTCGATCCTGCTGGGCGACTTCGCCAAGCGGCTGGTCGGCCTGGCGCCACAGGCGTCCGCTGCGGTCATCAAGCTCATCCAGGAGCACGTCACCCAGGTCGAGAACACCGTGCGCTGGCGGTGGGCGCCCGGTGACGTGGCCATCTGGGACAACCGGGCCACCCAGCACCGCGTGGTGCACGACTTCGGAGACCGGCCGCGCCGCCTGCACCGCGTCACCATCGCCGGTGACGTGCCGGTCGGCGTGGACGGCCGCCCCAGCACGGTCCTGACCGGCGACGCCGCGACCTACTCGCCGCTCGCCGCCTGACGCCCCCCTCCCCCCTCACCGCGGCCCCCGTCACGTGATCGTGACCGGGGCCGCAGGCTTCTTCGGGGTGTCAGGTCCTCGTCAGCGGCCTACGGCGTAGGCGCGGGTGATCGTCTGTTCGACCTGGTCACCGGTCGGGGTGGTGGCGGTGGCTCGCAGGGAGACGAACCCGTCGGCCGCCGGATTGGTGATGGTCGTGCTCCAGCCGGTGGCGGTGCGCCGGAGCTTGACCGGTTGCCAGGTGGAGCCGTCGTCGAAGGAGGCCTGGACGGTCAGGGTGTCGGCTCGGGCGCCTTCCACCCGGATGGGCAGCGTGGTGACCGATCCGGTGGCGGCGCGGTTGTGATCATCCAGTCCTTCGGGTGAGTAGCGGACGGCGGGCAGGCTCAGTGCCTGGAGGTCGTCGGTGTGGCCTGACTTGAACGTCCAGGTGGCGTCGACGGTGGTGCTCAGGCCGGCATGGGGCGCGTCCCGGCGTACCGACGTGGCGATCTTGTAGGTTCCGGTCTCGGCGGGCACTGTGGCCACGGTGGGGCACCATTCCGCGAAGCGGCATTTGTCGATGGTTGTGTTGCTGAGGGTGGCGCCGTCCTTGGTGAGCACGGCCGTGCCCTTGGCGGTGGCGTCCCAGCCGGTGCGCCCGGCGGTGCCGCTGCTGAACAGGCCCCGCGCCGAGTAGTAGAGCTGGTCGCCCTTGCGCTGCACGTGCGGGGACGTCGGCCCGGTGACCGCCGCGTTCCAGACCTCGGTGGCGGGCTTCCTGCCGAAGGTGGCATCGGCAGTATATTCCGAGTAGGCATAGTTCGGCTGGTTGCTGAACAGGCGCCCCCAGCCAAAGTCGCGGCCAGGGGTCACGTAGTTGGTCAGAGTGCCGGGCGACGCCACGGCGATATCGGTGCCGCCCAGATCGATGAATCTGGATCCACGCAGGTTCGGGGTACGGTCGAATTGGGCCGGCGCGGGGACGCGTTGCGCCCGGAACTGCGTATTGATCTTCACTAGTCTGGCGGTGCCGGCCCGCAGTCCCGGATCGGCCGGGATGCCGCCCACCCGGTGGTCGACCAGGTCGTACCGGTAGGGGCTGAGGTCGGTGTCCTTCTTCTGCCAGACCGTCCTGGTCATGAACTCCAGGCCGCGCAGGGGGGCGGGGAAGACGAAGTTGCCGGTGTTGGGGTCGCCCGGGGAGCCGATGGTCCACTCATGGGACAGGTCTCCTTTCCTGTACAGCCCCTTCATTTCCAGGTATTCCTGGGGGGCTGCCGTGGGCTCGTCCACCGAGAAGCGGACCTGAGCCGCCTTGCGCGCGTCGAGCACGATCTTCTCGTCCTTCGTGCCGATGTGCACCTTCATGTAGCCGGAGGTCGTCGCACGCTCCTCGCTCAGCCAGGAGCCGAGCATCCAGTCACCGCTCGGCAGGCGCAGCGTGCCGGTGCCCTCGCTGTTCAGCTTGAAGCGCTCGTACCGGTCGCTCTTGAGGTTGTACAAGGAAACGGAGGGATATTCCGGTGGCGCGCCGTCGCGGCCGATGGTGGTCACGGTGAGGTTGTGGGACTCGGGTTCTATGAAGGCGCCGGCGAGGGTGCGGATGACGGAGTCACCGATCTTGGCGGTCACCACGCCCGGGTGGTTGCCGGTGGCCAGGCCGCTCTTGAGGGTGAGGGTGACGGCGGCGTCGCCGTGCGCGGGAATCTCCAGCCGGTCGCTGGACAGGGTGTAGGGGCTGTCGGAGGTCAGGGTGAGGGTGACCGGCTGGTCGCCGGTGTTGGTGTAGGAGAGCTGTTTGGTGACCGGGTCGCCGCCGGCGGGCCAGCCGACCATGGCCGAGATGTTGGCCGAGTCGGCGACCACGTTCTG
>NZ_QNFZ01000082.1 GCF_003313395.1 Nonomuraea lactucae | reverse complement strand
ACGAGCCGAGGCTGCCCGCGCCCGGCGACACGCTGGTGGCCGGGCGCAAGAAGCCGCCGCCCCGCGGCCGCAGGTCCTCCACCGGCGGCTGAGTCACGGCGCCCGCCGCCCTTGCACGCCTCATCGGCCGTCCGTATCGTGGGCCGTGGCGCCGTCCCGCGCCGAACCCTCTATCCGGTGCTCACGCCATCGGCCTCGCGGGGGCAAAGGGAGCCTCGAGCTCTCGGGACACCGTCACACCTGACCTCTCCGGCGGGGTCAACGGGAGCGTGGGTCCTGTGGCCGTGCCGTGATGGGGAGCACGTGATGACGAGCCACAGATCGTTCAAGTCCCGCGTACGGGCCCGCATGGACAAGACCGGCGAGAGCTACACCACCGCCCGCCGCCGGATCCTCGACAAGTCCGCCGACAGCGCCGCGCTCGCGGACCCGCCCACCGCCACGCCTGCCGACACGCTTGCCGACACGCCTGCCGACACGCTTGCCGACACGCTTGCCGATACGGTCACCGGGTCGCAGTCCCCGCCGCCCGCCGAGCTGATCAGGAGCGTCAGGGTCGCCGGCCCGGTCCTGCGCGAGCGCACCGGCAAGGACTGGGACGAGTGGTTCGCGCTGCTCGACGCCTGGGGCGCCACCTCGCGCACGCACACCGAGATCGCCCGCTGGCTGGTGGGCGAGCACGAGGTGGACGGCTGGTGGGCGCAGAGCGTGACGGTCGCGTACGAGCAGGAACGCGGCCTGCGCGCCCCCGGCCAGAACAGCGCCGGATTCTTCACCGCGAACGCCGGCAAGACCGTCGCCGTGCCGGTGGAGCGCCTGTTCGAGGCGTTCGCCGACGGCGCGGTGCGTGAGCGCTGGCTCCTCGGCGAGCTGCGGGTCCGCACGGCCACGGCGCCCAGGACGTTCCGCGCCGACTGGCGGGACGGATCGACGCGCGTCGTCGTCGGTTTCGCCGCCAAGGGCGAGGCCAAGGCACAGGTGGCGGTCGCGCACGAGAAACTGCCCGACGCCGAGAGCGCGGGGCGGATGAAGGCGTTCTGGCGTGAGCGCCTCACCGCGCTCAAAACGTTCCTCGAATCCTGACGTGGTGGGCCCGTGCCGGTGCGCCGGCCACCGGCACAGGCCCTCCGACCCCGGGTTTGGCGCTTTTTTTCGGCATTACGGCGAATAGTACGCATGTTTTGAATTACGCCTTCGCGGACAATGATCACGATGCCGCGTCGCCATTATGCGGCGCAATATCAAAGGGACATCATGCGATCAATCCGCATTCTGTGTACTGTTCCGGGTGCCATTCTCCTGGCAGCCGGGCTGGTGATTTCCGGCATGCCCGCATACGGCGTCGGAGCAGGTCGAACAGGGCCCGAGCCGGGCGCCGCCGCCCGCGAACCCACGTCCGTGCCCGTGTGCGACGAGCCTCCCGAGCCGGAAAGAGCCCGCTGCCAGTCGCTGCTCCGCACCGACGTCGCCGCGTCGGGCACCTCGCGATCGGGAGCCCGCCCGCCGGGATACGGACCGCCCGACATCTGGAGCGCGTACCAGCTGCCGATCAGACGCGGCCGGGGCCAGACGGTGGCCGTCGTCGTCGCGTTCGACTATCCCACCGCCGAACGCGATCTCGGCGTCTACCGCCGCACCTTCGGCCTGCCGCCGTGCACCACGGCCGACGGCTGCTTCCGCAAGATCAACCAGAACGGCGCCACCAGGCCCCTCCCGCCCGTCGACGCCGGCTGGGCGCTGGAGGCCGCGATCGACATCGAGGCCGTCAGCTCCTCATGCCCCGAATGCGGGATCCTGCTCGTCGAGGCGGCCAGCGACACGATCGCCGATCTGCTGACCGCGGTGGACCAGGCACGGCTCCAGGGCGCGAAGTTCATCTCCATGAGCTGGGGCCACACGGAGAGCTCCGGCCAGCGGCTCCTGGAATCCCGCTTCGACCATCCCGGCATCGCCTTCGTGGCCGCCTCGGGCGCCGGCGGCTTCCCCGCGCCGCTGTGGCCCGCCACATCGCCGCACGTCACCGCCGCCGGCGGCACCAAGCTGGTCCGCTTCGACCCGACGTTCGGCAGCCGCGGGAGGGCCCGCCCCTCGTGGGTGGAGACCGCCTGGACGGGGTCCGGCTCCGGCTCAGGCTGCTCGCGCTTCCAGGAGAAGCCCGCCTTCCAGACGGATCCAGGGTGTTCCCGCCGCGCCGTGGCCGACCTCGCCGCCGTCGGCGACCCGGCCACCGGCTTCTCGACGTACACCACGACGCCGACACCCACGGGCTCGACCGGCTTCCTGGTGGCCGGCGGGACCAGCGTGTCCGCCCCGCTGATCGCCGGCATGTACGCGCTGGCCGGCACCCCGGGGGCCGCCGACTCCCCCAACTCCTACCCATACGCGACGCGCCAGGCGTTCAAGGACATCGTCAGCGGGTCCACCGGCTCGTGCGGCGACTCGTACCTGTGCACGGCGCGGCCCGGCTACGACGTCCCCACCGGTGTCGGCGCCCCGCGCGGCGTCCACGGCCTGCGCGCGCCCGAGCCGCCGAAGCCGTCGAACGAGCCGGACCAGCACACCATCTGGCAGGCCATCAAGAAGGCGGAGAAGAACGGCCAGCACTCCGCCAAGGGCCCGAAGAAGCACGCCTGGCAGCGCGCCAGGGGCGCGAGGGGCCGCGAGGGGCGCGAGGGGCGCGAGGGGCGCGAGGGGCGCGAACAAGCAGGCCGGGGCCGTGAAGAAGCACGCCCGCGCACGGCCAGAGGGCTGAAGAGGCAGCCGCCCGCCGGTCGGTTCCACCCCGGATAGTCAAACAATCACCCTCAAGGCGTGACGCTGGGCACTCACAGAGCCCTTACCTTCTGGCCATGATGACCACAAGGCCCGATCGGTCCGGTGGGGTGAGACTGCTATGAGCACCGAGGACGTGCCGGCGGACCGACCGGCGGACCGACCGACGCCCCGGTCAGCGGCGGGGGCGAAGGCCCGGCCCCAGGCTGTCGCCTGGATCTCCTGGGTCGCCCTCGCGCTGATGACGACGAGCTCGGTCGCCAGCCTCCGGCCGTCCCCGACCATGGCCGTGTACGGGCTGGCATGCGTGTTCCTGTACGTGGTGTCGGCCGTCGCGTTCTTTCTCCCCACATCACTCGTCTCCGCCAAGCCGGCGTCGGGATGGGAGGGCGGCGTCTACAAGTGGGTGGCCGAGGGGACCTCCAAGCCGACGGGGTCGCCGGGTTGATGCCACAGGCGCGAGAGGAGCTCGCGGACCTCGTCGCGATCAGGTCCGTAGCCGATCCTCGTCAGTTCCCGCCCGAGGAGTGCGCGCGGGCCGCCACCAGGGTCCGCGACAAGTTCGCCGAAGTGGGCTTCTCTGACACCCGGCTGGTGGAGACCGCCGACGGCAGCAGAGCCGTCGTCGGGAGCCGGCCGGCCCCCGATTCGCTGGTGGGAGACGGAAGTGTCTCCGACATGCTCTGGGCCCGTCCCTCCGTGACCGTCCCGGGCATCGAATGTCCACCCGTCGTGGGCTCGGCGGCGGCCATCGTCCCGCGGACGGCCGCCCGCCTCAACCTGCGCATCCCCCTGGGGTCTCTCCCCACCAGGCCCGCACCGTCCTCCTCGACCATCTGCGGGCGGCGGCGCCCTGGGGGGTTCGAGTCTCGGTCGATGTGGAGGCGGAGGGCGCGCCGTTCCAGGCGGTGACCAGCGGTCCCGCCTACCGGATGATGGCCGGCGCCATGCGGGACGCATACGGCGCGCCGATGACGACCCTCGGCCAGGGCGGGGCGATCCCGCTCTGCAACGTGTTCGCCGAAGTCTCCCCGGACGCCGAGATCATCCTGATGGGCGTCGAGGAACCCCTGACCCTGATGCACGCCCCGAACGAGAGCGTCGATCCCAGCGAGATCGCGAACATGGCGCCGGCCGAGGCACTGTTCCTCCAGCGGTACGCGACCACCTGCAGGTGACCTTGATCTCGTCCAGTCAGAGCTCGAAGCGGGCGACGCGGCGGAGCTTGTTCATCGCGTCCAGGGCGGCCACCTTGTACGACTCGGCCAGCGTCGGATAGTTGAACACCGCGTCGACCAGGTAGTCGATCGTCCCCCCGCACCCCATCACCGCCTGCCCGATGTGCAGCAGCTCGGTGGCGCCGGTGCCGAACACGTGCACGCCCAGCAGCGACCGGTCCTCCGGCGACACCAGCAGCTTCAGCATGCCGTACGTGTCGCCGATGATCTGCCCGCGCGCCAGCTCCCGGTAGCGCGAGATGCCCACCTCGAACGGCACCTGCGACTTGGTCAGCTCGTCCTCGGTACGCCCGATGAAGGAGATCTCCGGAATCGTGTAGATCCCGATCGGCTGCAGGTGGTGGATGCCGGGCAGCGGCTCCTCGCAGGCGTGGTGCGCCGCGATGCGTCCCTGCTCCATCGACGTCGCCGCCAGCGAGGGAAAGCCGATCACGTCTCCGACCGCGTAGATGTGCGGCACCGCCGTGCGGTAATGGTCGTCCACCGGGATCCGCCCCCGGGAGTCGGCGGCCAGCCCCGCCAGGTCCAGGCACAGCTCGTCGGTCATGCCCTGACGGCCGGCCGAGTACATCACCGTCTGCGCCGGGATCTTCTTGCCGCTCTCCAGCAGCGCCAGCGCGCCCCGCGGCCGCCGCTCCACCGCCGCCACCGACTCGCCGAACCGGAACGTCACCGCCAGGTCCCGCAGGTGGTACTTCAGCGCCTCCACGATCTCCAGGTCACAGAAGTCGAGCATCCGCTCACGCCGCTCCACGACCGTGACCTTGGTGCCCAGGGCGGCGAACATCGAGGCGTACTCGATGCCGATCACACCGGCGCCCACGACCACCAGCGACTCGGGCACCGCCTGCAGGTGCAGGATCCCGTCCGAGTCGATGATCGTCTGCTCGTCGAACTCCACCGACTCCGGCCGGGCCGGGCGGGTGCCGGTCGCGATGATGATCTTCTCGGCGGAGACCTTGACGTCCCGCCCCTGCTCGTCGTGGACGTCCAGCGTGTTCGGGCCGGCGAAGGTCGCCGTCCCGGTCACCACCGCCACGTGGTTGCGCGACAGCTGGCTGCGGATCACGTCGATCTCGCGGCCGATCACGTGCTGCGTGCGAATGCCGAGATCCCCCACCGTGATCTCGTCCTTGACCCGGTAGCTCTGGCCGTACATCTCCCGCTGGTTGAGGCCGGTCAGGTAGAGGACGGCTTCGCGCAGCGTCTTGGACGGGATCGTGCCCGTGTTGATGCAGACCCCGCCGATCATGTTCCGGCGCTCGATGACGACGACCCGCTTCTCGAGCTTGGCCGCCGCGATGGCCGCTTTCTGCCCGCCGGGCCCCGAACCTATGACAGCGATATCGAAGTCGGCCACCCAACAAGTGTCGCTCTATCTGGACATTCCCGCCATAACGCGGTCGACGATTCCCTGGGTGCCCTCCTGGCGCGCGCAGTGGGCGCAGCAGTACCAGTGCTCACCCGCCTGGACTCCGTGTCCGATGATCCTGGCGGCGCAGTGCTCGCAGATGGGCGCCATGGCGTGGATCGCGCACTGGAAGGAGTCGAAGGTGTGCACCGCCCCCTGCGCGTGTACCTCGAAGGCTATGTCGTAATCGTTGCCGCACGTCTCGCAGACGGCCATGATGATCTCCTCGGTCGGTGTGTCGCACGGGGGGATACCCGGTCCCCTGCCCTCGTCGCCCCAACGGATGCCCATATTCCGGCGCGGACGAGGACG
>NZ_QNFZ01000081.1 GCF_003313395.1 Nonomuraea lactucae | reverse complement strand
GCTCGCACCCGGCGTCGCCGTACGCGAGGGCGACGCGATCGTCGCCGTCGCCGGCCGCCGCGTCGACCCCGTTCGCGGCCCGCTCGCCCTCCTGTCAGGCACGGCCGGGCAGCCCGTCGAGCTCACGGTACGGCCCGCGTCCGGCGGCGAGCCGCGCCGGGTGGTCGTCACGCCCCTCGACGACGAGACACAGCTGCGCTACCACGACTGGGTGGAGGGGCGCAGGGCCTTCGTCAGGCAGGCGTCGGGCGGCCGGCTCGGCTACCTGCACGTGCCCGACATGGTGGCGTCGGGGTGGGCGCAGTTCCACCGCGACCTGCGTACCGAGATGGCCCACGAGGGACTCGTCGTGGACGTGCGCGAGAACGGCGGCGGCCACACCTCCGAGCTGGTGCTGGAGAAGCTGTCGCGCCGCGTCACTGGCTGGGCGCACGCGCGCGGCTACGAGCCGAGGCGCTACCCCGACGACTCACCCCGCGGCCCCATCGTGGCGGTCGCGGACGAGTTCGCCGGGTCGGACGGCGACATCGTCAGCGCCGGCGTCAAGAACCGCGCCCTCGGCCCGCTGGTCGGCACCCGCACGTGGGGCGGCGTGATCGGCATCGACTCGCGCTACTCGCTGGTGGACGGGACGGTGGTCACCCAGCCGCGGTACGCGTTCTGGCTGGAGGGGCAGGGATGGGGCGTGGAGAACCACGGCGTGGACCCTGACGTCGAGGTCGTCATCACCCCCCAGGACCGGGTCGCCGGGCGCGACCCGCAACTGGAGAAGGCGGTCGAGCTCGCCCTCGCCGCCCTGGAGGAACGCCCGGCGGCGACGCCGCCCGACCTGCCTCCGCCCGCGGGACAGCCGTGGCCGACCGGACAGCCGCGGCCCGCGGGATAACGGGACCATAACGGGATTCGGCGCGCTGACGATCACTCCGGGTCCCGTTGGGCAATCTTGCATCCCATGGACCGCCTCGCTTTCGTCCAGAACGGTCTCCGGGAGTCCGGGCTCAACGCCGAGCACGTACGGCATGCCCTTGAACGGGTCGCCGACAGCGTTCCCGCGCTCCCGCCGGGGACGTTCGGCATCGTCGGCGAGGACGCCAGGGACAGGCACAACTCCGCCCGCGACGCTTTCGACGGGCGGGTGCGTAGCGGCGTGGACTCCGCGGGCGCGATCGCGCGCGCCATGAGGGTGAGCGCCGACGGCTACGTGCGGCCAATGGAGCCGCCATGCGCGCCGTCCTGGCCGCCGGACCCCCGGACCGGTCCCGCCGTGACTCGCCCGGCCGCTCGCCCGACGGTGTGTCCGAGACGGCGCCCGGCACCGCGCCCGGAGCCTGGCCCGGAACCCCGCTTGGGACCCCGCCCGGAACCGCGCTTGGAACCGCGCTTGGAACCGCGCCCGGAACCGCGCCCGGAACCGCGCCCGGAACCGCGCCCGGAACCGCGCCCGGAACCCCGCTTGGGACCTCGCTCGGGGCCGAGTCGGAGGCGTGGTACGGCATCGGTCACGGCCTGCTCTCCGGCGCCACCGCCCTGGCCACCGCCACCCTCATGGGACGGCACCAGTCCTTCATGAGGCGCGGCTCCGACGCGGCCATCGCCAACCTCTCCGCCGAGGCGGCGCAGATGGCGCGGCTCAGCCGGCGCACCCTTTCGATGCTCAAGGTCGCCGCCGTCATGTCCGCCACGGCCGTGACCGGTCTCGCACTCTGGCTGGCCACCGTCACCTGGAACGACGCCGAACTGGACGCGACCGTGGCCGCCTGGCGCGAGGCCGCGGGCGAACTGGGGAGCGTCTTCGGCGCGGGGGACCCCATGAAGCGGGAGGCCCTCGCGGCGGCGTGGCACGGCGGCGCGAAGGACGCCGCCGACCGCAAGCTGCGCGACTTCGTCACGGCCGGCGTCCAGCTCGCCGACCACGCCGCGGGCCGCGCCATCGGACTGCAGGACGCGGTCAGGCACCTGAACCGGTTGCACTCGGTGGCGTTCCAGACGACCGTCGCCGAACTGGCCGTCATCCTGGCTCTGCGGTTCCTCGGGCCGATGTACCCGGCGTCGATCATCGGCTCGATGAAGATCGGCGTGCGACTGACGATGGCGCTCACGGCCATCCAAGGGATCATCGTCTGGGTGTTCCAGGACCTGGTCGACCGGGACATGGAGAGGGACCCGGCCGGCGGCCGCCCGGAGGGCGTACTCGCCTCTGACCGGACCCGTCTGACCGCGCGCCCGTGGGACCGCGCACCCGTGGGACCGCGCACTCGGAGGACCGCACACCCGCCGTACGGGGCATGCCAGGCCGCCGCCGGGACGCGATGACCGTTCAGGCCTGTCCGCGGAGGCGGTCCAGAATCTCGCCCAGGATCGCCTCGGTGGTCGCGAAGTTGAGCCGCACGTGCTGCTCTCCCCCCGGGCCGAACGTCGCGCCGTCGCTCAGCAGGACCCTCGCCTCCCGCTCCAGCACCCCGGCCATCCCGGGGCGGCCGTAGTCCAGCCACGCCAGGTAGGTGGCCTGCGGCATCCGGTAGCCGATCGACCCGGGCAACCGGTCGGCGACCGTCTTCCGGTTGCGGTCGAGCAGGGTCCTGGTCTCCTCCAGCCAGGCGTCGCCGTGCCTCCAGGCAGCGACCGTCGCCTCCACGCCGAACAGGTTCGCCGAGCCGTACACGAAGGGCGGCTGCGCGTCGAGCGCCCGCCGCACGTCGGGGGAGCCGACGTGCGCGACCGAGCACCGGACGCCGCCCAGGTTGAACGCCTTCGTGGCCGAGGTCAGCGTGACGGTCCGCCCGGGCAGGATGCGAGCGAACGGGATGTGCTCGTGGGGGGCGTACACCAGATCGGCGTGGATCTCGTCGGAGATCACGATGAGGTCGTGCCGTTCGACGTGCTCGGCGAGCCCTTCGAGCTCCTGGCGGGTGAAGACGCGGCCGGTGGGGTTCTGCGGATTGACCAGCAGCAGCACCCGGCACCCCGACAGATCGGGCACCTCGAACCGCCACGAGTCGCCATCGGGATGGAGCTGGATCGGCCGCAGCGGGCGGTCCATGGAGTCCAGCGTGCCGAGGAACGGAGGGTAAGCGGGAGTGTGAACCGCCACACCGTCGCCCGGCCGCGTCCAGACGTGGAGGAGCACCTGGAGGGCCTGGTTGAGGTCGGTGTAGCCGCGTACGTGGCCGGGGTCGGGCCGCCAGGCATAGCGGGCCGCCATGCGCTCGGTGAATGCCTCGGCCAGAGGGCCGAACTGGGGGCTTTCGAGCCAGGTCGGATAGCCGAGATCACCCTCGGCGCGGCGCTTGAGGGCCTGGACGACTTCGGGAGCGGTGGGCAGGTCCATGTCGGCTATCCAGGCCGGAATCACCCCAGGCCCAGCCTTGGACCACTTCAAACCGTCATGCGTAGATTTGAGGTCAACTAGGCGTTTTGCGTCGCTCACCGCCTCATTCTAGATATCAACCCCCACCCACCCGCTGCCCTAATTAGCGCGGGTGGCGACGCACCCCAGAACAGCTCATGGCGGCGCACCCCATAGCAGCGGCCTTCGAAGCGGCGACCGACCAGCGGCGGTCTCACACCACTCCGGAACAGCGCCCCTCGAAGCGGCGACCGACCAGCGGCGGTCTCACAGCACTCCGGACCAGCGGCCCTCAGAGCGGCGACCCGCGCAGCGGCGGCACCACACCCCGAAGCAGACCGCTGAGCCAATCAACACGGCCGTCATCCATGCGACAAACACCAAGCAGCCCCAGCTAACCGCCCACGCGGTGCCGCCGAGGAGGCTGTGAGGCGACGCCGTACGGCCGACCGGGCCTTCCCTTGGCGGCACCTGGTGAAGGGGCGCCGCCAAGGCGATACGAGCGTCGCCTGCTCATCCAAGATCCAGCGATCGTCGTACTCGACGAGGCGACGGCCAGTGTCGACCCGCTGACCGAGGCGCAGGTCCAGGAGGGCCGCGGTCCGTCAGAGGCGGCGCAGCACCGCCACGACCTTGCCCAGGACGCTGGCCTCGTCACCGGGGATCGGGTCGTAGTTGGGGTTGTGCGGAACCAGCCAGACGTGGCCGTCCTTGCGTTTGAAGGTCTTGACCGTGGCCTCACCGTCGATCATGGCCGCCACGATGTCGCCGCTCTCCGCGACGGGCTGCTGGCGGACGACGACCCAGTCGCCGTCGGCGATGGCCGCCTCGATCATCGAGTCGCCGGTGACCTGCAGCAGGAACAAGGTGCCCTCGCCGACCAGCTGCTTGGGCAGGGCGAAGACGTCTTCCACGCTCTCCTCGGCGAGGATCGGACCACCAGCCGCGATCCGGCCGACCAGCGGCACGTAGGCGGCCGTGGGCCTGCTGACCGTGGGCTCGTCACTGGTCGCGTCGGGATCGACCCAGAGCACGGGCTCGCCGGGCAGGCGGACCTCTAGCGCCCGGGGGCGGTGCGGATCGCGCCGCAGATAGCCCTTGCGCTGCAACGCCGTCAGCTGGTGCGACACGCTGGACGTGCTGGTCAGCTGCACGGCCTCACCGATCTCCCGCATGGACGGCGGATATCCGCGCTGCTGCACCGAATCTCGGATCACTTCGAGAATCTTGCGCTGCCTGGGGGTCAGGCCCAGGGAGTCACGCCGGCGCACCGCGAGGTCGGTGACCCCGTTTGCGTCATCTCGCTCGCTCATGCTCTCCTCCTCGCCCGGCGGGCCGCCTCACCGGCGCGCCTCCCGGTCCGTGGTCTTCATGTCGCACACAGCGACCGTATCGCTGTTGAAGATCATCTTCAAACAATTGTTCGAGTCTTCCTCGAATTTGTCGGCAGCGTGGTGTACAACATCGTACGGGAGTTCGATCGACACCGTGTTCGATTTGCTGATCTTTATCGGGCCTTTTTCCGGGGGCCACGACGGTGTGGGAGGTCAATCGTGCGAACGACCGCAGTCACAGGCCCGACCAACGACGACGTCAAGCGACTGGGCCGCACCGCCGAGCGTGTCCCGCGCGCTCGCGGTGCAGCCGGACGCCAGGCCAACGCCCTGGCACCCAGCATGGAACGATCTTCCGGTCGCGGTTCCTCCGCCGAACTCGGTTCGGCTGTCGAGCCGGTTACGCACTCCGGGGCCGCACAGGCGTCCATCGGCGAGTCAGTTTCGGGGGAGAGCGCCTCGAACGTCGGGTGTCCCGCTTCCGGCACCGGCCGTGCACATGAGGCGGCCAGCCGTTCACATGAGGCGGTCGGCCGTGCATATGAGGCGGTCGGCCGTTCATGCGAGGTGGTGGAGGTCGTCCCGGGAGGCGATTGTGGATCCGGCGCCCACAAGCCCGTTCCGAGGAGGGGCGCCATCGCGGGGGCGGGCGCCGCTTCGATTGAGGGCACGATTGAGGGCACGATTTCCCCGGAGAAGCCCGTTTCGCGCAATCCAGCGATTTCCCCGCCCCTTCGCTCAACAGGCGCTTCGGTTTCCATGGAGGCGGCGTCCAAAGGGGGCCCAATAGCCACCGGCTCCACGTCGAGCGGCGGAGGGCCGGTTGACGGCGACCCATCGACGGATCGCGCGCTGTCCAGGAATCGCGAGTGGCCGCGTGATCCCACGGGGACGGGGGATCACGCTGGGCCGGGGGATCGCGAGTGGCCGGGCGGTCGCTCGCGATCGGGGGATCGTACGGAGGCGGGGGAGCGTACGGGGTACAGGGATCATGCTGGGTCGGGGAATCGTACGAGGGCGGGGGAGCGCGCGCGACCGGGAGATCGCGGGCGACCGGGGGACCACACCGGCCCGCGAGGCAAGGGGGCCGCATCCGGAGCCCTGACGCCTGACGAAACGTCGACGACCCGCACCACCCGGAGGCCGGGCACCTCCGGACGTCCAGGAGACACGCGCAGGTCGGGGGATCGATCGGCAACACAGGGGAGACCGCGGCTGTGGCTCGTCCCGCCGCCACGCGAGGAGACCGACCCAGCGGACGGCCCCCTTCCCCGCCCAGGGACGCGGCGAGACGCGCAAGTCCGGCCAGACGCTGGGATCGGGGTGCGGCGGGACGGTGGGGACGGCGTTAGGAACCCGGGGCGGGAAGCAAGGCGCCCTATGGGGATCTCCGAGGCTGGGGACACGGGTTGTGCGGGGACCTCTGCGCAGAGAGAAGTAGCGGCTCGCATGGGGAGCTCCCGGCGGCGTCTCGCGGGGCGTCCAGGGGGTTCTGGACCAGAGGTCAGGCATCGCCCGGGGGGATCTGGGCCGGAAGTCAGGCGTCGGTCGGGGAAGCTCGACGCTGGGGTCATGCGGCGCGATGGGCGCTCCGGAGGGCCGGGGGGCAGGGGCCGTGGCAGTGTCGCCGGACGGGCTTCGGCGTGTCGGAGGGGCGGGCGGCGTTCGTCTCCGCCGGTGCGGCTCACCCGCCGGGGCAGGGCTGTCGTAGTGATCGGAATGGTGCTGCTGTCGCTCGGCGGGTTCTGGCTCGGCACCAGAACGGCCGCCCCCGCGACTGTCCGTGCGGATGCGCCCGGTCACGCGATGGTCGCTCCCGACGCCTCCGGTCGCTAGGTCGTCTCTCCGACGTGCCCGTTCGCGGTCGATCACGTCCGACGTGTCCGTTCGCGGGTTGATCACGTCCGAGGTGTCCGGTCGCGTGGCGGTTTCTACCGCGTGCTGACGGCGTGCTGACGGCGTGCGTTGACGTGGTGTGGACGTGGTATCGCCGGGCAGCGGGGAGGCGGCGGTTTGGGCGGTGCCGCGCCGGACGGGGGCCGCGGGACGCCAGACGCCAGACGAGGGACGCTGGATACAGGAAGCCGAGCGCGGGACGCGGGACGCGTGGCGCCGGAGGTGGGGCGCCGGACGGGGGATGCCGGACGGGGGGCGCGGGGCGTCGGGTGGCGGAGGCGGGGCTCCGGGTGCGGGACTCCGGGCGCGGGACGCGGGAACCAAGGTAGTGTTCGGGCAAGAAATGGACAGCGAAGGCGTGGCAGCTGACCAGCAGGCGATGAGTCGAGCCTTGGCGAGCCCGGACGCGGAGGTGGAGCCTGTGGCCCGCCTTCCCGGACGGCGGGGCCCTTCCCGCCACGACAGAAAGGCTCATCGCTCGTGACTCAACGCCTGCGCGTGGGCGTGCTGGCCGGCGGGCGTTCCGCCGAGCACGATGTGTCGCTGCAGTCGGCGGAGGCGGTGCTCGACGCGCTGCCCAAGGACGCCTACGAGGCGATCCCCATCATCATCGACCGGGAGGGCCGGTGGCCGGTGGATCTGCGCCGCGATCTGGTCGACGTGGTCTTCCCTGTCCTGCACGGGCCGTTCGGCGAGGACGGCGTCGTGCAGGGGCACCTGGAGACGCTGGGCATCCCGTACGTGGGTTGCGGTGTCCTGGCCTCGGCCGTGGCCATGGACAAGGTGGCCATGCGGCGCGCGTTCCTGGCCGAGGGCATCCCGGTCACGCCGCACGTGTGGTTCACCCGGCACGAATGGCGCACCGCGACCGATCCCGAGAGCCTGGTCAAGTCGCTCGACTGGCCGATGTTCGTCAAGCCGGCCAACATGGGCTCCTCCATCGGCATCTCGCGGGTGACCTCCATGGAGGAGTTACGCACCGCCGTCGAGCTGGCGTTCGGCTACGACCGTGTCGTGCTCGTCGAGCAGGGCGTCGACGCCCGCGAGCTCATCTGCGGCGTGCTGGGCGACTACGACACTCCGCAGGCGTCGGTGCCCGGCGAGATCAACGTGATCGGTGACTGGAACGACTACGAGTCCAAGTACGTGAACACGGCCACGACCGTCACCATCCCCGCCGTGCTGCCCGACCGGGTGGTCGAGGACGTGCGCGAACTGGCCCTGCGCGCTTACCGCGCGATCGGCGGCTACGGGCTGTCGCGCGCCGACTTCCTGTACGAGCGGGACACCGGGCGCCTCTACCTACTGGAGATCAACACCATGCCCGGCTTCACCGCCCGCTCCGTCTACGCCGGGGCCTGGGCGGCGAGCGGGGTCGCCTACCCCGACCTGCTGCGGCGGCTCATCGACCTGGCGCTGGAGAGGGGGGCACGATGATCCCCATGACGCTGGCGGAGATCGCGCGGGTGGTCGGCGCCACCCTGCACGACATCCGCGACCCGGACGCGCTGGTGACGGCGCCCTCGGTCGTCGACTCCCGCGAGGTCGTGCCGGGCGGACTGTTCGCCGCCACGGTGGGCGAGCGAGTCGACGGTCACGACTACGCGGCCAAGGCCATGGCGAGTGGCGCCGTCGCCGTGCTGGCCTCCCGGCCGGTAGGCGTGCCCGCCCTCGTGGTGGAGGACGTGCAGCAGGCTCTCGGCCTGCTGGCCGGCGAGGTGCTGCGGCGCCTCGATCCCACGGTGATCGCACTGACCGGCTCGGTCGGCAAGACCACGACGAAGGACCTGCTGGCCCAGGTGCTCGAACGGCACGCGCCGACGATCGCCACCGACAAGTCGTTCAACAACGAGCTGGGGCTGCCGCTCACCGTGCTGCGCGCCGACGCCACGACCCGCTACCTGGTGCTGGAGATGGGGGCCGGGCGCAAGGGCGACCTCACCTACCTCACCGGGATCGCGCCGCCGCGGGTCGGCCTGGTGCTCAACGTCGGCAACGCGCACGTGTCCACGATGGGCGGCGGGCTGGCCGACGTGGCCGCGGCCAAGGGGGAACTGGTCGAGGCGCTGCCCACTGACGGGTTCGCGCTGCTCAACGCCGACGACCCGAACGTGCTCGGCATGGCCGGCCGCACCAGAGCCCAGATCACTCTCTACGGAAGGTCGGCCGCGGCCCAGGTGCGCGCCGAGAACGTGCGGGTGGACGACCGGGCGCGGGCCTCGTTCGAGCTGGTGACGCCCACCGGGCGGGCCCGGGTCGAGCTCGGCCTCATCGGCGAGCACCAGGTCGCCAACGCGCTGGCCGCCGCGGCCGTCGCCGTCACGCTCGGCCTGTCCGTCGGCGTGGTGGCGGAGGGGCTGACCCTCGCCAGGCGGCGCTCGGCGGGCCGGCTGGAGATCCTCGAACGCGGTGACGGCGTCACCATCGTCAACGACGCCTACAACGCCAACCCAGAGTCCATGCGGGCCGGGCTCCACACGTTGCGGACGCTTGGCGGCGACCGCCGTACCGTGGCGGTGCTCGGCTGGATGGGACTGCAGGCGGAGGCCTCCCGCGACCGGCACGTCCAGATCGGCCGGCTCGTGGCGGAGCTCGGCATCGACGTGCTGATCACCGTCGGATCCGGCGACCCCGAGGCGATGGCGCTGGCGGCGGCCGAGCTGGGGGTCGCCGTTCACACGGCGGAGGACGTCTCCGGCGTGGTCGGCCTCGCCGCCGGGCTCCTCGAACCGGGGGATGTCGTGCTGGTCAAGGGCTCCAGCGTGCTCGGGCTCAGCGCCTGCGCCCGCGAGCTGGCCGCCCGCTGAAAGCGGCCCGGGTCGGGCGCTCCGGTTGTTCCCGGTGCGCCCGCCCCGGCTCCGCCCCCATTTCTGGCGATCTGTCCGCGCCCTCGGCCGGCCGGTCGCGGTAGAACGGCTCTTCCATGGCGAACCAGGTGCCGAGCAGGCCCACCTTGCGCCTGGTTGAAGGGTGTCGCCGCCGCACGAGCCGAGATGAGTGAGAACTCCGTGCCGCCGTCCTCGACATTCCTGCCGCGTCGACGAGCATCGCGCCCACCTCGTCCCAGTGGCCGGTGTTCCCGCACCCGCTGGTCGTTCCGCAGCTCGGAAGCCGATCGCTCATGGCCGGCGCGCCGCCCGAGCCGTACGAGCACGCCGGCTCGCGACACGCCGGGAGGTGGCGAGGATGCGGTGCTGATCGGCCACTTCGGCGGCACCGGCCCGGCCAACTTGCGTTCATGGTCGCGCGCTTCTACGGTTGGACCACAACATCTAGTAGTTACACCGATGTAGGTTCACCACACCTTGTGTTTTCGTGACCGCTCCCTGGCAAGCCGCGAGCGACTGGCCAGGGGGGCTCGCGCGCGTGGTGACCGGCGGTCGAGGAGGCGAAACGCGTGCATTGTCCGTTCTGTCGCCATCCTGACACAAGGGTCATCGACAGCCGCTCGACGGACGACGGCGCCGCCATCCGGCGTCGCCGCACCTGTCCCGAATGCGGGCGCAGGTTCACCACCCAGGAGACCGTACTCCTGATGGTGAGCAAGCGCAGCGGTGTGACGGAGCCGTTCTCGCGGGACAAGGTGGTCGCGGGCGTGCGCCGGGCCTGCCAGGGCAGGCCGGTCAGCGAGGATTCGCTGGCCCAGCTGGGGCAGCGGGTCGAGGAGGCCATCAGGGCCAAGGGCGCGGCGGAGATCCCGTCCAACGAGGTGGGGCTGGCGATTCTGGGCCCCCTCCGGGAGTTGGACGAGGTCGCTTACCTGCGGTTCGCATCGGTATATCGCGGTTTCGAGAGCCTGGCGGACTTCGAGGCCGAGATCGAACAGTTGAAGGTTGAGAAGGGGGAGTCATGACGGAGACGGCCAGCGGTTCAGTCGCGCGCGGAGGTAAGCGTCCCCGCAAGGGTCTGAAGATGAAGCGGATCTTCACCAAGCCCGGCGTGCACCCGTACGACGAGATCACATGGGAGCGCCGCGACGTCGTCATGACCAACTGGCGCGACGGCTCGATCAACTTCGAGCAGCGGGGCGTCGAGTTCCCCGAGTTCTGGTCGGTGAACGCGGCCAACATCGTGACTACCAAATACTTCCGCGGCGCGGTCGGCACGCCGCAGCGCGAGTGGAGCCTGAAGCAGCTGATCGACCGGGTCGTCGGCGTCTACACGCGGACGGCGGCCGAGCACGGCTACTTCGCCGGCGAGGAGGACGCCGAGATCTTCGACCACGAGCTGAAGCACGCCCTGGTGCACCAGGTCTTCTCGTTCAACTCGCCGGTCTGGTTCAACGTGGGCACCCAGTCGCCCCAGCAGGTCAGCGCGTGCTTCATCCTCTCGGTGGACGACCAGATGGAGTCGATTCTCGACTGGTACAAGGAAGAGGGCGTGATCTTCAAGGGGGGGTCGGGTTCGGGCGTCAACCTGTCGCGCATCCGCTCGTCCAAGGAGTTGCTCTCCAGCGGCGGCACGGCGAGCGGCCCCGTGTCGTTCATGCGCGGCGCGGACGCGAGCGCGGGCACCATCAAGTCGGGCGGCGCGACCCGCCGGGCGGCCAAGATGGTCGTGCTCGACGTCGACCACCCTGACATCGAGGAGTTCATCGAGACGAAGGCGCGCGAGGAGGACAAGGTCCGCGCGCTCCGCGACGCCGGGTTCGACATGGACCTGGGCGGCAAGGACATCGTCTCCGTGCAGTACCAGAACGCCAACAACTCGGTCCGCGTCTCCGACGAGTTCATGCGCGCCGTGGAGAAGGGCGACGAGTTCGGCCTGCGCGCCCGCCTCACCGGTGAGGTGATCGAGACCGTCGACGCGCGCGACCTGTTCCGCAAGATGGCCAAGGCCGCCTGGGAGTGCGCCGACCCCGGCATCCAGTACGACGACACGATCAACGACTGGCACACCACCCCGGAGACCGGGCGGATCACCGCGAGCAACCCGTGCTCCGAGTACGTCCACCTCGACAACTCCTCCTGCAACCTGGCCAGCATCAACCTGCTGAAGTTCCTGAAGGACGACAACACCTTCGACGTAGCGAACTTCGTCAAGCTGACCGAGCTCATCATCACGGCGATGGACGCGTCGATCACCTTCGCCGACTTCCCGACCGAGAAGATCGCCGAGACCACCCGCGCCTACCGCCAGCTCGGCATCGGCTATGCCAACCTGGGCGCCCTGCTCATGGCCACCGGTCACGCCTACGACTCCGACGGTGGCCGGGCGGTGGCCGGGGCGATCACCTCGCTGATGACCGGCGTGTCCTACCGGCGCAGCGCCGAGCTGGCCGGGGCGGTCGGCCCGTACGACGGTTACGCCCGCAATGCCGAGCCGCACAAGCGGGTCATGCGCAAGCACGCCGCCGCCAACGACAACCTGCGCACGATCGGCTCGATGGACGCCAGGATCCACGCCGAGGCGTCCCGCCAGTGGTCGGAGTGCCTCAAGCTGGGCGAGAAGAACGGCTACCGCAACGCCCAGGCGTCCCTGCTGGCCCCGACCGGCACCATCGGCCTGATGATGGACTGCGACACCACAGGCATCGAGCCCGACCTGGCGCTGGTCAAGTTCAAGAAGCTGGTGGGCGGCGGCTCCATGCAGATCGTCAACCAGACGATCCCGCGGGCGCTCAAGCAGCTCCGCTACCCGCAGGAGCAGATCGAGGCCATCGTCGAGTACATCGCCGAGCACGGCCACGTCGTCGACGCCCCCGGGCTGCGCAAGGAGCACTACGAGGTGTTCGACTGCGCGATGGGCGAGCGCGCGATCGCACCGATGGGTCACGTGCGGATGATGGCCGCCACCCAGCCGTTCCTGTCGGGCGCCATCTCCAAGACCGTCAACCTGCCCGAGTCGGCCACGACCGACGACATCGAGCAGGTCTACCTGGAGGGCTGGAAGCTCGGCCTCAAGGCCCTGGCCGTCTACCGCGACAACTGCAAGGTCGGCCAGCCGCTGTCGGCCGGTGGCAAGAAGGACGCCGCCAAGGACGCCGCCAAGGACGCCGCCAAGGACGCCGCCAAGGCGGCCGAGCCCGAGGTCAAGGTCATCGAGGTCAACCGCCCGACCAGGCGGCGGATGCCCAACCAGCGCCCGAGCACCACCACCCGCTTCACGGTGGGCGGCGCCAAGGGCTACATGACCGCCTCGTCCTACCCTGACGACGGGCTCGGCGAGGTCTTCCTCAAGATGTCCAAGCAGGGCTCGACGCTGGCGGGCGTCATGGACGCCTTCTCGGTGGCGATCTCGATCGGGCTCCAGTACGGCGTGCCGCTCGAGACGTACATGAGCAAGTTCGTCAACATGCGCTTCGAGCCGGCCGGGATGACCGACGACCCGGACATCCGGATGGCCACCTCGGTGATGGACTACATCTTCCGCCGCCTGGCGCTGGACCACCTGCCGTACGAGGAGCGGGCCGCACTGGGCATCTTCTCGGCGGCGGAGCGCGCGGCGCAGCAGCGTGGCGAGGACCCGGCCGCCCTGCAGGAGACGGTCGACCGCGAGGCGCTCGCGCAGTCGGCGCCGATCGAGGAGAGGCCGGAGCCGCGCCCGGCCAAGGAGGTGACGCTGGAGAGTCACCAGCGCTTCACCGCCGACGCCCCGCTCTGCATGACCTGCGGCACGAAGATGCGCCCCGCGGGCAGCTGCTACGTCTGCGAGGGCTGCGGCTCGACCAGCGGCTGCAGCTGACCGGTGCGTGGCGGTGAGGGGGCTCGGGAGATCCCGGGCCCCCTGGCCGGCGTCATCGCCCTTCGACGGTCGGGGCAGGCAGGCGCGTGCCGTACAGCCGCGACACCCGGAGCCTGATCACCATCCGCTGGTCGGCGACCATCCGCCGCAGGAGCGTGGCCTCTTCCGCGGGGTCGTCGAAGCCGTGCCGCATCGCCAGGAGCTCCCTGCCCACCTCGTCCCCCGGCTCGGTGCTCACCGGGGACAGCTCGGCCAGGCCCTCCGCCACCGCGAACGACCAGAAGTCGTCGCTGGCCACGTACAGGGCGCCACGCGGGTCCTCGTGGAGGTGACGCGCCTTGAGCCGGCCGGCGACAGTCGAGATCCGCACCACGCGCTGCTCGGGGTCCCAGGTGTAGCGGACGGTTGACAGGTGGGGGCGGCCGCTGCCCTTGGTGGTCGCCAGCGCGCCGAAGCGCTGGCTGCTCAGCAGGTGCGACAGTTGCTCGTCCGGGAGCGAGTCCGAGCCGGGCTCCGCGCCAGGCTCCCAGCCGGGCACCGCGCCGTGCACCGAGCCGGGCACCGCGCCGTGCACCGCGCCGGGTCCGTGCGGATCGTCCACCATGAGGGAATTTCCTCCTTCGTTGCGGGCACTTTACCGGCCTCCCACCGCCAGCACCGTAGATCAGCAGCCTGGGCCGGCGACGGGGAAGCGCTGTGGATCATGGTCGGCAAGCGAGCGTCAAGCGTTCGTAGATGCGGTGGATCCATAGTGGGAGGCCCGAACGAAGGAAGGCGCGACGATGACGGTCCAACTGCGGCCTCCGGTGCCGGCCCAGCGGCCCAGCAAGGCGTTGCTGATCGGCCTGGTGATCTCCAGCGTGCTGGCGCTCGTCGTGCTGGCCGTCCTGTTGGTGGGCGGCGGCCCGATCGGGTTCGGCCTGTCGCTGCTGCTGGCGGTGGCGCCGCTGCCCGTGCTGCTCGCCGCGGTGCTCTCGCTCGACCGGCTGGAGCCGGAGCCGAGGCTGCACCTGGCCTTCGCGTTCGCGTGGGGCGCGGGTGTGGCGATCGTGCTGGGGATCGCGCTCACTCTGGCGGGCCAGGCGCTGTTCGCCCGGGCCGGTTATGGCACGAAGGTGGTCGACGCCGTGGGGACCGTGTTCCTCGCGCCGGTGATCGAGGAGGCGCTCAAGGGCTCGGCGCTGCTGCTCCTCCTGCGCCGCAGGCGGGAGATCGACGGGCTGACCGACGGCATCGTGTACGCCTCGATGGCCGGGCTGGGCTTCGCGGCGGTGGAGAACGTCGGCTACTACCTGACCGCGTTCAACAAGGAGGGTGTGGACGCGACCGTGCAGCTGTTCGTGATCAGGGGGCTGATCGACCCGCTCGGCCACCCGATCTACACCTCCATGATCGGCCTCGGCGTGGCATACGCGCTGACCCGGCGCGGCGCCGCCCGGTTCGCCATGATCCCGCTCGGCTACCTCGCGGCGGTCTTCCTGCACGGGCTCTGGAACGGCAGCGCGACGCTGGAGTCGCTGCCCTGGCTCGGCGCCGCCTACCTGGTGATCATGGTGGCGCTGGTGCTGCTCATCGTGGTGACCGTGCGGGAGCGCCGCCAACTGGTCGCCAGGATGGGGGCGTACCTGCCCTGGTACCAGCAGACCGGGCTGGTGGCCCAGCAGGACATCGCGATGCTGAGCTCACTGCCCGCCCGCAGGCGCGCCCGCAAGTGGGCCAGGCGCGCGGGGCTGGGCCGGGCGATGAGCGACTATCAGCAGGCGGCGACCGAGCTGACCATGCTCCACCTGCGCGCGGAGCGCGAGGGAACGGACCCGGGCAGGTTCGCGGCCGAACGTGACGCGCTGCTGGGGGCCATGGCGCGGGCCCGCCGCTGGTAGTCCCGTGGTCGGGAACCCTTCTTGATCGGGCGTTTCGCGCGATTCCCTGACAATATGGGGTCAACGCCCTCGAAGGGAGATCGGATGAGCTGGGTGGAGATCGGTTCCGGGGCCGAGCTGCGCGAGCTGGTGGGCGAGGTCATGCCGCGCGCGGCGAACAAGGAGCGCGTACGCCTGCACGAGCACGACAGACAGTGGCTGGCCGCTTCGCCTTTCTGCCTGGTCGCCACCGCCGACGCGCAGGGCAACTGCGACGTCTCGCCGAAGGGCGACCCGGCGGGGTTCATCCACGTCATCGACGACACCACGATCGCCATCCCGGACCGGCCGGGCAACCGCAGGGTCGACGGCTTCCACAACATCCTGGCGAACCCGCACGTGGGGCTGATCTTCCTCATCCCCGGCCGCAACGAGACCCTCCGCGTCAACGGCCGGGCCCGCCTGGTGCGCGACGCCCCGTTCTTCGACGAGATGATCGTCAAGGGCCACCGCCCGCGGCTCGCGATCGTCGTGGAGATCGACCAGATCTTCTTCCACTGCGCGAAGGCGTTCTTGCGCTCCTCGCTCTGGAAGCCCGAGGAGTGGGCGCCGGACCCGCTGCCGTCGCACGCCCGGCTGGTCAAGGAGGTCCAGAGGGTCGAGGAGACGGTCGAGCAGCTCGAGGAGTACTACGGCGACCAGTACGCCGCGAAGCTCTACGGCTAGGCGGCGGGAGTGGGCCCGCCGGGAAAGCGGATCACGTTGCGGCCGGTGTAGGCGTGCAGATCGACGACCTTGGGATCGGGGGGAGCGGGGCTGCGGCGATCGGCCGAACGGATGTCGCGGACCTTGTGCCTGGCGGTGTGCGGCGGCACCGCCACTAGCCTCTTCATCGTGAGCCCCCCGTGATGTTGCTGTTACCAAAGTTATCTACAGAAACACCTGTAAGGCCAGTGTAAGAGGAACTTCAATAGGGAAGACGTCGGCCCGACGGGGACCGGAGGTCCACATCGGTGTCCCGGTCCGGACGGCGCTTGGTCGTCTTGGTCGTCGACTTCACGACCCGGATGCGCCCCATGGTGTGCCTCCTCCCGGGTGCCCGCCCTGCTCGGGCCGCGGCTTGGCGGGCCCACGGGGCCCGCCTTGCGCGACAACCTAACCCGGGGTGAGCGCCCGGCTCAACGCATTTCTACGCACCCGCCGGCACCTGGCGGGTGGTGACGGCGAGCCGGTTCCAGGCGTTGATCATTGCGATGGCCACGACCAGCGTGGCGAGCTGCTCGTCGTCGTAGTGCTCGGCCGCCTCCTGCCACACCTCGTCGGGCACGGCCACGCGGTCGGCCAGCCTGGTCGCCTCTTCGGCCAGCGCGAACGCGGCCCGCTCCGCCGGGGTGTAGCAGGCCGCCTCCCGCCACACGGCGGCCGACCAGAGCCGCTCGTCGCTCTCGCCGTTCTTCCTCAGGTCGCGGCTGTGCATGTCGACGCAGAACGCGCAGCCGTTGATCTGGCTGACCCGGAGCTTGAGCAGCTCGATCGTGCTGTGCGGCACGCCGCTGCGCGCCAGGAAGCCCTCCACCGCGACGAAGGACTTGTACGCCTCGGGGGCCAGGTCCGCCAGGCTGAGCCGTGGGCTCATCGAAACCTCCACAGTTCGGGTGTGTGCGTAGGGAGGACGGGCCAGCCCTTCGAGATGTGACAATCCCGGTCGTCCTGCACGTACTGCGCGTCCTCGTCCGCGCCGGAATATGGGCATCCGTTGGGGCGACGAGGGCAGGGGACCGGGTATCCCCCCGTGCGACACGCCGACCGAGGAGATCATCATGGCCGTCTGCGAGACGTGCGGCAACGATTACGACATGGCCTTCGAGGTGCACGCGCAGGGGGCGGTGCATACCTTCGACTCTTTCCAGTGCGCGATCCACGCCATGGCGCCCATCTGCGAGCACTGCGCCGCCAGGATCATCGGACACGGAGTCCAGGC
>NZ_QNFZ01000090.1 GCF_003313395.1 Nonomuraea lactucae | reverse complement strand
GAGTGCGCGTTCGCCACGCTGGTCGGCCTGGCCGACAACCTCGCCGGACGGGTCGAACTGGACGAGCCCCTGCGCCCGCAGGCCTGGAAGTAGGTTCTGGGTGTTCAGGTTAGGGAGCGAATGTCAGCGGCGATCCTGATGCTCGGCGTTGCTGGTTCGCTGATCGGCATCATGCCCGCATGAGCGACAGCGGCCGCGCCCCTGCTGCCGTCCGACGTCACCGAACTCAGCACACCATTCGTGGATCCCCAGCGGGCCCGCTTCGTAGTCACCCGAGCCACGACCAACGCCGTCCTGTACGGCCGCCCTGATCCCTTCGGCCCAATTTTGGGGGTCACGGGCATGAGTTCCATCGGCGGAAGCCTGCAAGGCGATCCGCAGGCGGCCAACGCCCCCGATGGCGACGTCCTCGTCTTCGGCCGCGACACCAGCAACCAGGTAGTGACCAATCGCATCGTCGGCGGTGCCACCCCGACCGGATTCACCGTCGTACCCGGAGGACTGCTGGTGTCCAGCGAAATCGAGGTCGTGGAACCATCTGGCGCCGCCGGCGAACTCGTGCGCATCTTCGCCCGAGGACTCGACGACGGAGCCGTGTACACCAACCCGATGACGACCGGCGGCTGGACCGGCTGGCGCAACCTCGGCGGCTTCACCACCAGCGAGATATCGGCCGCACTCACCGCGGTGACGAAAATGCCTACCGTGTGGTCGCCCGTGGTGCCGACAACCGTGTGACCTCGACGATGCTGCTCAGCGACGGCAGCACCACGGGATGGGCCGACATCGGGGGGCCGACGGTACGCGGAAACGTCACCCTGGCCACCGGAAACGTCACCGGACGCCGAGGAAACGAGATTTTCCTCGGACCCGACCACCCGGGCGGTCATGACGTACAACTTCGACCAGCCGGGCTGGCGCAACCTCGGCGGGATCGCCAACAGCGACATCGCCGTGGTGCCCCTGTACGACGGCTCGCTGGAGTTCCTCGTCCGCGGAACTACCAACAACCTCTACGTCAACCGGAGAGCCCCGGGAGCGACGAATTTCATCGGCTACGTCAACATCGGCGGCACCCTCACCGGCAATCCAGGCGCCGGTGGTTACGACGGCAGAGACCCCTCGTCCACCGTCTTCGTCCGAGGCACCACCCAGCGGCTGTTCATCAAGTTCCAACGGTCGAACTTCGACTTCACGGAGTACATCGCGGTGAGCAGCATCGCCACGGCCTGACGGCCATCCTTTTGAACCGCCCGGGTGCTTCCACGACCTTCGTGGAAGCACCCGGCGCTTTCACGGATGCCCGCCTGACATCTCTGTCACAAGCAGCCGCGCCGATCCGAGGTCCCCCGACCTGGCCCGACCCGGCTCGCACGTACTTGGTGACAGCGTCCTTAACGACAGGCCGTTTTGGGCGAGGCGTTCGAGTGCGTAGAGGCCAGCCATCTCTTGATGGCGTTGCCGGCGAAAGGCGAGCATCAATCCGACCGCCGCTGCGGCTGCGGCCCTCTTGGCGGTGGTGGTCCTCGCGCTCGTCGCGCTGGTCGGTGCCCACGCTCCCCGGCCGCACCAGCCGGGGTCGGCCGCGCACATCGCGCTGGTAGCGCACGTTGCGCACACCACCGCGACACTCGAAACGACGACCCTGACCGTCACAGACGTTGACGGCAACAGAACCCCATCCCGGTCGTACACGGCTGGAGTGACGGGCGCAGTGGTCGACGGTGAGTGATGGAAACCGGGACTCCACACCGCGCAAGTGGACCGGGGATACCCCATCCGCTCGACGTTAGGCGACGAATACCTGTTGTTCGGTAAGTCATCTCGATCGATTGGTGCTTCATGCGAAACTCTCTCGTCCGTCTTTCCGTCCCGTTGTTGTTGTTGCTGGGCGTGCTGTTGGCCGCCGCGCTGATGCTGGCTGGCAAGCCTTCCGCCGGGCCGCGGCAGATCGCTGCCCCCGCGCAGAACGGCTTCGCCAAGCCGGACGTCAAGCTGGCTGGGCCTGCACAGAACGGCTACCTCAGGCCGGACGTCAAGCAGGCCGGCCCTATGCAGACCGGCTTCGCCAGTCAAGCAGGCCGGCCCTATGCAGACCGGCTTCGCCAAGCCGGACGTCATGCAGGCCGGGCCCGTGCAGAACGGCTGCTTCAGGCCAGAGATCAGGCCGGCTGCACCCGCACAGAACGGCTTCGCCAAGCCGGACCTCATGCAGGCCGCCGCCCCCGCCCAGAACGGCTTCACCAAGCCGGACGTCAAGCTGGCCGGACCCATGCACGGCGGCTTGCGCCAGCCGGACGTCATGCAGGCCGGGCCCGTGCAGAACGGCTGCTTCAGGCCAGAGATCAGGCCGGCTGCACCCGCACAGAACGGCTTCACCAGGCCGACGGCCGGCCCGCACAGCACCCCCCTCACCATCCCCTATATATTCGCCGCCGGCACCTTCATTCACGGCGGGCCCATCGTTCAGGCCTGAGTCGCCGTTCCGGCGTACCGCCGGGTGGACCCTCAACAGTCCGGCACCGCGAACCCCGACCTGGCGAGTGAGCCGCCTTCAATCCCATGATCACCAGGGGATTGAAGGCGGCCTCTCACGCCCGATTGACGAACGCTGGCCACCGAGTTCGCCCCGACGCAGCGGTGTCCTTCAGCCGAATTCCGGCCGCCCCTTACTTGCCGTTGTGCTTCACACCGCCGCATTGCGTTGCCTGCTAGGGTCTTCGATCAGCTAGCGGGCACACGGATTGAGAATCGCATCATCGTGGGCTAAGCCGGTCGGTGACCTGTGGATGGAAGCCGTAGCGGTTGGTGGTCAGGCGTTCGCGTTCGCCTCCGCGGACGAGAAGAGCCAAAGCAGGCTATGGCGCAATTCGCAACCCTGACGACCGTCGTCACGTCGAGATCCCGTCCGATCGACATGATCGGGCGGGATCTCGACGTTTCCGTGGAAATCTGCGGCTCAGGTGCACGCCAAGAGGCGTCAAGGACTCCATTGCGACATTGCCAGAGTATGTCCTTCGGGGCGACAGACGTACGGGTGCCTGGTTCTCAGAGCCCCTCCCGCAGGTCGGCCGTTCCGATGACCGCGCCCGATGATGTCTCGTTGAGCGGTCCCCTAACGGACACGGACTTGGGCGTTGTGCACGGGAGTACGGAAAGCAGGGAGATCCGGAGTTCTCCGCAAACCGATCTAAACCGCCAGGAAGGCCGTATGGGCGACTTCGGACATCGACCGCCGCCCGCACCGCCCGAGCGGCATCCGCTCCGCGCCGGGCCGTGGCGGCCGCCAACGGATCCAGCCGCTCGATCCGGCGCTCCAGCGCCCCCCGCGATGGGACCGGCAGATCGCGGATCCGGCACTGCCGGACGACTTCCTAGTAGACCGTCGTCACCGAACTGCGCTGCTTGGACAGATACCGCGTCCGGATCACCTCCAGGAACAGCGCCTCGATCTCTTCTGGCAACCGGCCCCGACCACGCCCACCGCTCGATCGCCGGGGAAGAAGATCAGAGGCCACCCCCGAACCCGCCCGCCACCGCTTCAGCAACCCGTACACCTGTCGGCGAGAGATCCCCAGCTCCGCCGCCGCGACCCGAACCCGCTGCTCCCGAGCCAACCGGCCGATCACCTCGGCCCGGCGGACGGCGACCGCCCACTCCTCCGCCGAAGCCGTCAGCACACCCAGCTCAGCCACACCCGCCACGCCGTTGACCATGCCGACCTCACCGTTGTGCACACGAGTACAGACAAAGATTGACGGTAGTGCACAGGAGTACGGGAATCAGGACGTTCCGAAGCCTGCTGCAATCAACCACATAACGCCAGGAATCTGGTCAACACGACTACGGGAATCGACACGCGCCGCCTTGGTGATCTTGTCGGGAAACGTTCGTTATCTTGAGCTTCGAAGCGGCGTGCGGCGTTGACCTGGGGCGATGCGGTGAGGACAGTGTTCATGAGGCAGCTC
>NZ_QNFZ01000088.1 GCF_003313395.1 Nonomuraea lactucae | reverse complement strand
GCCTTCGGCGGCGCAGCTGGCGGCGGGCCGAAGGCGGCGCGCGGCTGCGGCGTCCTCCCGTGTGGGGCGGGAGCGGGCTGGGGCGCTCCCCGTGCGGCGCGTGGAGGGGATGGCGAGAGGAGGGAACGCGCGGCGGCCTCGCCGCGTGAGGACCCTGCGGGAACGGGCGGCCTAGCGGTAGGCGGAGGACTGGAGGGTGTAGAGGCCGTCGAGTGACATCAGGGTGGCGTGGTCGCCCTGCTCGGTGATCTCGCCGTGGTCGAGGACGTAGATGCGGTCGGCGTAGCGGACGCTGGCGAGGCGGTGGGTGATCAGCAGGACGATGCGCCCGTCGGAGTGGCCGCGGATGCGTTCGAAGAGGGCGTGCTCGGCGCGGGCGTCGAGCGCCGCCGTGGGCTCGTCGCAGATGAGCAGGTCGGCGTCGCGGTGGAAGCCACGGGCCACGGCGATGCGCCGCCACTGGACCCTTGCCGGTGCCCATCAGATTCTCTCGAGGGGATCGTCGCCTTCAGGTGACGGGGAATCGGGAGTTCTGCTGCGCCCTACCGCAAGGCAGGCGTGACGGTCCCGCGCCCTACCGCAAGGCAGGCGTGACGGTCCCGTACGGCGAGCAGTCGGGCGAGTTGAAGCACATCCGCGCCGACGACCCCGGGGGGCAGGGCCGGTGGTCGTTCTCTTCCCAGCAGGCCACGCTGCGCAGGTTGGACAAGGCGTTCCGCGCGTTCTTCGACCGGGTCAAGGCAGGCCGCACCCCGGGCTTTCCGCGGTTCAAGGGGCGGGGCTGGTTCGACACGGTCGAGTGGCCCAAGGACGGCGACGGCTGCCGGTGGGACTGTCAGCCCGAGCACCCGGCCGCGACATTCGTCCGCCTTCAGGGCATCGGGCATGTCCGCGTGCACCAGCACCGGCGGGTGCTCGGCACCGTCAAGACGATCAGCGTCAAGCGGGAAGGCTCCCGCTGGTTCGTGGTGCTGTCGTGCGAGGACGTGCCCGCCGAAACGCTGCCCGCGACGGGCGCTGCCGTCGGCTTGGACATGGGTGTGGCCTCGCTCGTCACGACGTCGGACGGGGCGCATGTGGCCAACCCTCGCCACCTCGCCGCGACAGCTGACCGCCTGGCTGCCGCGCAGCGGGATCTTGCGCCGAGTTCGCCTGTCAGGCGTGCGGGCACACCGCGCACGCCGACATCAACGCGGCAACCAACATCCTCAGGGCAGGGCTTGCCCTTCGCCGGGCTGCGGAAGCGGCTTAGCGAGAAGCCGCCTCCTGCAGGAGGCGCGCCGACAATTCCCCGTGATGACGTGGCGGTCCTGGGTATGCGGACCTGTTATCAGCACATATCTTGACGGCCCGGAGTGCGAGGTGGGTTGATGGCCCTACTGACAACGTTGTCAAAATCACCACTTCGGGGTATCGCGGAGGGACGGTGTGCGATGCGACGAAAGATGAGACGACCGTGGGTGGCGGCCGTCGCGGTCACCATGGCGAGCGTGCTGAGCCTGGCCGCCTGTGGCGGCGGTGGCGGAACCGGCCAGACGGCCCAGCCCACCGCTGAGGGCGGCGGCAAGAAACAGGTCGAGGTGTTCTCGTGGTGGACGGGACCGGGCGAAGCCGACGGCCTGAAGGCCATGCGGCAGATCTTCGAGCAGCAGAACCCGTCCTACACGTTCTTCGACGCCGCGGTCGCGGGCGGCTCCGGTGACAAGGCAAAGGCGTTGCTGCAGTCGAAGCTGCAGGCCGACACCCCGCCCGACACCTTCCAGGGGCACGCGGGCGCCGAGCTGCAGGGCTACATCAAGGCGGGCGACCTGGAGGAGCTGAACTCCCTCTACGACGAGCTGAAGCTCAAGGACGTCTTCCCGTCCCAGCTGGTCGACCAGATCAGCGTCCAGGGCAAGATCTACTCGGTGCCGGTGAACATCCACAGGTCGAACGTCCTGTGGTTCAACCCCACCGTGCTGAAGGAGGCCGGCGTCACGGCCCCGCCCAAGACGCTGGAGGAGTTCGTCGCCGCCCTGGAGAAGGTCAAGGCCAAGGGCAAGATCCCGCTGTCCATCGGCTCCGAGTGGACGGTCACCCACCTGCTGGAGAGCGTCCTGCTCGGCTCGCTCGGCACCGACGCCTACAACGCGCTGTTCAAGCCGGGCGCCGACTGGAACAGCCCGCAGGTGACCAAGGCGCTGGAGTCGTTCAAGAAGATCTTGTCGTACGCGGGCGACCCCCAGGACGACTGGCAGCCCGCGGCCAAGCAGGTCGCCGACGGCGAGGCCGCCTTCAACATCATGGGCGACTGGGCGTACGGCTACTTCCACAACCCGCCGGAGGGCGGCCTGGGCAAGAAGTCCAAGACCGACTTCGACTGGGCGCCCGCGCCCGGCACCGAGGGCACCTACCTGTGGCTGTCCGACAGCTTCACCCTGCCCAAGGGCGCGAAGAACCGTGACGGGGCCATCGCCTGGCTCAAGGTCGCGGCCAGCAAGGAGGGCCAGGACGCCTTCAATCCGAAGAAGGGCTCCATCCCGGCCCGCAAGGACGCCGACCAGTCCCTCTACACCGACTATCTGGCCGACGCGCTGAAGGACTGGTCGAGCAACAAGCTCGCCGGCTCCATCCAGCACGGCGTCGCGGTGAACCAGCCGTGGCTGGCCTCGATCAACGAGGCGGTCGGCCTGTTCATCGGCACGAAGGACGTGCCGGCGCTGCAGAAGGCACTGGCCGAAGCCGCGCAGGCGAACGCGCAGTGAGTCGCGGCACGGCAGGCGTCACAGGGGCGCCTGCCGTGCCCACGTGGAGGGAATGCTTGTGAGGCGGGTACGCACCTGGCTGCCGGGCCTGCTCCTCGTCGCCCCGTCGATCGTGCTGATCGGCGTGTTCGTGTACGGCATGCTGGGCTGGAACTTCCGGCTGGCCATGACGGACAAGCACGACGAGGTGTCGGAGGGCAAGTTCGTCGGGCTGGAGAACTTCCTCGGCATCTGGGACCTGCCCAGGTGGCACATCTCGGTCAACCACGCGATCATGTTCACGGTCGTGTTCGTGCTGGGCGCGCTGGTGCTCGGCTGGTTCCTCGCCTTCCTGATGGAGAAGGGGATCAGGGGCGAGGGCTCGTTCCGGGCGATCTATCTCTTCCCGATGGCCATCTCGTTCGTCGCGACCGGCATCGTGTGGCGGTGGCTGATGAACTCGGGCATGGGGGAGCGGGCGGTCGGGTTCAACCGGCTGTTCGACGCGATCGGGCTGCCGCAGTGGCAGTGGTTCCGGGACCCTGACTGGGGGATGGCCGCGATGGCCCTCCCAGCCATCTGGCAAATGTCCGGATATGTCATGGCTTTGTTCCTGGCGGGCTTCCGCGGCGTCCCCGAGGAGCTGCGCGAGGCCGCCCGCGTGGACGGGTGCAACGAGTGGGGCGTCTACCGGCACGTGGTGCTGCCCCTGCTGCGCCCGGTGACGCTCTCGGCGCTGATCATCCTGGGGCACATCTCGCTGAAGGTGTTCGACCTGATCGTGGCGGTGTCGGGCAAGCAGATCATCACCGACGTGCCCGCGGTGTTCATGTGGGTGGCGGTCTTCGACTCCCACGACCCGGCCAAGGGCGCCACCATCGCCTCGTACATCGTGCTGAGCGTGGCGATCTTCGTCATCCCGTACCTGATCTGGTCCGTGCGTAAGGAGAGGCGCTCATGACCGCCGTGGCGGCCCGGCGCGGGCGGGTGTTCACCGGGGTGCGCCTCGGCATGCTGCTGGCCCTCGTGATCGTCTTCCTGCTCCCGATCTACGTCCTGCTGGTCACCAGCTTCAAGCCGCTCACCGAGGCCGACCCGAGCCAGGCCTGGAACCTGCCGCAGACGTGGACCCTCGAAGCGTGGCGGGTGGCCTGGGAGAAGCTCGCACCCGGCCTGTGGAACAGCGTGCTGCTGGCGGTGCCCGGGTCGGTGCTGTCATGCGTGCTGGGATCCATGAACGGCTACGTGCTGTCGAAGTGGCGGTTCCCGGGCGCGGACGTGCTGTTCACGCTGTTCCTGTTCGGCATGTTCATCCCGTACCAGGGCGTCATGATCCCGCTGGTGCAGCTCCTCGTCGGGCTGAACGAGCTGACCGGGCTGCAGGGCGTCTTCTACGGCGGAATCCCCGGCCTGGTGCTGGCGCACGTCGTGTACGGCATCCCGATCTGCACGCTGATCTTCCGCAACTACTACGTCACCATCCCGGACGAGCTCATCGAGGCCTCGCGCGTGGACGGCGCGGGGATGCTGCGGACCTACTGGTCCGTGGTGCTGCCCGTGTCCGGACCGGCGGTGGCCGTGGTGATCATCTGGCAGTTCACGTCGCTGTGGAACGACTTCCTGTTCGCCGTCTTCCTGACCGGGCCGCAGAGCTGGCCCACCACGGTGATGCTGAACAACATCGCCGGCGCCCAGGCGACGCCGTACAGCCAGCAGATGGCGGCGGCCATCCTGGCGTCGATCCCGACGATGATCATCTACGTGGTGCTCGGCCGCTTCTTCATGCGCGGCCTGATGGCCGGAGCGCTCAAGGGCTGACCGGGAAGGGCCCCGCCGGCGGCTCCGACCGGGGTGTTGAACTGCAGGACCGCGACCTCCTCGCCGCGCAGGCGCAGCTCGGTGAGCGCGCAGTTGCCGATGTGGGGGAACAGCCGCCGGTACGAGCCCAGCGGCACTCCCAGGAGCCGGCACAGGGCGAGCCTGATGACGGTCGTGTGGGCCACCACCAGCACGCGCCCGCCCGGGTGGGCCGCGCGGACGTCGTCCAGGGCGAGCGTGAAGCGGGCCGCGGCTTTGTACGGGTCCTCCCCGCCCGGGAGCGGGTGGCCGGCCGGGTCGGCCTCGAAGGCGGCGCGCGCCTCCGGGAAGCGTTCGCGCATCTCGGCGGGGGTCAGCCCGTCGCCCTCGCCGAAGTCCAGCTCGCACAGCCGGGCGTCGAGCCGCGGCTCCAGGCCG
>NZ_QNFZ01000097.1 GCF_003313395.1 Nonomuraea lactucae | reverse complement strand
CGCCGAGCAGGGAGGCGGGTTCGGTGTCGCGGCGGGGGCGGGCGCGACGGCGGGGCTGGTGGGGGTGCTGGCCACGGGCCCCTTCGGCGCCGACCGCGGGACTCCGGCGATCGTGGGCGACCTGCTCGCCTCGGACGTGGAGCTGTCCCAGCGGCTGCGGGCCAGGTCGCTGGCGTGCGCCCCGCTGCTGGTGTCGGGCGAGGTGATCGGCCACCTGGCGGTGACGGCCGCCGAGCCGTTCAGGTTCGACGAGGAGCTCACGCTCAGCCTGCGCCACATCGCCGACCAGGTGGCCGCGCCCGTGCGGCGCGGGCACGCGGCCGAGCGGGACCGCGCGCAACGCTGCAGGCTGTCGTTCCTGGCGGAGGCCGGCGAGCTGCTGGCCGGCGTGCACGACGAGGAGCTGATCGCCGCGCTGACGGCGCAGCTCGTGGTCCCCAAGGTCGCCACCTGGGCGGCCGTCTACCTGACCGATCTGGCGGGCATGACGCGGCTCGCGCACGCGTGGCACAGCGACGAGCGCCGCAACGCCGAGCTGCGCCAGTCGCTGCCCGCCCTCCCCGGCTCGGATCCGGGCGAGCCCGGCTGGCCGATCGGCGAGGAGAGCGTCCTGTCGTTCCCGCTGCTGACCCAGGGCAGGGCGTACGGCGCCCTGGTGATCGGACGGGTCGAGCCCACGCTGCCGCTGGAGCTGGCGGGCCTGCTGGCCGACCTGTGCCGCCTGGTGGCGCTCAACCTGCACACGGCGATGCTCTATTCGCGGCAGGCGGCCAGGTCGCGGGTCCTGCAGCGGAGCCTGCTCCCGGTGGACGTGGCGAGCATGCCGGGGGTGGAGTCGGCGATCGTGTACGAACCCGGCGAGGAGGGCGCCGACGTGGGCGGCGACTTCTACGACCTGTTCACGGTGGGCGACCACTGGTGCTTCGCCCTTGGCGATGTCTGCGGCAGCGGTCCCGAGGCCGCGGCGGCCACCGGGCTGGCCCGCCACGCCGTCCGCCTGCTCGCCAAGGAGCGCTACACGCTGGCCGACATCCTGCACCGGCTCAACCTGACGTTGCTGGAGGACTGCGAGGAGGGGCGCTTCCTCAGCCTGCTCTGCGGCGAGCTGACCCCGCTGCCGCAGGGCGGCGCGCTGTGCACGGTGGCCAGCGCCGGGCACCCTCCCCCGCTGCTGCTGCGCGCGGACGGCTCCGTGGCCGCGGTGGCGACCCCGCAACTGCTGCTGGGCATCGAGCACGACGTGCGGTTCTTCGCCGAGACGTTCGAGCTGGCGCCGGGCGAGGTGCTGCTCTGCGTCACCGACGGGGTGACCGAGCGGCGCGACGGCGACCGGCTGCTCGATGACGACGACGGGCTGGCCAGGCTGCTGGCCGGCTGCGTGGGGCTGAGCGCCCACGCCGTCGCCGAGCGCGTACGGCAGGCGGTCGAGTCGTTCGCCGCCGAGCCGTCCCGCGACGACGTGGCGCTGCTGGTGCTGAAGGCAACGCTGGCCGCCCCGCTGCGGGCTCCGCTGCAGGCCACGGCCCGCCCGGCGGCCGGTCAGGCCGGGAAGCGGTAGGTGGTGGCGGAGGTGTGGCGCTCTCCCGGCCGCAGCACGGTCGAGGGGAAGTGCGGCTGGTTGGGCGAGTCGGGGAAGTGCTGCGTCTCCAGGCAGAACCCGGCATGCCTGCCGTACGGCGTGGAGACGCCGTCGAGCATGCCGCCGGCGTAGAACTGCACGCCGGGCTCGGTGGTGGCGACCTCCATGGTGCGGCCGCTCGCGGGCTCGACGACGGTGATGCCGCCGTCGAGCACGAAGCAGTGGTCGTAGGCGCCGTCGTGGCGGGCTCCGATGGCGTGCGGCGTGGTGAAGTCGAACGGCGTGCCCTTGACCGGGGCGAGCTCCCCGGTGGGGATCTTGTCGGCGTCGACGGGCAGGTAGCGCTCGGCCTCGATCCGCACCAGGTGGCCGAGCACGTCGCCGCCGGGCGCGAGGTTGAAGTAGGTGTGGTTGGTCAGGTTGATCACGGTGGGGGCGTCGGTCTCGGCCGCGTAGTCGAGGCGGAGCGCGTCGCCGTCGAGCGTGTAGCTGACCGTGGCCCGGAGCGTGCCCGGGTAGCCCTGGTCGCCGTCGGGGCTGGTGAGGGTGAGCGTCACCGACGAGCCGGTGGCGTCGGCGACGGTCCAGACCTTCCTGTCGAACCCCTGGAGGCCGCCGTGCAGGCTGCTGGGCCCGTTGTTGCGCGGCAGCGTGTAGGTGACGCCGTCCAGGGTGAAGGCGCCGCCGGCGATGCGGTTGCCGTAGCGGCCGACGACCGCGCCGAAGTAGCGGCTGCGGGTCACGTAGTCGTCGAGGGTCTCCAGGCCGAGCACCACGTCGACGCCGGCCACCTCCAGGGACTGGAGCACGGCGCCGTAGCTGAGCACGGCCGCGCGCAGCCGCCCGGAGGAGAGCTCGAAGCGCTCGACGCGCTCGCCCGACGGCAGGGTTCCGAACATCATCTGGGTGCCTCTCCCGTGGACTCGCGGACGATCAGAGTGGTCTCCAGCATGGTGACGCCCATGGCCGCACGGGAGTCGACCGACTGCAGGAGCAGGTCGACGGCGATGCGCCCGGCGGCGGCCGTGGGCATGGCGACGGTGGTCAGCCTGGGGCGGACCAGGCGGCCGGCCAGGATGTCGTCCACCCCGATCACGCTGATGTCGCCGGGCACGTCCACGCCCCGCTCCGCCAGCCCCTCGACGAGACCGATGGCCACCAGGTCGTTGTAGGCGAGCACGCCCGTCGCGCCCGAGGCGAGCACACCGGCCGCCGCGGCCCGGCCGCCCTGCTCTGTGGGCTGGTTGGGGCCGATGAAGGCGACGTCGGCCTCGCTCGTCGCCGCCGCGGCCTCCTGCATCTCCTTGCTGGTCCACGACCCCCGCGGCCCGGTGACCAGCGCCAGCCTGCGGTGCCCGAGGCCGGTGAGGTGCCCGATGGCGAGCCCGGCGCCGCGCGCCACGTCCATGCAGACCGTCGCCATGCCCGTGACCCTGCGGTTGACCAGGACGAACGGCACGTCCTCGCGGAGCCGTTCGATCGCCTTGTTCGTGAGGCGGGGACTGCACAGCAGCACGCCGTCGACCTGCTTGGTGAGGGTCTGGATCAGCTCCTCCTCGACCTTCGGGTCCTCGTCGGTGTCGGCCACGAACACCTGGTAGTCGCGGAGCCTGGCCTGCGCCTGCGCGGCCTTGATCAGCGGCGGGAAGAAGGGGTTGGAGATGTCGGCGACGATGAGGCCGAGGTTGTGGGTGCGGCCGGTGGTGAGGGCGCGGGCGGCCCGGTTGGGCCGGTAGCCCAGGTCGTCGGCGACGGCCAGCACGCGGGTGCGGGTCTCGGGGTTGACCAGGTGGGGCGCGGAGAACGCCCGCGACACCGTCGAGACGTGCACGCCGGACGCCCGTGCCACATCGCGAATGGTCACCGCCACGCCCGGCCTCCTCCGACCATGTCTCGTACTGTAGTGCAAGCGTTTGTACGGCTGTCAAGGTGCGCCTTGACGTCACCTGCGATCCAGGCTCAGTATCGGGTGCAACCGGTTGCGGCAGTCGATACCCAGAATTGGTGAGAGATCCGATGACTCGAACCCTCGTGACGGGGAGCGCCGGCCGGCTCGGGCGCAGCGTGGTCACCTCGCTGGCACGGGCCGGTCACGAGGTGATCGGCGTGGACGCCGTGCCCGGCGGCCCCGGTGAGGCCGCGCACACGCTGCCCGCCGACCTGACGGACCTGGGCGAGGCCTACGACGTGATGGCGCGCTTCCGCCCCGACGTGGTGGTGCACCTGGCCGCCGTCGCGGTCCCGTTCAGCCGGACCGAGGGCCGCATCTTCCGCACCAACACCCAGCTCGCGTTCAACGTGTGCGAGGCGGCGAGCAACACCGGGGTGGGCAGGGTCGTCGTGGCGAGCAGCCCGACGGTCATCGGCTACGGCGCGCCGCGCGGCTGGGCGCCCCGCTACCTCCCGATCGACGAGGAGCATCCCGTCGAGCCGTGGAACGCCTACAGCCTGTCCAAGCTCGTGGCCGAGCAGACGATGGCGGCGTTCGCGCGGGCCGGCGAGACGAGGTTCGCCGCCGTGCGGCCGTGCTTCGTCGTCGCCCCGGAGGAGTGGGCGGGCGCTCCCACCCAGTCCGGCCACACCATGGCCGAGCGGCTCGACCGGCCCGAGATCGCGGGTGTCTCGCTGTTCAACTACATCGACGCCAGGGACGCCTCCGACATGATCGGCGTCCTCGTCGAGCGGCTGTGGGAGCTGCCCAGCGGGGAGGTCTTCTTCGCCGGCGCCGCCGACGCGCTGGCCCGCCGGCCCCTGGCGGAGCTGCTCCCCGCCGTCAACCCCGCCACCGCCGCGACGGCGGCGGTCCTCACCGGCACCGCCCCGGCCTTCACCTCGGCCAAGGCCGAACGGATGCTCGGCTGGACCGCCAAGCGGAGCTGGCGAACCGAGCTGGAGGCCCGATGAACCCCGACGCAGCCCGGCCCTCCCATGATCCGTGACCTCGACGTCAGGGCGCGCACGGCGGCGCTGCCGCGCCCTTGGGGGCCGGACGTGCCCGCCAACCACGTCATGGTCGTCACGGTCACGCTGGACGACGGCCGCACGGGCACCGGGTTCTCGTGGACCCCGCAGATCGGCGCGCGGGCCGTACGGGCTCTGCTGGAGCACGACATCCGCGACGCCGTCATCGGCCTGGACCCGCACCCCGAGGTGGTGTGGGACCGGCTCTGGCGCCACCTGCGCGAGGCCGGGCCGGGCGGGATCACCACGATCGCGCTCGCCGGGCTGGACCTGGCGCTGTGGGATCTGCGCTGCGGCGAGCGCGGCCTGGCCGACGTGCTGGGCCGCCGCCGCGACAGCGTGCCGGTGTACGGCAGCGGCGTCAACCTGCACTACTCGATGGAGGAGCTCGTCGCCCAGGCCGAGCGGTGGAGGGCGGCGGGCCACCGGGCGGTCAAGATCAAGGCAGGCCGGCCGGACCTTCGCGAGGACGTCGAGCGGGTGGCGGCCGTCCGCGAGGTGATCGGGCCGGACACCCTGCTGATGATCGACGCCAACCAGCGCTGGGACCTGCACCGGGCCCGCCGCGCCGTCGAGGCGCTCGCCCCGTTCGGCCTCCACTGGCTGGAGGAGCCGCTGCCCGCCGACGACGTCCCCGGGCACGCCGAGCTGCGGCGGTCCGTGGACGTGCCCATCGCGGTGGGCGAGAACGTCTACACCGTCTACGGCTTCCGCGACCTGCTGGTGGCGGGCGCCTGCGACGTGGTGCAGCCCAACGTGGTGCGGGTGGGCGGCATCACGCCGTTCCTGCGCATCGCGGAGCTGGCGCGGGCGTTCGACGTGCCGGTCCACCCGCACCTGCTGCCCGACCTGTCCGGGCAGCTCGCGCTCGCGCTGCCGCTGCCGTGCATGGCCGAGGAGGTCGAGGACGCCTCGTTCGCCGCGCTGGGCCTGCTGGCCGAGCCGTACCCCGTCCAGGTCGGCGGCGGGCTGCTGCGGGCCGGCGAGCACCGGGGCCTCGGGCTCCGCTGGCGGGTGGAGGGTCCTACCAGCTGCCGCCCAGCTCCTGGAGGGTGAAGACGCCTCCGGCGCGGTCGTGCAGCGGCTCGCTCAGGTCGGGCTCGCCCTGGCCGGCGATGAGCCTGGCGGCGTGCGCCTCCGAGTCGTCCTCGGAGACGTACCCGATGGCCCGCCCCTCCTCCAGCGACCACCACCGGCGCGTGTTGTCCGAGACGCCCCAGACGACGTGGTAGCCGGGCGCGGTCAGCGCCGCCTCCAGCAGGCGGGCGCAGTCGTCGGGAGAGATCCAGGTGGCCAGCCCGCGCGTGTCGGCCGACGCCTCGTTGCAGGTGCCCAGGCGGATCACGGTGACGTTCATCCCGAACCTGTCGTGGTAGAGGCTGCCCAGCGCCTCCATGACGACCTTGCTCACGCCGTAGAAGGTGTCGGGCCTCGGGAAGGCGTAGTCGGGCAGGTCCGCGCCGGCGGGCGGCCGGGTGTGGAAACCGGCCGCGTGATGGCTGCCCATCATCACGACCTGCCGCACTCCCTCCTGCCGGGCGGCCTCCAGCAGCACCTGGGTGCCGTTGACGTTGGCCTGGACGATGTCCGCCCACGGGTGCTCGCGGCTCTGGCCGCCGAGGTGGATCACCGCGTCCACGCCTTTCATCGCCTCCGCCATGGCCGGCTCGTCGGTGAGGTCGGCGACCATCGCCTCCTCCCCGGGCCCCGGGTCCAGCGGCACGAGATCGGACAGGCGGAGCGTCCGGCCCTCGCGGGCGAGACGTGGGCGGAGGAGCGTGCCGACCTTGCCGGCGGCCCCGGTCATGAGAATGCGCATGGTCCCTGTGTACACATATATGGCCCAAATTCACATTCTTGAATCTTGACCGTGATACATGCGACTCTTTAGGTTCACAGCGAACAGTTTCCACATCTGGAGCTGTTGTCCACGTATGTGAACAGGAGGCGGTCTGATGTCACGTCATCTGCTCGGGGTCGCGGTAGCGACGACCCTGGCCGTAACGCTGACGGGCTGCGGCTCCGGGGGATCGGGCACGGGCGGCGACGCGCTGGAGATCTGGATCAGGCAGGCGCCCGAGTCGGCGTCCGCCAAGACGGCCATGAAGCTGGCCGACGCGTTCACCAAGGCGAGCGGGGTCAAGACAAAGGTGGTCCCGGTCTTCGACGACTTCGAGACCAAGCTGCAGCAGCAGGCCGCGCAACGGAAACTGCCGGACATCGTCATCAACGACACCGCGCAGCTCGGCAACATGCACACCCAGGGCTGGGTGCGCGAGGTGGACAAGGCCCGGATCGCGGGCGGGGACAAGCTGTCGGACCTGGCGTGGAAGGCGGCCCAGGGCGGTGACGGCAAGTACTACGCCGTGCCGTTCTCCGCGCAGGCGTTCGCGCTGGTCATCCGGAAGGACTGGCGCGAGAAGGTCGGCCTGGAGGCGCCCGGCAGCTGGGACGACCTGACCAAGCTGGCCCAGGCGTTCACCGAGAAGGACCCCGACGGCAACGGCCAGAAGGACACCGCCGGTTTCGTGATCCCCGCGGGCACCAAGCGCGGGTACGCCTCCTGGTACGCCTCCTCGCTGATCTACGCCAACGGCGGCGACTTCGTCACGTCCGGCGGCGGCGGCAAGTTCACCGCCACGGTCAACGACCCCAAGACCGTGGAGGCGGTGCAGTACCTGCAGGACCAGTTCTGCAAGAACAAGACGGTCAACCCCGGAGCCGTCAGCAACGACACGACCGTCACCCACGAGGTGTTCGAGAAGGGCCAGGCCGGCATCTACCTGGTCGGCCCGTACGTGCTCGCCAGGTTCATCAAGAGCATCGGCACCGACAAGCTCGAGGTCGCCCCCGTGCCCAAGGGCCCGTCCGGCGGCCCCGGCACCCTCGGCGAGGGCGAGAACGTCTACCTGATGGCCGGCTCCGACGACGAGGAGGGCCAGCGGAAGTTCGCCGAGTTCGCCTCCTCCCCGGAGGGCCAGCGCATCGGCATGAACAAGGACGCCGACGGCGTCATCGTCCGCCTGCCGGTCAACACCCAGGTCGACATGGGCGCCGAGCGCCAGGACCCGCGTTGGAAGGTCTTCCAGCAGGCCTACGCCGACGCGGTCTACGCGCCGCCGGTGCCCAACTGGGCGCCGATCCGCCAGACGTCCGCCGACGCGATGAACGCGGTGTGGGCCGACTGCACCGCCGACGTCAAGGCGGCCATGGACGGCCTGAACACCAAGCTGACCGCCGAACTGCAGTCGCAGAAGGCTTCCTGACATGGCACCCGGCCCTTCCCCCGGCCCTTCCCCCGGTTCGCCCCCTGGCCTGCCGGCGCCGCCGGCGAGAGGCTTCGCATGACCACCCCGACGCTGACCACGGCGCCGCCCGACACGACGCCCTCCCGCCGCCGCCCCAAGCGGGCGCGGCGGCGGGGGACGCTGATCGCCTGGGCGTTCCTGGCCCCGGCGCTGGTGCTGTTCCTCTACTTCAAGTTCATCCCCATGTTCGAGGGCCTGCGGATGAGCTTCTTCGAGATCCGGTACGCGGGCGACCGCTTCGTGGGCCTCGACAACTACGGCAGGATCCTGACCGACGACGCGTTCACCGCGGCCATCTGGCACAGCGTGCTGCTGGCCGTCGGCACCACGGTCGGCTCGCTGCTGCTCGGCCTGGTGCTCGCGCTGCTCATCGAGGGTCCGGCCCGTTACCTGTGGTTCGTCAGGACCGCCGCCTTCCTCCCGGTCGTGACCACGATGGCGGTCGTGGCCGAGGTGTGGCGGATCATGTACCACCCGGCGGACACCGGCATGATCAACGCCATCCTCGGGTGGGGCGGGCTCGACCCGCAGCCGTTCCTGGCCAGCGAGGACACGTCGCTGCTGTCGATCATGGGCATGAGCGTCTGGCGCGGCACGCCGTACGACATGATGATCTTCCTGGCGGGGCTGGTGGGCGTGGACCGCACGCTGTACGAGGCGGCCGCGGTGGACGGCGCGTCGACGTGGCACCGGCTCCGGCACATCACGCTGCCCGCGCTGCGCCCGGTGTTCTGGATCCTGTTCACCCTCGCGGCCATTCGCGGGCTGCGGGTGTTCGTCGAGGTGTACGTGCTCACCAACGGCGGGCCGAACGGCTCGTCAGAGGTGCTGATGACGCTGATCTACAAGCTCGGGTTCCAGAAGGGCGAGCTGGGCATCGCGTCCGCCGGAGGCATCCTGCTGTTCCTGGCGACCCTGCTGCTCACCGTGCTGGTCCAGGTGATCCGCAGGAGGCAGGCGGCATGATGAGATTCGACACCGCGCTCGGCCTGGAGGCCCGGCGGGGGCCGATCGCGACGACCCTGAAGTTCCTGGTCTACGCGGCCATGGTCGTCGTCTTCACCGGCCCGCTCGTCGGACTGCTGGTCAGCGCCTTCAGCCGGACGCTCGACCCGACCAGCTTCTCACTCTGGCCCGACGGTTTCACGTTCGACAACTTCGTCAAGGCCGCCGACAAGAACGTCTACGACTACCTGCTCAACTCGTTCGTGGTGGTCGGCTTCGGGCTGCTGCTGCAGATGTGCGTGAGCGTCTTCGCCGCCTACGCGCTGGCGCGCAAGAGATTCAGGGGCATGACGTTCGTGATGCTCATCATGCTCGCGACGATGATGCTGCCCGAGGAGATCATCGCGATCCCCCTCTCGCTGGTGCTCTCCGACCTCCCGCTGCTCAACGTCGACCTAATCGGCACGTACGCGGGCATGATCCTGCCGGTCGGGGCCTGGGGCTTCTCGATCCTCGTCATGACCGAGTTCATGAAGGAGGTGCCGGTCGAGCTGGAGGAGGCCGCGCGGATCGACGGGGCGGGTGAGCTGCGCACGTTCTTCACGATCATCCTGCCGCTGTGCCGTCCCGCGCTCGGCGTGATCGGCGTCTTCGGGTTCACCATGATCTGGGACCAGTACCTCCTCCCCCTGATCGTGGCGCCCCAGTCGGACATGTGGACTCTGCCCATCGCCCTGCGCTCGCTCCGCTCCGACGAGGAGGTCGGAATCGGCGTGCTGCTCGCCGCATCGCTGCTCGCCCTGCTGCCGTCGATCATCGCGTTCCTGGCCTTCCAGAGGCAGTTCATGCGTGGTCTGACAAGCGGCGCGGTCAAAGGTTAGGTGTCCACGTACATGGACGCTATCCCGTATCCTGACACTGTCGAACAGTCGTCGAGATGGGACGAACATGGAGCCGCAGCTGGTCAAGTCCGCCGAGCGGACGGTCCGCATCCTGGAGGCGCTCGCCGCCTCACACGAGACGCTGACGCTGTCGGAGCTCCAGCAGCGTACGGGTTTCCCGCGCAGCAGCCTGCACGCGCTGATGCGCACGCTGGTCGAGCTCAACTGGGTGGAGGCCGACCCGGCCCGGGGAGCGTTCGGCATCGGGCCGCACGCCCTGCTGACCGGCACGGCCTACCTGGACAAGGATCCGGCGCTGCCGTTCGCGCAGCAGACGCTGGAGGATCTGCGCGCCGAGACCGGCCAGACCGCCCACTTCGCCCGGCGCGACGAGGCCCACGTGATCTACCTGGCCACCCGGGAGTCGCGCGACGCGCGCCACGTGACCCCGCGGGTGGGCAGGCGGCTGCCCGCCCACGTGACAGCGCTCGGGCAGGCGCTGATCGCCCAGCTCACCGACGACGAGGTCGCGGCCCTGCTGCCCGACCCGCTGCTCGCCCTGACCGACCACACGATCACCGACCTGACCAAGCTGACCGGGGAGCTCGACCAGGTCCGCACCCGCGGCTGGGCCTACGAGCGCGAGCAGGGCACTCCCGGCGTGGCCTGCGTAGCAGTGGCCGTCGACTACCGGATCCCGGCCACGGACGCGATCAGCTGCTCGATGCCGGCCAGGCTGGCCCCCGCCGAGGTCGAGAAGATCACCGACGCGGTGATCACCCATACCCGCAAGCTGGCTGCCACTCTCCGTCGGGAGGGCATCCGCTAGAAAGGACTCTTCATGCGCCTGGATGGTGTTCTCTTCTTTCCCGTGACTCCCTTCGGGGCCGACGGCGCCGTCGCCGACCAGGTCCTGGCCGAGCACGTCGCCAAGGGAGTCGAGGCCGGGGCGGGAGGAGTGTTCACCGCGTGCGGCACGGGCGAGTTCAACGCACTCGACCTCGACGACCACACCACGGCCGTGACCGCCAGCGTGGCGGCCACGGCGGGGCGCGTACCGGTCTTCGCGGGCGCGGGCGGTGCGCTGCCCACCGCCAAGGCCCTCGCCAGGGCCGCCGCCGACCACGGCGCCGACGGGCTGCTCCTGATGCCGCCCTACCTGGTCACCGCCCCTCCCGGCGGCCTGGTCCGCTACGTGCTCGAAGTCACCGAGGCGGGCGGGCTGCCCGTCATCATCTACCAGCGCGGCACCGCCCGCTTCTCCCCCGCCGCGGTCGCCGAGCTGGCCCAGGCGCCGAACGTGATCGGCTTCAAGGACGGGCTGGGCGACTTCGACCTCCTCCAGCGCATCATCCTCACCGTGCGCCGGGCCACCGACCGGGACTTCACGTTCTTCAACGGTCTGCCGACGGCGGAGCTCACCGTACCCGCCTACCGGGGACTCGGCGTGGCCCTCTACTCCAGCGCCGTGTTCGCCTTCGCACCCGAGATCGCGCTCGCCTTCCACCGGGCGGTGACCAGCGGGGACGAGGACCTCACGCAGCGGCTGCTGACCGGCTTCTACCTGCCGCTGGTGGAACTCCGCGACCTGGTGCCCGGCTACGCGGTGTCGCTGGTGAAGGCGGGGGTGCGGCTGCGCGGGCTGGACGTGGGCGGGGTACGCGCCCCCTTGGTGGACCCGTCACCGGAACACGTGGCCGCCCTTGAGAAGATCATTGCCACCGGCCTGGAAATAGCCGGAACCTGACCCACCCCCACGGCCCCGCCCCACCCGGCGGTGCGACAGGCACAGCGGTGGCTCGGACCCGCTGTGCCACGCCACAGCGGGTCCGAGCCCGGCACGTGCCGTAGAGGGCTACGAGATGGTCAGGACGCCGTCGACGCGGCGTGGGATGCCCAGCGGGTTGCCGTCCTTGAGCTCGTCCGGCAGCAGCTCAGCCGGCCAGTCCTGATACGCCCTGGGCGCCAGCCACCGATCGATCGCCGTCGCGCCCACCGAGGTGTGGGCCGGCGCGGTGGAGGCAGGCCACGGCCCCCCATGATGCATCGCCCAGCACACCGCCACCCCGGTCGGCCAGCCGTTCCAGACCAACCGCCCCGCCTTGCCACCCAGCACCCGCACCACCTCACCCGCCTCACCAGGGTCGGCGCCATGCACCGTGGCGGTCAGCGACCCCTCCAGCCGTTCCAGCACCGGCGGCAGATCACCCACATCACGATAGGTCACCACCAAAGCAGCGGGCCCGAAACACTCCTCGGCGATCCCCGGCAACCCGTCCGCGAACGTCTCCAGGTCCGCGGCGAACACCCTCGGCGTCACCGCCCAGGCGCCCTGCCCCGCCCTGCCCTCGGCTAGCACCGCCGGCGGCAGATCACCCACATCACGATAGGTCACCACCAAAGCAGCGGGCCCGAAACACTCCTCGGCGATCCCCGGCAGCCCGTCCGCGAACGTCTCCAGGTCCGCGGCGAACACCCTCGGCGCCACCGCCCACGCGCCCTCCCCAGACTCGCCCTCGGCCAGCACCGCGAGCCGCCCGAGCCGCCCGAGCCGCTCCAGCCCGCCCAGATAGCCGTCACGGATCCGCTCGGCCAGCATCGGCCCGCCAGTGGTGCGCTCCACGGCCGCGGCCAGCGCCTCGCGCAGTTCGTCGTCGTCCGGCACGAACACCAGCCCCGGGTTCGTGCAGAACTGCCCCACCCCCAGCGTGAGCGAGGCCGCGAACCCCGCCGCCACCTCGGCCCTGGCCGCGGACGGCAGCACCACGACCGGGTTGACACTGCCCAACTCGCCGAAGAACGGAATCGGCACCTCCCGCTCCTCGATCAGCGCCCGGATCGCCCTGCCCCCCGCCACCGACCCGGTGAACCCGACCGCCACCACCCCCCGATGCCGCACCAACTCCACCCCCGCTCCCACCCCATGCACCAACCCCAGCAACTCCGCACACGGCAACACCTCACGCACAACCCGCGCCACACACTCCGAGGTGTTCGGATGAGCCGGATGCGCCTTGACCACCACCGGACAACCCGCCGCCAACGCCGAAGCCGTATCACCACCCGCCACCGAGAACGCGAACGGAAAATTACTCGCCGCGAACACGGCCACGACACCGGCAAGCGGATGCCTCATCCGGCGCACATCCGGCCTGGGCGGCATCGCCGACGAGTCGGCGTGGTCGACGACGGCGCCGAGATAGCCGCCGTCCCTGATCACCTGGGCGAACAACCTGAACTGCCCCGCCGCACGCGCCACCTCACCCCGCAACCGCACCTCCCCCAAAGCCGTCTCCCGATCAGCCACCCGCCACAACTCATCCACCCGCCCGACCAGCGCATCAGCCACCGCCTCCAACACCACCGCCCGCCCCGCCGCCGCCGTGGCACGCCAACCCTCACCCGCAGCCACCGCCGCATCGACGATCACGCCCACCCCGCCACCGCCGGTCTCGCACAGCCCCCCACCCACCGGCTCACCGGTCCTGGGATCGTAGCCATAGATCATGGAATCACCCCTCGGAGTCTTGACACCATCTCCGCCTGATTCTTACAGTTGCCGCACTTGTCTACAACTCTGGCCTTAGTTCACATATATGGACGGCGATCATATGGTCATCCGGCAGATCGAGGTCACTCCTGTCGCGTTCCGCGACCCGCCGCTGCTCAACGCCGCCGGCGTGCACGAGCCGTGGGCGTTGCGCACGATCGTCGAGGTGATCACCGATGAGGGGCTCAGCGGGCTCGGCGAGACGTACGGCGACCTCGAGCACCTGATCAAGGTACGGGAGTGCGCCGAGGCCCTGATCGGCCTGGACGTGCACGCGACGAACGAGATGCACGCCCGGATCAGCGCGATCGTCGGCGACGTGGTGGCCGACACGCACGGGCTGACCGGCATGTCGACCCAGGAGAAGAGTGTCGACCGCGTCTTCTCGCCGTTCGAGGTGGCCTGCCTCGACATCCGAGGCAAGGCGGCCGGGGTGCCGGTGGCCGACCTGCTGGGCGGGCGCGTGCGCGACGCCGTGCCGTACAGCGCGTACCTCTTCTACAAGTGGGCCGGCCACCCGGGCGCCGAGCCCGACAGGTTCGGCGAGGCGCTCGATCCGGCCGGCGTCGTCGAGCAGGCATCGCTGCTCATCAAGGAGTACGGCTTCACGTCGATCAAGCTCAAGGGCGGCGTCTTCCCGCCCGAGCAGGAGGTCGCGGCGATCGAGGCGCTGTACGAGGCGTTCCCCGGGATGCCGCTCCGCCTCGACCCGAACACCGCCTGGACCGTGGAGACCTCCATCCGGGTGGGGCGCGAGCTCGAAGGCAAGCTGGAGTACCTCGAAGACCCCACGCCAGAGATCTCCGGTATGGCCCGGGTCGCCGCCGAGGTCCCGATGCCGCTGGCGACGAACATGTGCGTCGTCACCCACGAACACCTCCCTCCCGCCATCGCCCAGCGGGCCATCCGGGTGCTGCTGCTTGACCACCACTACTGGGGCGGCCTGGTCCGCTCGGCGCACGTCGCCTCCTTCTGCGCCACGTTCGGGCTCGAGCTGTCCATGCACTCCAACTCCCACCTCGGCATCAGCCTGGCCGCCATGACCCACCTGGCCGCCGCCACCCCCAACCTCACCCACGCCTGCGACACGCACACGCCGTGGCAGGCGGGCCAGGACGTGGTCGCCCCCGGCAGCCTGCGTTTCGTCGACGGGGCGGTGCCCGTCCCCTCCGGCCCCGGGCTCGGCGTCGAGCTGGACCGCGACGCGCTGGCCGTCATGCACGAGCAGTACGTCAAGTGCGGGATCACCTTCCGCGACGACCGCGCGTACATGCGACGCTTCGAGCCCACCTTCACCACGAGGAGGGCGTCCTGGTGAACGTGGCCTACGCCTATCCCTGGGACATCGTCGGCGACCCCTCGGCCGCCGAACGCATCGCCGGCCTGGGTGTCGAGGCGGTGGCACTGGCCGCCGGCTACCACGCCACCCGCGCGGCCACACCCCATCACCCGGACCACCGCGTGCTGGACGTCCCCTATGCCGCCCTCTACCTCCCGGTCCGCCCCTCCTCCTGGGGCCGCCTGGCCCCGCTGACCCCCACTTGGACCGCCCCGGACGCGTACCTGCTGGCTCGCGACGCCCTGCGCTCGGCCGGGCTTCAGGTCCACGCGTGGACGGTGCTCACCCACAACTCCGCCCTCGGCAACGCGAACCCCGACCTGGTGGTCCGCAACGCCTTCGGCGACCCCTATCCGCACGCCCTGTGCCCGGCCTTCGAGGACGTCCAGGACTACTGCGGACGGCTGGTCCGCGAGGTGCTCACCGTGGGCGGGCCCGACGCGCTGATCCTGGAGTCCTGCGGCCCGATGGGCTTCGGGCACCAGAGCACCCACGAGAAGACGGCCGGCGCCGACTGGACGTCCACCGACGGCGACCTGATGTCGCTCTGCTTCTGCACGGCCTGCGCCCCCCGCTACCCCGCGGGCACCAGGGAACGCGTTCGAGCCGCCATCGACACGCCCGGGAACCACCCCTCAGTCGAGGACGCCCTCGGCCCGCTCGCCGACGAGGTGCGCGCCGTCCGCGTCGACCTCTCGGCCTCCCTGCGCCGTCGCCTCCTCGCCACCGCCCGCGAGACCACGCCCGAAGTGCCCATCACCGTGCACGCCGACCCCGATCCCTGGGCGGCCGGCTCCTTCGCGGCCCTGCCGGAAGGCGAGCCCGGGGCCGACGTCCTGGTGGCCAGCTGCTGGGGAGAGCCCGCCACGGACGCCGCCCGCCTTGCCCGCCTCACCGAACTGTCCGGCCCGGACCAGCGCGTGGGCGCGTACGTGCTGGGCCTGCCCCCACGCCCCGCCGACGCCGAGGCCCTCGCGGACCTCCTACGCACCTACGCCAAGGCGGGCGCCTCGGAATTCCACCTCTACCACGCCGGCCTAGCCTCCTCCCGCCGCCTGGCCGCCATGACCGAAGCCCTCCGCCTGACCCGCTAACCCACCTCCCAGCTCGAAGGCGGCGGCCCTACGATCGCCGCATGAGCGACCAGAGCCCAGCCGACATCGAGCTACGAACATCTCGACTGTCATTGCTGCGCCCAACCACGGAGGACATCGACGCAATCTTCGCGATCCACACCGATCCCGAAGCGACCCTCCACAATCCCTCTGACGCGCTCACCAACCGCGACGAAGCCCATGACCTCTATGAACGCTGGAACGACCAGTGGCAGCGGTGCGGCTACGGTTACTGGGTCGTTCGTCGTCACGGCTCAAGCCGGCAGTTGGGCTTCTGCGGGATCAAGCCCATGGAACTGTACGGCATGAAGATCCTCAACCTCTTCTACCGCTTCATCCCCGCCGCTTGGGGCCAAGGACTGGCCGGCGAGGCCGCGACCGCAGTCGTCACCTGGGCATCCCGGAAGGCCCCCGATCTCCCATTGATCGCCCGCGTCCGGCCTGCGAACATCGCCTCCCAGCGTGTGGCGGTCCGCGCCGGCCTGACCCGGGCGGAACACCTTGACGGCATCGGCTTCGACGGCTTCGACTGGATCTTCGCAACGAACCTGCCCGAGTGAACGAGCGCCGAGCCGCCGGCGGCGCGTCCGCAGCCAGGCCCAGCAGGTACGGCAGACGGAGCCGCTGCCGGCAGGTGTCGCTCACCCACCGCCTGGCCGCCATGCTGCGGGCGCTGGAGGGCGACCAAAGCCCTCCGCCTGACCCGCTAAGGCGTTCCTCCGTCACGGCTTTCACGACCTGCCCGTCAGGATCCCGCGCCGCGTAGATCCTGACCTCTTGTACAGCGAGGCCGATCGTCCACGCGCCCCCAGCGCGGCGACCAAGAGCATCAGCGTGAAACAGAAGGCCGGGAGATCGGGGGCGGGCCGCCACACCCCAGCCACGAACCGCGCGCTGATGCTCCGTGCCGCTCCGGAACCGCAGCCCCCGCCGGGGGCATCTCTGATCTAGCGATCTTCGGTCGCTGGTTTCTGTAGGTTTGTGTCAAGTTTCACGACGCCCGAGGAAGTCGAGCTTGGGCGGC
>NZ_QNFZ01000086.1 GCF_003313395.1 Nonomuraea lactucae | reverse complement strand
GTATGGGGAGCTTGATCGTCGTGCTGGTGGGGTGGCGGGGGCGTTGTGGCGGGTTGGGGTTCGTCGTGGGATGCGGGTGGGTTTGTTTGTGGAGCGGGGGGTGGATTTTGTGGTTGCGATGTTGGGTGTGGTGCAGGTGGGGGCGTGTTATGTGCCGTTGGATGTGGGGTGGCCGGAGTCGCGGGTTCGGTTTGTGGTGGAGGATTCGCAGGTCGCGGTGGTGGTGTGTGGTGGGGGGCGGCGGTTGGACGGGTTTGGTGTGGTGGTGGTGGATCTGGGTGAGGTCGGCGGTGAGGTGTGTGGTGAGGTCGGCGGTGAGGTGTGTGGTGTGGATGCTGGTTGGGGGGCTGGTGTTGGCGATGATGCGTTGTATGTGATGTATACGTCGGGGTCGAGTGGTGTGCCGAAGGGTGTGGAGGTTTCGCAGCGGGGTGTGGTGCGTTTGTGTGTGGATGCTGGTGTGCGTGTTGAGCCGGGGGATGTGGTGGCGCAGTTGGCGCCGGTGACTTTTGATGCGTCGACGTTTGAGATTTGGGGTGCGTTGTCGTGTGGGGCGAGGTTGGCGGTGGCTTCGGGGGATGGGGTGGTGGATGTGGTGGGGTTTGTGGGGGAGTTTGGGGTTTCGGTGTTGCATTTGACGGCGGGGTTGTTTCATCAGGTGGTGGAGTCGTCGTTGGAGGTTTTTGAGGGGTTGCGGTTGTTGTTGGCTGGTGGTGATGCGTTGTCGGGGGCGCATTGTGAGGTGGTTCGGGAGCGTTTTCCTGGGTTGGTGTTTGTGGCGTGCTATGGGCCGACGGAGGGGACGACGTTTAGTTCGGTGTTTGGTTTTGGGTCGGGGGATGTGGGTGGTGGGGTGGTGCCGATCGGTCGTCCGTTGGTGGGTACGCGTGTGGTGGTGGTGGATGAGTGGCTGAATGTGGTGCCGGTGGGTGTGCCGGGTGAGTTGTTGATTGGTGGTGCCGGTCTGGCGTGGGGGTATGTGGGGCGTGCTGATTTGACGGCGGAGCGGTTTGTGGCTGATCCGTTTGTGGGTGGTGGGGGGCGGTTGTATCGGACGGGGGATCGGGTGCGGTGGCGGGGGGATGGGGTGCTGGAGTTTTTGGGGCGGGTGGATGATCAGGTGAAGATTCGTGGGTTTCGGGTCGAGCCTGGTGAGGTGGAGGTGGTGCTGGCCGGGCACCCGGAGGTGCGCGATGCGGTGGTGGTGGCGCGTGAGGATGGCCCGTCGGGCAAGCGGCTGGTCGCCTATGTGACTTCCCGGCTCGGCGAAGAGGAGCCCGCCGGACTGGGCGCCTTCTTGCGGGAGCGGTTGCCGGAGTTCATGGTGCCGGCGGTGTTCGTGGTGGTGGATGGGTTGCCGTTGACGGTGAACGGGAAGGTGGATCGGCGGGCGTTGCCGGATCCGGGGGTGAGTGTGGCGGGGGTGGAGTATGTGCCGCCGCGCACGCGGGTCGAGGTGGTGTTGGCGGAGATCTGGTCGCAGGTGCTGGGTGTGGAGCGGGTGGGGGTGAGGGACAACTTCTTCGATCTTGGTGGGGATTCGATTCTGAGTTTGCAGATTGTGGCTGGGGCGCGGGCGGCGGGTTTGCGGGTTGAGGTGGCGGATGTGTTTGCTCGGCAGAGTGTCGCTGAGCTTGGGCAGGTGGTCGGTGATGTTTCGGTGGTGGTGGCGGAGCAGGCGGTGGTCTCCGGTGTGGTGCCGTTGACGGCGGTCCAGCGCTGGTTGATCGGGCGGGGTGCTGCTGGAGTTGGGTGGTGTCGAACAGGTGTGTTCGAGCTGACGGTCGGTGCCGATGCGGGGTTGTTGGCGGGGGCGGTGGAGGCGTTGGTGGCTCACCATGACGCTTTGCGGATGCGGGTGGCTTTTGACGCCGAACGGGGTGAGTGGCTGCAGCACATCCTCGCCAGCGAGGTGTCGTCTGGGCTGTTTTCTGTGGTGGATGCCGCCTGCATGGATGATGCGGAGTTGGCCGTGTTGGTCGACGAGGAAATGGCGGCGGCGCGGGGGTCGGTGAATTTGGCTGATGGTCCGGTGTTGCGAGTGGTGTTGTTCGACCGTGGTGAGCGGTCGGCTTGGTTGGGGGTGGTGGTCCACGGTCTGGTGGTGGATGAGCGGTCATGGGAGATCTTGCTGGAGGATCTGAGCCGGGTCTGTGCAGGTGACGGGTTGCCGGAGAAGACAACTTCGTTCAAGCAGTGGGCCGAGAGGGTGGTCGAGGAAGGGCCGTACACGCAACCGCCGGTCGACTCTGGTGCCGATGAGGTGGTGCGGGTTTGGTTGGGTGCTGACGAGAGTGCTGCGGTGTTGTCGGGAGTGCATGGGGCATATCGGACGCTGGTTGGTGATGTGTTGGCGGCGGCGTTGGTGCAGAGCCTAGGCGGCGAGGTGGGCGCCGGCGGGGTGGTGACCGTTGGTGTGGAGGGTCACGGCCGGGAGGTGGTGGCCGAGGGGATGGATCTCTCGCGGACGGTCGGCAGGTTCACTTCGATCCGCCCAATCATGTTGTCTTCACAGAATCTCGGTGATCCAGCAGGCGTGCTCAAATCGGTCAAGGAGCAGCTGCGCCATCCCACTGACCTCGATGACATGTCGGAGCCGGACGTTCTCCTCACCTGGTCTTCTGGTGGTGAGTCGGCGGGGGTGATGGCGCGGAAGGTGTTGGAGGAGGTGCCGGGCCGTTCGTGTGCGGTGGAGATCCGGGCGGTGCGGGCTGGTGATGGCCGGGTTGGGCTGGAGTGGCGCTTCGATCCGGGGTTGTATCGGGCCGAGAGTGTGCAGGGGATGGCGGATGCTCATGTGCGGGCGTTGAGGGGGTTGATCGCGCATTGTTTGTCGCCGGGTGCGGGTGGTTTCACTCCGTCGGATTTTCCGTTGGCTGGGTTGGATCAGGTGGGTGTGGATCGGCTGGTGGCGGGTGCTGCGGTGGCGGATGTGTATCGGTTGACGCCGGTGCAGCAGGGGATGTTGTTTCACACGTTGGAGGCTCCCGCTGGGTCGGGGGTTTATGTGGCTCAGGGGCTGCATGAGTTGGCGGGGCGTCGGTTGGACGTCGCGGCGTTGCGGCGGGCGTGGGATGTGGTGGTGGGGCGGCATGCGGCGTTGCGGACGGGGTTCGTCTGGGAGGGTGTGCCCGAGCCGGTGCAGGTGGTCCACGAGGCGGTTCAGGTGCCGTTCGAGGTGCTGGACTGGTCGCATGCCGATGCTGAGATGCAGCAGGCCCGGTATGAGGAGCTGGTAGTCGCCGATCGCGAGCGTGGGTTCGATGTCTCGGTGCCGCCGTTGATGCGGGTGCATCTGGTTGATCGTGGTGGGGATCGGTATTGGCTGGTGTGGACGATGCATCATCTGACGATCGACGGGTGGAGTCTGCCGATCGTGTTGGATGAGGTGCTGCGGGCGTATGAGGGGTTATGTGATGAGGTGCTGCGGGCGTATGAGGGGTTATGTCGGGGTGGGCGGGTGGAGTTGCCCGCGGTGCGGCCTTTCCGGGATTTCGTGGCCTGGCTCGCGGAGCGGGACGCGGTGGAGGCGGAGGAGTTCTGGCGGTCGTATCTGGCGGGCTTTGAGGCGGCGACACCTTTGCCGGTGGACCGTCAGGCGACTCGGCATTGGGACCAGGACCGTCGGCGGTTGGAGTTGTCGCGTGAGGTGACCGCGGGTTTGGTGCGGTTGGCTCGGCGGGCGCGGGTCACCCTGGGGACGGTGGTTCAGGCGGGTTGGGCGTTGTTGTTGTCGCGTTATAGCGGTGAGCGGGATGTGGTGTTCGGGTTGACGGTTTCGGGTCGGCCGGTGGAGTTGGCCGGGATGGAATCGATGGTGGGGTTGTTCATCAATACGCTGCCGGTGCGGGCTCGGGTGCCGGCTGATGTGCCGTTCATTGACTGGCTTCGCGAGTTGCAGGACGGCCAGATCGCCCTCCAGCGATTCGAGCACTCCGCGCTGGCAGACATCCAGCGCTGTTCAGAGGTCCCGCGCGGCTCCTCGCTGTTCGACAGCATCATGGTGTTCGCAGGATCGGCCCAAGGAGAACACCCACACAACGGCGACACGATCGAAAACAGCTTCGGACTCGGCTCGGAGGAGTCATTCGAGCAGGGTCACTATCCGCTGCTTTTCGCGGTGGACTTTGAAGAGCGGTTGCTGGTGCAGGTGGAGTTCTCCACTGCGGCGTTCGATGGGGCGACGGTTGAGCGGTTGTTGGGGCAGTTTGAGTGGGTTTTGCGGGTGGTGGCGGGTGGTGGTGGGGTGTTGGTGCGTGATGTGGGGTTGGGGGAGTTGGTGTCGGGGTGGGGGATGGGTGGGGTGGTGTCGGGTGAGGTGGTGGGGGTGCATCG
>NZ_QNFZ01000076.1 GCF_003313395.1 Nonomuraea lactucae | reverse complement strand
GCGGTGTTGAAGGCGGGTGGGGTGTATGTGCCGTTGAATGTGGGGCAGCCGGTGGGGCGGTTGGCGTATTTGCTGGCTGATTCGGGTGTGGGGGTGGTTGTCACCACGCGTGATCTGGTGGGTGGGTTGGTGGGGTTCGAGGGGGGTGTGGTGTTGGTGGATGAGGTGGATTGGTCGGTGGGCGGGGCGGTTGCGGAGGTTGCGGTGGAGGGTGAGGGGTTGGCGTATGTGGCGTATACGTCGGGGTCGACGGGGCGGCCGAAGGGTGTGGCGGTCACGCATCGGGGGTTGGCGGGGTATGTGGCGGGTTGGCAGCGGGCGCTGGAGGGGCTGGGCGGTCCGGGGGTGACGTTGTCGATGACCAGCCCCGGCTTTGATGTGTCGGTCGGGGACATGGTGCGTGCGTTGTGTGCGGGCCGGGCGGTGGTGTTCTTACCGCAGGCGGACGGGGTGTCGGTGGAAGAACTGCACGCCGTTCTGCTTGCGCATCGGGTGGAGATCGCCGATATCGTGCCGGGCACGCTGTTGCGCGATCTGGCGGCGTACTGCCGCCATGCGGGCGCATTGGACGCGCTGCGGTTGGTGATCTCCGGCACGGTCTGGAACTACGAGGCCTTGATGGAGTGCGTGAAGGCGGTCGCGCCGGGGGCCACGCCGGCGAATGCGTATGGCGTGACCGAGGCGGCGATCGACTCGCTCATGATGTCCCTGGGAGAAGGGGACACAGGCTCGATGGTGCCGGTTGGGCGGCCGCTTGCGGGGGTGCGGGTCTATGTGGTGGATGAGTGGCTGAATGTGGTGCCGGTGGGTGTGCCGGGTGAGTTGTTCATTGGTGGGGTGGGGGTGGCGCGGGGGTATGTGGGGCGTGCTGATTTGACGGCGGAGCGGTTTGTGGCTGATCCGTTTGTGGGTGGTGGGGGGCGGTTGTATCGGACGGGGGATCGGGTGCGGTGGCGGGGGGATGGGGTGCTGGAGTTTTTGGGGCGGGTGGATGATCAGGTGAAGATTCGTGGGTTTCGGGTCGAGCCTGGTGAGGTGGAGGTGGTGCTGGCCGGGCATCCGGAGGTGCGTGATGCGGTGGTGGTGGCGCGTGAGGATGGTCCGTCGGGGGTGCGGTTGGTGGGGTATGTGGTGGCGGCCGAGGGAGGCCAGCTGGAGTCTGGTGGGTTGCGGGGGTTCTTGCGGGAGCGGTTGCCGGAGTTCATGGTGCCGGCGGCGTTCGTGGTGGTGGATGTGTTGCCGTTGACGGCGAACGGGAAGGTGGATCGGCGGGCGTTGCCGGATCCGGGGGTGAGTGTGGCGGGGGTGGAGTATGTGCCGCCGCGCACGCGGGTCGAGGTGGTGTTGGCGGAGATCTGGTCGCAGGTGCTGGGTGTGGAGCGGGTGGGGGTGAGGGACAACTTCTTCGATCTTGGTGGGGATTCGATTCTGAGTTTGCAGATTGTGGCTCGGGCGCGGGCGGCGGGTTTGCGGGTTGAGGTGGCGGATGTGTTTGCTCGGCAGAGTGTGGCGGAGCTTGCGGGGGTGGTCGGTGATGAGGGGGTGGTGTCGGGTGTGGTGCCGTTGACGGTGGCGCAGTGTGGGTTGTTGGAGCGGGGTGCTGGTCGGGATGGGTGGTGTCGGTGGGGTGTGTTCGAGTTGGCTGCGGGTGTTGATGTGGGGGTGTTGGGGCGGGCGGTGGAGGCGTTGGTTGCTCGTCATGATGTGTTGCGGGCGCGGGTGTTGTTTGAGGAGGGGCGGGGGTGGGTGCAGCGTGTTGTTGGGCGGGAGTCGGCTGGTGTGTTTTCGGTGGTTGAGGCGGTGGGGGTGGAGGAGGGGATGGCGGCGGTTCGGGGGTCGGTGAGTGTGGTTGATGGGCCGGTGTTGCGGGTGGTGTTGTTTGAGCGTGGGGATGAGCCTTGTCTGTTGGGGGTGGTGGTGCATGGGCTGGTGGTGGATGCGCGGTCTTGGGGGGTTTTGCTGGAGGATTTGAGCGGGCTGTGTGGTGTGGCTTTGTCGGAGAAGCTGGTCGATGGTTTGGGTGTGGATGGGGTGGTGCGGGTTCGGTTGGGGGTTGAGGACAGTGCTGCGGTGTTGGTAGGGGTGCATGGGGCGTATCGGACGGTGGTGGGTGATGTGTTGGCGGCGGCGTTGGTGCAGGGCGTGGGTGGGCAGGTTGCGGTGCAGGTGGATGGGGTGGGGGTGGATTTGTCTGGGAGGGTTGGCTGGTTCTGTTCGTTTGTTGCGGTGGGTGTTTCGGGGGTGGCGTCGGGCGATGCGGGGGTGGTGTTGAAGTCGGTGAAGGAGCAGGTTCGTGGTGGTGGGTGGGTGGGTGATGTGGAGGTTTTGGTTGGTTGGTTTGGTGGTGAGGGGGTGGGGTTGCCGGAGCGGTTGTTCGGGTTGGAGGTGCGGGGTTGGCGGGCTGGTGATGGCCGGGTGGAGTTGGAGTGGCACTTCGATCCGGGGTTGTATCGGGCCGAGAGTGTGCAGGGGATGGCGGATGCTCATGTGCGGGCGTTGAGGGGGTTGATCGCGCATTGTTTGTCGCCGGGTGCGGGTGGTTTCACTCCGTCGGATTTTCCGTTGGCTGGGTTGGATCAGGTGGGTGTGGATCGGCTGGTGGCGGGTGCTGCGGTGGCGGATGTGTATCGGTTGACGCCGGTGCAGCTGGGGATGTTGTTTCACACGTTGGAGGCTCCCGCTGAGGTCTCGGGGGTGTATCTGGCGCAGGAGTTGCGCGAGGTCAGCGGTCGGCTGGACGTCGCGGCGTTGCGGCGGGCGTGGGATGTGGTGGTGGGGCGGCATGCGGCGTTGCGGACGGGGTTCGTCTGGGAGGGTGTGCCCGAGCCGGTGCAGGTGGTCCACGACGCGGTTCAGGTGCCGTTCGAGGTGCTGGACTGGTCGCACCTCGACACTGTGAGCGTGCACAGCCGGATAGAGGAACTGCTCGCTGCCGACCGCGAGCGTCCGTTCGACATCTCGGCGCCCCCGCTGATGCGAGTGTGCGTGATCGACCGAGGCGGCGACAGGCACTGGACACTCTGGACCTTCCATCACATCTGCTTGGACGGGTGGAGTGTCCCGATCGTGCTCGACGAAGTGCTCCAAACCTACGAGGCCCTCAAACAAGAACACCAGCTGGAGCTCCCCGACGCACCGTGCTACCGCGATTTCGTGGCCTGGCTCGCGGAGCGGGACGCGGTCGAGGCGGAGGAGTTCTGGCGGTCGTATCTGGCGGGGTTCGAGGCGGCGACACCTTTGCCGGTGGACCGCCAGGCAACCCGGCAGTGGACCCATGACAGCCGGCGGTTGGAGTTGTCGCGTGAGGTGACCACCGGTCTTCTCGAACTGGCACGGCAAGCCCGAGTCACTCCTGGAACGGTGATTCAGGCGGGGTGGGCGTTGTTGTTGTCGCGTTACAGCGGTGAGCGGGATGTGGTGTTCGGGTTGACGGTTTCCGGCCGCCCTGTGGAGTTGCCAGGCGTGGAATCGATGGTCGGTATGTTCATCAATACTCTGCCGGTGCGGGCTCGGGTGCCGGCCGATGTGCCGTTCATCGACTGGCTGCGCGAGTTGCAGGACAACCAGATCGCCCTCCAGCGATTCGAGCACACCTCGCTGACCGACATCCAGAAACTCTCGATGGTCCCACACGGCACGTCACTGTTCGACAGCATCATGGTGTTCGGAAATTACCCGGAGGGAGAGCTGCCGGAAGGTGATGACCGACCAGGCGATAATGAGGCATTATTCGCTCCCTCTGATCTGGCTGAGCGGGGTCATTATCCGCTGACGTTCGCTGTGGAATTGCGTGATCGGCTGGAGATCAAAGTCGAGTTTTCGGCTGCGGCGTTTGATGGGGCGACGGTGGATCGTTTGTTGGGGCAGTTGGGTGTGGTGTTTTCGGTGGTGGTGGGTGATGTGGGGGTGTTGGTGCGTGATGTGGGTTTGGTGTCTGGTGGGGGTCGGGGGGATTTGGTGGGGTG
>NZ_QNFZ01000083.1 GCF_003313395.1 Nonomuraea lactucae | reverse complement strand
CCTCGGCCTGGCCCGACGCCTGCGCCCTGCTCCCCGCCGGGGCGGCGGCCCGGCTCGCCGGCGTGCCCTACACCGCCTCGCCCCGGATGGCGCCGGCCGACTTCGCGCTGCCCCGCGCCGTGTCCTGCCTGCTGGAGCCCGTTCGGGCCGGGGGAGTGCCGATCTCCGTGTCGGTGGCCTGGGTCTTCCGCTCCGCGGACGGGGCGCGAGAGCTGTTCTCCTCGTACGTGGGCGGAGAGCTCCAGGGAGCGGTGGAGGGCCTGGGGGACGAGGCGTACCACTTCGACGACACCTTCAAGGACGCGCTGCTCATCCGCGTCGGGCCGGTGGTCGTGACCGTGGACGCGTTCGGCGACGCCGCCCTCGCGGCGCGGGCATCGCGGCAGGTGGCGCGCGACCTGCGCCGGTTCGTGGAATCGGCCGGATAGGAGACCCATGACGACCGACAGCGCGAACACGGCACGGCAGCCGGCCTCGCCCGCGGCCTCGCCCGCGCACGAGGCGGCAGACGAGGCAGCGGACGAGGCAGCGGACGAGGCCGAGCCGAGGACGCTGCGCTCCACCGTGGGGCGTTCGTGGAAATGGCTGCTGACCACGGTCGCGGGCGGCCTCGCCACCGTCATCGCCTCCGTCGTGGTGGGCGCGTGGCCGTGGCTGCTCGACGCCTGGAGCGACGTGCGCGGCGAGCCGCCGTTACGTGTCCTGGCGTTCTCGAGGATGGAGGCGGGACAGACGTTCGCGTTCAGGCAGGCGGTGCTCAGCGGCCCCGACCGCCTGCTCCTCGCCCGGAACCCGACCCGGGGCGCCCTCGTCGACTTCATCCGGAGTCGGCAGGGCGCGTGGACGGGCACGATGAACGTCACCATCGTGATCCAGGGACTGCGTCACAGGGGGGTTCGGGTGCTCGACGTGCGGCCCCGCATCCTCAGGACCGGCACGCGGTCGGCGGGCACCTGCCTCGTGCTGCCCAGCGCGGGCGAGGTGCCGGTGCTCCCCGTCGTCGCCGACCTCGACAACCCGCGGCCCGGGTACGGGGAGCGCAGGCCCGGCGCGTCCTTCATGAAGAAGAACGTCGATCTCGCGCACGAGGAGCGGGTGACCGTCGAGATGTCGGCCGTGGCCAGGAATCGCTGGTACGAGTGGGACGTCCAGGTGGACTACCTCCACGGCGACGCCGACAGGGTCCAGCGGGCGTACTTCAGGAGCGAGGGAGGCGAGCCGTTCAGGCTGACCGGCCTGGCCCCGAAGTTCAAGGCCGTCTACGGGTCGCGGACGTTCTCTCCCGTGTTCCGGGAGGTTCGCAGGAACGGGCCATGCGGGGCGAGGTGATCGCTCCTGAAGTGAACGGGCCATGCGGGGCGAGGTGATCGCTCCTGAAGTGTGGTGGACGATACTGGGATTGAACCAGTGACCTCTTCCGTGTCAGGGAAGCGCTCTCCCGCTGAGCTAATCGTCCTCGCGGAGGTGGAGACGGGATTTGAACCCGTGTAGACGGCTTTGCAGGCCGCTGCCTCGCCTCTCGGCCACTCCACCGAGCCGGAAGCTCCGAGCGGAAGACGGGATTCGAACCCGCGACCCTCACCTTGGCAAGGTGATGCTCTACCACTGAGCCACTTCCGCGTAGCCGCCGCGTCACGCGGTGACGAGAGAACTCTAGCGAATCCTCGCCGACTCCCCAAACCGGATCGCGGCCTGCCCCGGCGCGGTGACGGTTCGACGGGAGGCGAAATATCCGCGCGTTAGGGTCGGGGTATGGCAGCGGAGCACGTGGCGCGCGACGCCGACATCGCCCCGGTGGCGGCGCTCATCGCCGACCCCACCAGGGCCGCCATCCTGACGGCGCTCCTCGGCGGCCGGGCGCTCGCGGCCGGTGAGCTGGCCAGGCTGGCCGGGGTCGGCGCCGCCACCGCGAGTGCCCACCTGTCCCGCCTGCTCGACGGGCGGCTCGTGGACGTCGTACGGCAGGGCCGCCACCGCTACTACCGGCTGGCCGGACACGAGGTCGCCGAGGTGCTGGAGGTGCTGGCCAGGGTCAGCGCCCGCCCGCTCGTGCGGTCCCTGCGCCAGTCCCGGCAGGCGCGCATGCTGGAGGAGGCCCGCACCTGCTACGACCACCTGGCCGGGCGGGCCGGCGTGGGGCTGCTGGACCGGCTCCGCGAGGGCGGATGTCTCACGGGCGAGGAGGTGACGCCGGAGGGGGAGCGGCTGCTGGCGGGCCTCGGCGTGGACGTGGCGGCGGCGCGCGCGGCCAGGCGGCGCTTCGCCCCCGAATGCCTCGACTGGACCGAACGCCGGGCCCACCTCGGCGGGGCGCTCGGCGCGGCCGTCACCGGCGCGCTGCTCGAACTCGGCTGGTACGTCCGGGGGCCGGTGCCCAGGGCGGTGACCTTGACGGACGTGGGAAGGGGAGGGCTGGCAGCGCTGTTCTCCGGTAAGGAGCTAACATCGCATACGCCGGTTACTTGAGCGAGAGAGAAACACCATGCGCGACAGCGGATTCGTGAACGTCGGCCCGGAGCCGCTGACCTTCGACGAAGTCATCCGGGTGGCCCGCCATGGCGCCGCCGTACGGCTCACCGACGACGCGATCGCGGCGGTCTCGGCCGCGCGGCAGCGGGTGGAAGAGCTGGCCGAGAGCCCGACGCCCGCCTACGGCGTCTCTACCGGGTTCGGCGCGCTCGCCACGCGGCACATCGACCCGTCCCTGCGCGCGCAGCTCCAGCGCTCGCTCGTCCGCTCGCACGCGGCCGGCAACGGCCCCGAGGTCGAGACCGAGGTGGTGCGCGCGCTCATGCTGCTGCGCCTGCACACGCTCGCCACCGGGCACACCGGCATCAGGCCGGTCACCGCCAAGACGCTGGCCGCGCTCATCGGCTCGGGGATCACGCCGGTCGTGCACGAGTACGGCAGCCTGGGCTGCTCGGGCGACCTGGCGCCGCTGGCGCACGTCGCGCTCACCCTCATGGGCGAGGGCGTCGTCCGCGACGCGTCGGGGCTGCTCACCTCGGCGGCCGAGGCGCTCAAGCAGGCCGGCATCGAGCCCGTCGAGCTGGCCGCCAAGGAGGGCCTCGCGCTGATCAACGGCACCGACGGGATGCTGGGCATGCTGATCCTCGCGATCCACGACCTGTCCAGGCTCGTCAGGACGGCCGACGTCAGCGCCGCGATGAGCGTCGAGGCCCTGCTCGGCACCGACCGCGTCTTCGCCCCCGAGCTGCAGGCGCTCAGGCCGCAGCCCGGCCAGGCCCTGGCCGCCGCCAACATGACGAAGATCCTGGCCGGTTCGGAGATCATGGAGAGCCACCGCGACCCGAACGCCTGCACGCGGGTCCAGGACGCCTACTCCCTGCGCTGCGCTCCTCAGGTGGCGGGAGCGGCGCGCGACACGATCGCCCACGCCTCGAACGTCGCCTCCTGGGAGCTGGCGAGCGCCGTCGACAACCCGGCCGTGCTCGCCGACGGCCGCGTCGAGTCGAACGGCAACTTCCACGGCGCACCCGTCGCGTACGTGCTGGACTTCCTGGCGATCGTCGCCGCCGACCTGGCCTCGATGTCCGAGCGCCGCACCGACCGGTTCCTCGACGTGGCCCGCAACCACGGGCTGCCCGCGTTCCTGGCCGACGACCCCGGCGTCGACTCCGGCCACATGATCGCCCAGTACACCCAGGCGGCCATCGTCTCCGAGCTGAAGCGCCTGGCCGTGCCAGCCAGCGTCGACTCGATCCCGAGTTCGGCCATGCAGGAGGACCACGTCTCGATGGGCTGGTCGGCCGCGCGCAAGTTGCGAAGGTCGGTCGACGGGCTCACCCGCGTGCTGGCCGTCGAGGTGCTCACCGCCGCCCGCGCGCTCGACCTGCGCGCGCCGCTGCTCCCGGCCCCCGCCACGGCGGCCGTGGTGAAGGCTCTGCGCGAGACGGTCCCGGGTCCCGGTCCCGACCGCTTCCTGGCACCGGAGATCGACTCGGCCGTCCGCCTGGTCGCGGACGGCTCCGTGGTCGCCGCCGTCGAGTCGGTCACGGGCCCGCTCGCCTGACCCGGCGGCGAACGCGCTCCGCCGAGGGGCCTGCGCCCCGCGACGCGGAAGCTCGTACGGCTGCCGAGAGAAGCTGCCTGGAGAAGCTGCCTGGAGAAGCTGCTGGGAGAATGAGACACGTGCACGACGGCTTCGCCCACGTGGGCCGGCTCCTCGCGACCGGCCTGCGTGACATCACCACCGACCTCGCGGCCCTCGACGGCGAGGGCTGGTGGGCGGTGGTGGTCGACTTCGAGGGCAAGGTGACGTGTGCCCGCTTCGACCACGTGCGTCGCGCGCCGCTGCCCGGCCCCCGCCGCGCCTGGCACGGCCCGAGTCCCGGCCAGTGGCGCAGCTCCCTCGACCGGCCCGCCTACGAGCGGGGCGTCCAGGCCATCCGCGACTACATCGAGCAGGGCGAGGTCTACCAGGCCAACCTCTGCCGCGTGCTGTCAGCCCCCGCGCCCGAGGACGCCGACCCCCTCGCCCTCGCCGCCCGGCTGGCCACGGGCAACCCCGCCCCCTACTCCGCCGTCGTCCGGGTGCCCGGCCTGAGCGTCGTGTCGGCGTCCCCGGAGCTCTACCTGTCGCGCGACGGCGACGTCATCGAGTCCAGGCCCATCAAGGGCACCGGCGTCACCCCCGCCGACCTCCTCGAGAAGGACTACGCCGAGAACGTCATGATCGTCGACCTGGTCCGCAACGACCTCGGCAGGGTCGCAGTCGTCGGCTCGGTCGAGGTCCCCTCTCTCTGCGCCGTCGAGGAGCATCCCGGCCTGGTCCATCTCGTGTCCACCGTGCGCGCCAGGCTCCTGCCCGGTACGGGGTGGGCTGACCTGTTCGCGGCCACGTTCCCGCCCGGCTCGGTCACCGGCGCCCCCAAGTCGTCGGCGCTGCGCATCATCAACGAACTCGAACCCGAGCCCCGCGGGCCGTACTGTGGAGCTGTGGGCTGGGTCGACGCCGACCGTCACAGGGCGGCGCTGGCCGTGGGCATCCGCACTTTCTGGATCTCCGCTGACGAGATCCGGTTCGGCACGGGAGCGGGCATCACGTGGGGCAGCGACCCGCGGCGTGAGTGGCTCGAGACCGAGCTGAAGGCGTCCAGGCTCATCTCACTGGCATCCACAGGAGGCAATGAATGAACATCCCTGTCTGGGTCAACGGGGAGTTGATCGACCCCCAGCGGGCCACGGTCTCGGTGTTCGACCACGGGCTGATGGTCGGGGACGGCGTGTTCGAGACCGTGAAGATCGTGCACGGCCGGTCGTTCGCCCTGACCCGGCACCTCGACCGGCTCAGGCTCTCGGCCCAGCGCATGGACCTGCCCGAGCCCGACGTCGACGCCATCGCCGAGGGTGTGGAGAAGTGCCTGGCCGCCACGCCGGACTGGGCGCTCGGCCGCATCCGCATCACCTACACGAGCGGCCCGGGCCCGCTCGGGTCCGACCGCGGCGACCAGGGCACCACCTCGGTGGTGATCGTCGACGAGCAGAAGCCGTTCCCCGCCGCCGCGAACGTCACCGTCGTCCCCTGGCCGCGCAACGAGCGGGGCGCGCTGGCCGGCGTCAAGAGCATCTCGTACGGCGACAACGCCAAGGCCCTCGCCCACGCCAAGGCGCGCGGCGGCGGTGAGGCGCTCTTCGGCAATCTGGTGGGCGACCTCTGCGAGGGCACCGGCTCCAACGTCTTCATCGTCCGCGACGGCAGGCTGATCACCCCGACGCTGGCGTCGGGCTGCCTGGCGGGCGTCACCCGGGCGCTGGTGCTGGAGTGGTGCGGCGGCGAGGAGGCCGACGTGCCGCTGTCGGCGCTGTACGAGGCCGAGGAGGCGTTCCTCACCTCCACCACCCGCGACGTCCAGCCGATCAGGCTCGTGGACGACACGGAGCTGCCGGCCGCGCCCGGCCCGGTCACGGCCGAGGCCATCCGCGTCTTCGCCGAGCGCTCCGCCGCCGACCTCGACCCCTGATCAGGCGGCATCGCCCGGGGCGGCGTCCTGGCCGGTGAAGGTCCGGACACCGCCCCCTGAAGCATCAGTACTGAACCATCGGTCCTGAACCATCAGTACGACTTCTGCGTCTGCACGTTGAAGTCGTCCATCTTGACCTTCTTGGCGGGATCCGTCAGCGGGTCGTCGATGGCGATGACGTCCAGCCCCATCTGGATGTCGCTGGAGTAGATGTAGCCGTTGTAGTAGTACGCCGACCACGACCCGGCGATGCCGTCCCGCTCGAACGGCCCCCGCTCGAAGTAGCCGATCTCCTTGGGGGCGGCCGAGTCGGTGAAGTCCCAGATCGACACACCGCCCTGATACCAGGCCTGGACCATGATGTCCTTGCCGGGCACGGGCAGCAGCGAGCCGTTGTGGGCCACGCAGTTCTCGTTCTCCCCCTGCTCGCGGGAGATCTTGAAGTAGCCGCGGCGCTGCAGCTTGCCGTCCACGATGTCGTAGACGGCGTTCGCGCCCTTGGTGGCGGGCGTCCGGCGGTTGCAGGTCGCCATGCCGCCGCCGCCCAGCTCGTCGCTGAAGACGACCTTGGTGGCGTCGTTGTTGAACGTCGCCGAGTGCCAGATCTGGAAGTTCTCCTCGTCGCGGACCTGCTGCAGCACCTTGGGCTTGACCGGGTCGGAGATGTCGAGCAGCACGCCGTCGCCGAAGCAGGCGGCCGCGGCCAGGTCCTTCTCCGGGTAGGCGGTGACGTCGTGGCAGCCGCCGATGGACTCCTGCCGCTTGGGGAAGATGTCAGGCTTTGACACGACCTTGGCGGACTTGGGGTTCTTGGTGGGGATCTCGACGACCTGGATCACCTGGTGCGGCGGCGGGCACGTCTCCGACTCGGGCTCGGGGCCGGGGGAGGAGACGTACACGTACAGCGTGTCGCCCTTGGGGACCATGGTGTGGGTGTGCGAGCCGCAGTCGGTCCGCACCGCCGAGACGTACTTCGGGCTCTTCTTGTCGCTGATGTCGAAGATGCGCAGGCCCTCCCAGCGGCGCTGCTCACCGGTCGAGGCGCACGTCTCGCCGCTGCGCGGCTCGTCGATCGACAGGATCAGCAGGTCGCCGTGGACGGTGACGTCGTTCTGCTGCGCGGGGCAGGAGACCTGGCTGACGATCTTCGGCTTGGCCGGGTCGCTGATGTCGAAGATCGTGAACCCGCCGAAGTTCCCGACGAACGCGTAGTCCCCCTGGAACGCCAGGTCGGTGTTCCAGTCGGCCTCGCCGTCGAGCGGCGCGGTGCGCGGGACGTTGGCGACGAGCTTGACGTTGCCACTGGTCATCGCGCCTCCGGAGGGGGAGGCGCCGCTGCCGGTGGTCGTCGTCTCGCGCGGCGTCCCGGCGGGTGGAGGCGACGACGTCGCCGTCCCGGGCCCGCCGGCGCACGCGGACACCAGCAGGAAGACCGCGCACAACACCGCCCCCCGTACCTTGGCAGAGATCACGCGCGCACCTCTCATCTCGTGGGCCCAGTATGGAAGCTATGCCAGTACGATCGCGGCCGTGCACGCTCTTTGTCACAGTTATGGCGTTTTTCGTGCTGGCCGCGTGCGCGCAGCGGCCTGACGGGCCGTCCGCGATCGGCAGCGACGCACCGGTGATCGTCCCCGAGGGACCGGGCCGTCCAGCGCGCACCGCGACGCCCGGCGAGCGCATCGGGCAGCCGTCCCCCAGGCCGGAGGCCGCCGACGTCCGCTTCGCCGAGGGCATGATCCCGCACCACCGGCAGGCGCTGGAGATGACCGGCCTGGTCGCCGAGCGCACCACGACGCCCGCCGTCACGCGGTTCGCCGGGCAGATCGCGCTGGCGCAGCGCCCCGAGATCGACCTCATGTCCTCATGGCTGTCGGCCCTCGGCCGCCCGGTCCCGGCCGGCCACGCGCACGCCCCCGCCGGCTACGGCATGGCCACGCCCGAGCAGATGAACGCGCTGCGCGCCGCCCGTGGCACGCCGTTCGACCGCATGTTCCTGACACTCATGATCAGGCACCATCAGGGCGCGCTGCGGATGGCCGAGGAGCAGCTCGCCGCCGGCCGTGACCCGGCGATGCGGCGCATGGCCAGGGACGTCTACTCGGGGCAGAGCATCGAGATCGCGAGAATGCGCCGGGTGCTGGAGGGGCTTCCGGCGTAGCCGCCCGCGGGGTAGCCGGTCAGGACGGCCAGAGCATGTTGGTGAGCTCGGCGTCGAGGTCCATGAAGTCGGTCTCGCGGCCGGCGGGCACCTTCTCGTACGTCCGGTGGAGGAACTCGGTCAGGGGGGCCAGCGGCACCTCGAACAGCGCCTGCCCGAACGGAGACGTCAGGCTGATGTGGAGCGTGCGCTCGCCGTCGGCGCGCGCGGGCCACACCTGCACGTCTCCGTCGCCGACCCGGCGCACGATGCCCACGGTCAGCAGCTCCCGGGCGAAGATCCACTCGACCGGTTCGTCGTTCCCCACGTGGAAGGCCATGCGGATGGCGTACGGGTCGTCGGCCGTGTAGCTCAGTCCGGCGAGGAGGGGGACGGTAGTACGGTCGGGGACCACAAGCCGAAGGCCAAGCTCGGCGGAGACGGTGGTGCTGTTCATCGTCAGCCAAACCTTTTCGTCGAAGGTCCCCTCTTCGGGGCTTTCACTGCTCTGGGGACTTCGTCCTGAGCTATGACGCGGAACGAAGAAACCTGTAGGAAAGATTCCGCCCTCGGGGCCTTCTGTAACACACATCACAGCTGGACATTCGGGCATCTATCTGGTCAAACGGGGATCAATCGGGTCGTATTTGCGAGGGTTTTGCGTGTTGCGGAGCCTGTCCCGGCGCGAGCCATCATGAACGTTTCTGGAGAAAGGATCACGATAGGCTCCTTCCGGAACACGACGATGGTATGCCACCGACCGGCCACGCCGACGGTCAACCTTCCCCATTCCCTCGAATCCTTCCGCCGTCACCCGCTCGCTTCGCCAGCGAGCGCCGGAGTGCGGTATGGTTTTCCCGTCGGCGCCGCAAGGAGCCGCGGCAGGGCGGGCGATTAGCTCAGCGGGAGAGCGCTTCGTTCACACCGAAGAGGTCACTGGTTCGATCCCAGTATCGCCCACCACACGTCAGAGGCCGGTTCGCAGTGCCGAACCGGCCTCTTTCGATCTCTGAGCGGCACCGGCAGCAAGATCAGGCGAATTGCTGCGGTCCGCTACACGCGCTGCCAGAGCGCGAGGGCGTTCGGGGGTTCCCAGCCGGTCTGAGAGGTGTGGGCCTGCGTGCAGCGGTAGCTGGTCCCGTTGTGGACGACGGTGGCCCCTGCCGCGTAGTACGTGTTCGCCTTCCAGGTGGTGCCCGGCGTGGGCGAGGGGGTCGGGGACGGCGTCGGCGAGGAGCCGCCGGTCTTGCGGTACAGCCGGATGTTCCGCATGAACACCTCGGAGTAGCGCGACATGCCGGCCCGGCCGTACAGGCCGCACTTGAAATAGTGCGTCTTGTCGCCGCGGTCGTTGAAGGTTCTGCGGAACTGGCCGTTCACATAGACGTGGACCTTTCCGGCGTCGGCGTCATGCGCGACGTTGAGGCGGATCCATCTGTCGTAGACCGGCGAGTGGATCTGCGTGGCGCTGTCGTAGTAATTGATGCTGTTGCTGTTCATGGCGAGGGTCATGAACGCGGTGGCGGCGGTGGCGCCGCCGAAGACCTGCATGACGCACATGCGGTGCGTGCCCGACGTGATCTTCATCTCCGCCTCGAACTGGGCGGAACCCGAGGTGTACTCGTTGAGGAGACGCAGTTCGCTGCGGGGGCCGGAGTCGTGGCCCGGGAAGGTGCTGGGGTCGGTGTCGTACAGCCAGAAACGGTGCTGCCCGGTGCTGTCGACGGTGTGGCGGGTGAGATCCGGGGGCTGGTGCACGCGGTACGCGCGGCTGACCTCCGTCCAGTCGCCGCCGACGGGACCGGCGTGGGCGGCCGTAGGCGAGGCGACGGTGGCCAGCCCGAGGCCGGCGGCGCCACTCGTGGTGAGGAAGGTTCTTCTGTCCATGCGGATGTTTCCCTTCAAAGTCGCCGCTCCAGTGGGGGGTGATCGGGGGTTCCCGGCCGGCCTTCCAGGTGGAGGTTCGACTCGAGGTTGGGGGGTGTCGTAGGTCTGGGTCGACCTCAGCCGCTCGGGTCCGCCAGGTTCTGCGGCCACTTTGGGGAAGACGCCCAGGTCAGTAATTTAGGAAACTTTCCTAAAGGTTTTGGGATGATAGCTCCGACCGTCCGCGGCCACAAGGCATGGCATGTGCCCGCGGGCCGCGCGCTCTACGAGGCGTCACGCCGACAGCTCGGTGGCGCGCTTCAGGAACAGGTCGCGCTCGCGTTCGTTCCTGGTCAGCGCGGCCGCCTGCCGGAACGCGGCGGCCGCCTTCCCGGCCCGGCCGAGCTCGGCCAGCAGGTGCCCGCGGACGGCGGGCAGGTGCGCGTAGTCCCGCAGGGCGCGCTCGTTCCGGAGGCCGTCGGCGATCTCCAGTCCGCGTTCGGGGCCGTGGGCCATCCCGACCGCGACCGCCCGGTTCAGCTCGACGATCGGCGAGGGCGTGAGGTGGGCCAGCAGCCGGTAGAGGGCGGCGATCCGATTGTCGGGCACGCCCTTGCGCGGCCACTCTTCGAGCGCGGCCACCAGTGCGTCCTGGGCCAGCTCTTCAGCCAGTGCGACATCGTTGACCATGCGGGCCAGGGCGGCGATGACGCGGGCGGATTCGATCCGCCAGACCGCCTCGACCGCCCGATGGGGATCGGCTGCCGTCATGCCTCCTGGATACAGCATCCGGCCGCGGGCCCGCGCGTGCGCGGTCGGCGGCCGGTGGAGCGGCGGGTCAGGCCGGTGGGGCGAAGTCCTCGGGTCCGAACAGTCGCAGCACGTCCGCCTGGCCTTCCCCAGCCCGGCCACAGGTCACGGTGCAGCCTGACGAAGCGGGAGGTCCATTCGACGGCCTCCTCCTTGGACCTGACCTCGTACAGCGCGTAGCTGATCAGTTCCCTGGATTCGGCGAACGGCCCGTCGCTGACGGTCAGCCGCCCGCCGCTCACCTCCACCCTCACCCCCTCCGAGCTGGGGGCCAGGCCGCTGTTGTCGAGCAAGGCCCCGGCCTCGGTGGCCTCCTGACCGAGCCTGAAGATGGCCTCTATGAGGTCGGCCGGCGGCGGCTCGTCGGGCTGGGCGGCGACCTTGAGCGTGACCAGATAGCGCATCGTGAATCGCCTCTCCGTCTGTCTGCGGATTCGGTGTGGGGAAGGGTGAGGTCAGGCGGTGCGGCGGGACAGGTTCAGCGACAGTAGCGACAGCCAGCTCCAGATCGCCACGACGCCGGCGACGAAGGCCAGGTTGGCCCAGGCGACGCCGCCGCTGGCGATGACGGCGAACGAGCCGAGGAACAACGTGCCGGTGACGCGGGAGTACGCGGCCCAGCCCCTGCGACCCTCACGGGCGTACCGCGAAGCGATGACGTAGCAGGCCGCGACCATGCACAGGAATCCGACGCCGCCGACGGCCATGTGCAGGGTCCCTGACAGGGTCACGGTGCCCGGGCCCCTCGGGGGTTCCGGCGGGGAAGCCCATCGCGGGATCGGCGGGGAAGAGGGCAGCACCGGTCATGCTGGTGCCGAACGCGCCGATCAGGATCGGCGCCCAGAGGGCCCCGCGTCCGGGCGCCAGGCCGCGGCGCAGGCCGGCGGCAGCGGCGATGGTGGCCAGGGCGGTGAGGACGAAGTTCGCGGTCTGGATCCAGCCGAGGTCGCCGTTGGCCAGGAAGCTCCAGGGGTGGCGGGCCAGGTCGAAGCCCGCCCTGGTGAGCGCCTGGGCCAGGGCGACGGTCACGTATACCGGACCGGCCACGACGCCGCAGCCGAGCAGCAGGCGCTGGACGGAGACCGGGCGGGCGGGGGAGTGGGCGAGCTGCCGGGTCATCGTCATCATCAACCTCGCATCGGCGGGGCCGGCTCATCCGGCCCTCTGGATACGCTGCGAACGAGGCGAGGCGGTTTCGACATGCGCCGCAGATTTTTTCCAGGATTCGTCGGAGTTAACCCTCTCAGGGCGAGCCCGTGTGCCCGGCGGCGCTCCTGGCTGGCGACTCGCGTGGATCACATGGTCACGACCGACTTGCCCTGCGCGTGCCCCTCGCCCTGGTGGGCGAGCGCGGCGGCGGTCTCCGAAAGGGCATAGGTGCGATGGATGACGGGCCTCACGGCACCGTCCTCGATCAACTGCGTCAGCGCTCCCAGGTCGTCCGCGTTCGACTTCGCCGCGAACACCTTCATCCTCGGGCCGCCGCGCAGGGACGACAGCACGACCCGGAGGATGTAGGGCATCGGCCCGAGGACACTGCCCCCCGGCCGGCCCGTGGAGGCGACGTAGACGCCGTCGGAGCACAGCACACGCCTGTGGGCGGCCGGGGCGTGGCTGCCGGCGAGGTCGAAGATGACGTCGTAGCGGCGCTCGCCCCGGGTGAAGTCCTCGCGGGTGTAGTCGATGACCCCGTCCGCGCCGATCGAGCGCACCAAGTCGAGATTGCGGGTGCTGCACACGCCGGTCACGTGCGCGCCGAGCGACCTGGCGACCTGCACTGCGAACGTGCCGACGCCGCCGGACGCGCCGTTGACCAGCACGCGGTGGCCGGCCTGGACGCCGCCGGCGTCGCGGATGCCCTGGAGCGCCGTGATCCCCGCGAGCGGGACGGCCGCCGCCTCCGCGAAGCCGAGGTTGGCCGGCTTGCGCGCCAGGGTGCCTTCAGCGGCCACGGCGTACTCGGCGTAGGCGCCGCCTCGCAGCTCGCCGTACACCTCGTCGCCGAGGCTGAAGCGGGTGACCCCGGGGCCGACCGCCTCGACGGTCCCCGCCACGTCCATGCCCGGGATCTCATGCTTCGGCCGGGTCAGGCCGTACACGGGCCGTAACACGTACGGACGACCGACGAGTGTGAACCAGTCCGCCGGATTGACCGACGACGCGTGGACGCGCAGGAGCACCTCGTCGCCGACGGGCTCCGGGCGGTCGACGTCGCGGAACTCCAGCACTTCGCCCGGCTTGCCGTAGCGGCGCTGAACGATCGCCTTCATGGTCGCTCCGTTCCAAACTTACGCTGTAAGTACTTACGTTGTAAGTATGCTGTCGTTCCGTCATACGTCAAGACGGGAGAGGGGCGGCGACCCGTGCCAGAGGCGAGCGGCAGGCGGACTCGGCCCCGCGCCACGCTGAACCGCGATCGGGTGCTCGACGCCGGGATCGCCCTGGCGGACGCCGACGGCATCGACGCGCTGACGATGCGCCGGCTCGCGAGCATGCTCGGCGTGGAGGCCATGTCGCTGTACAACCACGTCAGCAACAAGGACGACCTGCTGGACGGCATGCTCGACCGTGTCACCGACGAGATCGAGCTGCCCGAGGGCGGCCCGGACTGGCGGCACCGCGCGCGGCGGCGGGCGATCTCGGCGCACGCCGTACTGATGCGCCACCCGTGGGCGGCCGCGATGTGGGCCTCGCGGCTCAACCCGGGACCGGCGCGGATGCGCTACGTGGACACCGCGCTGCGCCACCTGCGGGAGGCGGGCCTCTCGCCCGGCCTGCTCGATCGCGCCTTCCACACGATCGAGAACCACATCGCCGGGCACGCGCTCCAGGCCCTGGGCTTCCCCCTCGCGCCCGAGGAGATGGAGGAGGCGAGTGAGCGGTTCCTGCGCTCGTTCCCGGTCGGGGAGTATCCGGACCTGGCCGCGCACGTCCGCCACCACATCGAGCAGCCCGGGGAAGGGGACGAGTTCGGGTTCGGGCTCGAACTGATCCTCGACGGCATCGAGCGCATACGCGGCGCCTCGTGAGAGCCGTCATCCCTGGTCATCCCGGCCGAGATCAGCGGCTGACCGCCCTGAGACGGCGGGCGACCTGGGCCGGGTGGGTGAGCTGCGGGTAGTGCCCGGCGCCGTCGATCTCGTGCACCGGGTGGGCGACGTCCACGGCCGGCGGGTCGGCCGAGCCCGCGATGATCTCGACGGGGACGCGTACCCGGTCCAGCAGCCCCCGCGACTGCTCGCGGCCCGCGAAATCCGTGCGCAGAGCCGTGATCACTCGGCGAGCCACCCCGGGACGGCGCAGGTCCGCCGCGGCGCTCGCCACTTCCGGTCCCTCCGGGAGGCCCAGCGCCCGGGCCAGGTGCGCGGCGGACATGTGGCGCAGCCACGGCACGGCCAGACGCGAGCGGGCCAGACGCGAGCGGGTCAGGCGGGGGCGGGGGTCCTGCAGGAACGTGGGAGAGATGAGGACGAGCTTGCTGACGCGGTCGGGATGCTCGACGGCGAAGCGGAGCGCGGGTGCGCAGGCCAGGGAGTGCGCGACCAGCGCGGGGCGGGTCCGCACCGGGTGCAGCAGATCGGCCAGCCAGGCGTCCACCGGCTGGGCGGTGGGGGCCGAGCGTCCCAGGCCGGGCAGGTCGGGGGCCAGGACGGGGCCGTCGAGGTGGGCGGTGAGCGGCGCCCAGAGGTCGGCGTTCATCGGCAGCCCGTGAAGCAGGACGTGGGCGGGACGGTGCGGTTCTCCGATCACCCAGGTACGGCTGCCCGCCACGCCGCGGTAGCCGTACGGGCTCAGCCAGGGTGACGCGGCGCCGAAGCGAGTGGCCACCAGGCCGTCGGCCCAGGCGCGCAGGGCGTCGGCGGCCGGAGGCATCTCCAAGCCGGTGCTCGCCGCGAGGGCGCGGGCGGAGGCCGTGGGGTAGCGGTCGGCGGACAGGAACGACAGCGTCTCGGGGTCAGCGCCGGTGATCTTGCGTGGCAGGCGCCGCAGCAGGCCCGCGGGGATGGTGCGGCGAGGCGCCCGCACGCCGGTGTGGCCGGCGATCATGCCGATCAGCTCCGGCAGGAGGGGGGTGGTGTCGTCGAGCACCCAGTAGTGCTCACCCGCGGGCGATGCGGGGATCTCCGCCAGGAAGCGCGCGAAGTAGTCGATCGTGACGATCGGCAGGAAGACGTCACGCCCGCCGGGGATCGCGGGGAGTCCGCCGTTCCACAGGTCCTTGACCAGGGCGGCCAGGCCGATGTACTGACCCGGGCCGATCACGGTGCTGGGGTTGGCGATCGTCAGCGGGATCTCCAGTTCGCCGGCTCGGGCCCGCACGGCGAGGTCCGCCTCGAACTTCGACGCCTCGTACGCTCCCAGCCCGGCGTGGTCGGCGCGAGCGTCGTCAGCGCTCACCCGGTACCCGCTGATGTGCACGAACCTGCGCAGCCCGGGCAGCGTGGCCGCCCAGTCCAGCGCGTTGAGCGCCCCGGTCACGTTGGTCGCCCTGGCTTCCCGCGCGTCGAGGCCGAACGCGAAACGCGCGGCGGCGTTGTAGACGTCGCGCGCCTCCGGCAGGCCGTCGAGCGGTCGGGTGATGTCGGCCGTGACGATGGTCAGGTCGCCGGTGTCCACGCCTTGGGAGGTCAGCCAGGGGGTGAGGGTGTCGTTCCGTACGGCCGCCGCCACTCGCTGTCCGCGGCCGAGCAGTTCGGCGACAAGGTGACGGCCGATGAAACCGGTGGCGCCGAAGACGAGCGCGTCCATAGGACCCTCCTGAGAAAATAGATCGGTCTACATATTCCTTGGCCCGAAAAGGGCCCACCTGTGCGGTGGGCCGGGGTCAGCGAACGAGGGCGGTGATCTGGCGGGAGACTCGGCTCAGTGGCTCCCTGCTGCGGTGCGTCCTGGCCAGCAGGAGCGCCCCTTCGATGAGAGCGAGGATGGTGACCGAGAGGTCGTCGGCGTCCGGGTGGCCGTCCAGCCGCGCGCGCAGGGCCGACTCCCAGGAGGTGTAGACCCGCGAGCAGGCCTCCTGCAGCGGATCGCTGGTGGATGCCATGTCGAGCGCCACAGTGGCCACCGGACACCCCTTGCGCCAGCCCGACTCCTCCAGCCGGTCGCCCAGGAACCGCAGCGCTCCCTCGACGAACTCGGCCACGGACGGGCTGGAGCCGGCCAGATCCTCGAGGGCGGCGCCGATCGTCCGGCCGGCCCGCCGTACGGACTCGCCGACCAACTGGTCCTTGCCCTCGGGGAAGTGGAAGTAGAGCGAGCCGCGCGGCGCCCCACTGGCGGCGATCACCTGATTGAGCCCGGCGGCGGCGTAGCCCCCGGTCTCGACCAGCTCCTGCGTCGCGTCCAGCAGCCGGTCCCGCGTCTCGGCGCCCTTCTGTCCCATGCGCTCAAAATAGACCGATCTGCATATTCCTGCAAGGCGTCGATGGGGCGACCTTCTGGACCGGTGGGCCCGCCATGCCCCAAGCTCCTCCCATGACCTCTGGATCCTCCTTCCGCCGGCTGCCCCTCGTGCTGGCGGCCTCGGTGCTCGTCGCCCTCGCGGTCTCGGCGGTGCGGCCCTATGACCGGTTCACCTGGCTCCTGGAGACCTTCTGGGTGATCGGCGGGCTGCCCTTGCTGGTGCTGCTCTGGCGGCGTTTCCCGCTCACCTCGCTGCTGTGCTGCCTGCTCGCCGCGCACGCGCTGGTGCTGATCGTCGGAGGGTACTACACCTACGCGCGGGTCCCGGCCGGGCACTGGCTGCAGGACGCGTTGGAGCTGTCGCGCAACCCCTACGACCGCATCGGCCACCTGATGCAGGGGTTCGTGCCCGCGATCCTGGTCCGTGAGCTGCTCGTACGGACCTCTCCGTTGCGGGGCAGCGCCTGGCTGGCCCCGTTGACGGTCAGCGTCTGCCTGTCCTTCAGCGCCTTCTTCGAGATGCTGGAGTGGTGGGCGGCGCTGGCGGCCGGGGCAGCCGCCGACGACTTCCTCGCCGTCCAGGGCGACCAGTGGGACACGCAGTGGGACATGGCCTGCGCCCTCATCGGCGCGGTCACCTCACTGCTGCTTCTCAGCCGCCTGCACGACCGGCAGCTCGCGCGTCTGCGCGGGCCCCGCGCGAGCGCTGAACGCCTGGAGCCGGTCGGCTAGGTGCCAGGAGCCCGATACTCCGGCTGCTGCCCGACGGCCTCGTCGATCTCCTCCGGAGTCAGGAGGACGACCGTCTTCGTCCGCGCTCCGCCCGCCGCCGACACCGTGAGGCCCACGGCCGCCGAGGCGACGTTGCTCGGCACATCGACGAGGACGTAGACGTCGTTCTCGCCGAACGCGAAGTAGAACTGCTCCACCCGGCCGCCGACGCTCTCAATCAGGCGGTCCACCGCCTGGCGGCGTCCGGTGCCGCCATCTCGGAGCACACCTTTGATGCCGTCCACGGTGTAGCTGGCCTGTATGAGGTACTTGGGCATCGTCGAACCCCTTCCTTTATCACCGTCCCGGCGGGACCGGCCACGTGGACGAAGTGCTCAGGTTCGGTCGACGGTAAGCCCACCTGGTGGACTGGTTTCCACCTGGAGCCGCACAGGTTCTCGTCGATCGCGCCGTCCCGCGACCGGGCGACCTCACCGATCCGGGCCGAACCGATCCGGGCCGAGGGATCTGCGGAGCGCCGCCGCGACGGTGGCGGGCGAGGGGCGGGGCAGCACCGCCGCGACGTGCGCGTCCGGCCGGACGATCCACAGCTCGCCCGGCCGGGCCGCGAGGGCCTTCGAGAGCGCGCCGGTGTGGTCGATGTCGCCGAGGCGGAGCAGGCGGACCGGCGCCCGCGTGGCCAGGCGAGCTGCGCGCAGGAAGGCGTCCGCGGAAGCGTCCCCGTGAGTGCTCCGGAAAGCGTCCCCGTGAGCGTCCCGGTGAGCGTCCCGGTGAGCGTCCCGGTGAGCGTCGCCGCACGGGTCGCCGGCCGCAAGCAGCAGGAAGCCGTCACGGGCGATCTCGCGCAGGCGCGTGGCCCCGCTCCCGGCGAGCGAGACGGGCGCGTCCGGGACGATCACGCCGGGCGCGGCCGGCGGCACGGCGCCGCGAGGCGGGCG
>NZ_QNFZ01000072.1 GCF_003313395.1 Nonomuraea lactucae | reverse complement strand
GGTCGCCCATGCCAGAAATTCAACTACGAGCTTTTTAACTGCAACAACTTTAGCATATGCTTCTGGAGCTGGAATTACCGCGGCTGCTGGCACCAGACTTGCCCTCCAGTTGATCCTCGATGAGGGTTTTACATTGCTCTCATTCCGATAGCAAAACGCATACACGCTTCGCATCGATATTTCTCGTCACTACCTCGTGGAGTCCACAGTGGGTAATTTACGCGCCTGCTGCTATCCTTGGATATGGTAGCCGTCTCTCAGGCTCCCTCTCCGGAGTCGAGCCCTAACTCTCCGTCACCCGTTATAGTCACCGTAGTCCAATACACTACCGTCGACAACTGATGGGGCAGAAACTCAAACGATTCATCGACCAAAAATAGTCAATCTGCTCAATTATCATGATTCACCAATAAAATCGGCTTCAATCTAATAAGTGCAGCCCCATACAGGGCTCTTACAGCATGTATTATTTCCAGAATTACTGCAGGTATCCATATAAAAGAAACTACCGAAGAAATTATTACTGATATAATGAGCCGTTCGCAGTCTCACAGTACAATCGCTTATACTTACACATGCATGGCTTAATCTTTGAGACGAGCATATGACTACTGGCA
>NZ_QNFZ01000002.1 GCF_003313395.1 Nonomuraea lactucae | reverse complement strand
CGACGCCGACCTGATGGTCGCGGCGCTGCGCGCCCTCGGGACGACGCTGGAGCCGGTGGCCGAGACCACGGCCTCCGTCGACTGGCGGGTCGTCCCCGGCCCCGTCCGCGGCGGCGCGAGCATCGACGCGGGGCTGGCGGGCACGGTCATGCGGTTCGTTCCCCCGCTGGCCGCCCTGGCCGACGGGCCGGTCTCGTTCGACGGCGACCCGCACGCCCGCAAACGGCCCATGGGCCCCATCCTCGACGGGCTGCGCGCCCTCGGCGCCCGCGTGGACAACGACGCCCTGCCGTTCACCGTCGAGGGACCGATCACCGGCGGCGAGGTCACGATCGACGCCTCGGGCTCCTCCCAGTTCGTCTCCGGCCTGCTCCTCGCGGCGGCGCGCTTCGAGAAGGGCGTCACGATCCGCCACGCGGGCCCGCCCGTGCCGTCCCAGCCGCACATCGAGATGACCGTGCAGATGCTCAGGGCGGTGGGCGTCACGGTCGACGACGGCGAGCGCGACGTGTGGCGCGTCGAGCCAGGCCCCATCGCGCCCCGCGACCTCACCGTGGAGCCCGACCTGTCCAACGCCGCCCCGTTCCTGGCGGCGGCCATGGTCACCGGCGGCACGGTCACCGTGCCCGGCTGGCCGCGCACCACCACCCAGCCGGGCGACGCCCTGCGCGGGCTGCTCACCGGCATGGGCGCGACCGTCGTACTGACCGGGCCCGACGCCGACGCCGGCGAGCTCACGGTCACGGGCACCGGCCGGATCGACGGCATCGACGCCGACCTGCGCGAAGTCGGAGAGCTGACCCCGACGATCGCCGCGCTGGCCGCGCTGGCCGCCTCACCCAGCCGCATCCGCGGCGTCGGTCATCTGCGCGGCCACGAGACCGACCGGCTCGCCGCCCTCGTCGCCGAGATCAACCGGCTCGGCGGCGACGCCGAGGAGACCGACGACGGCCTGGTCATCCGCCCGCGCCCGCTGCACGGCGGACTCTTCCGCAGCTACGACGACCACCGCATGGCCACGGCCGGAGCGGTGATCGGCCTGGCGGTCCCCGGCGTCGAGGTGGAGAACATCTCGACGACGGGTAAGACCCTCCCGGAGTTCACCGGCATGTGGGCCTCGATGCTGGGCACGCGATGAGCTCACAGGAGCCGGTGGCGTCGGACCGCACCGATCACATGGGCGATCGCATGGGAGCAGGCCGCTGAAAAGGCGGGAGTACGACGAGGACGACGTACGGGTCAGGCCGGGCAGGGGATCCCGGCCGCGGACCCGCATCCGTCCTGCGCACGAGGACGCCGTGGAGGGGTTCGTGGTGGCGGTGGACCGCGGCCGCTACACGACGCTGGTCGAGCCGGGGCGCCAGGCCGCTCGCGGGCGGGAGCCCCGCCTGGTCGTCGCGATGAAGGCCAGGGAGCTGGGCCGCAAGGGCATCGTGGTGGGCGACAGGGTGGCGCTGGTCGGCGACGTCTCAGGCCGGCCCGACACCCTCGCCAGGGTGGTCCGGGTGGAGCCGCGCACGTCGATGCTGCGCCGTTCGGCCGACGACACCGACGACACCGACGGCATCGAGCGCCCGGTCGTGGCCAACGCCGACCAGCTCGTGATCGTCACCGCCCTGGCCGACCCGCCGCCGCGCCCGCGCATGATCGACCGCATCCTGGTCGCCGCCTTCGACGCCGAGATCGACCCGCTGCTCTGCCTGACCAAGTCCGACCTGGCCCCGCCCGGCGAGCTGGTCGCGCTCTACGAGCCGCTGGGCGTGCCGCACGTCGTGGTCCACAAGGGCGGCTCCCTCGACGAGCTGCGCGACCACCTCCGCGGCCGCCTCAGCGTCCTCGTCGGCCACTCGGGCGTGGGCAAATCCACCTTGGTAAACGCCCTGGTGCCGGCTGCCAACCGGGCGGTGGCGCAGGTCAACGCCGTGACGGGCAGGGGCCGCCACACCTCGACCTCGGCCGTGGCCCTGGAGCTGCCGGACGGCGGCTGGATCATCGACACACCGGGGGTACGCAGCTTCGGTCTGGCCCACGTCTCGGTCGAGACCGTCCTGGCGGGCTTTCCCGATCTGGTCGAGGGCACGGTCCACTGCCCCAAGGGCTGCACCCACCTGGGCGACGGCTGCGCGCTGGACGCCTGGGTGGCGGCCGGTCACGCCGACCCGGCACGCCTGGAGTCGCTGCGCCGCCTCCTGTCCAGCCGCGAGGGCGGCCTCGACGACACCGGCGCCTGAGGCGCGTCACCCGCGGCCCGGCCACGCAAGACGAGCGCCCCGGCGGCGCCTGAGGCGGCTCACCCGCGGCGCTCGTCAGGGCCGCGCGGGGCGGAGGGTCCAGGTGACGGTGAGCGAGCTGACGACGGCGCCCTCGGCGTTCCTGATGTCCACGGCGACGTCGAACTCCGGCCGCCTGCCAGCGTCCAGTTCCGCGATCACCTCGTCACGGGAGGCGAGCATGCGCCCCTCGGCGACGACCTCGCCCATGGCCAGTTTGCGGTAGTGGACGGTCGCGGTGGTGGCCAGTGGCACGGCACGGGTGAGCTGGTCGCCGACGGCCGACAGCATGGCGGCGCCGGAGGCCGACTCGGCCAGCGTGAACAGGGCACCGGCGTGCGGCCCCGCCACGTGGTTGTGCAGGTCGGGTCGGTCGGGAAGGCGGCAGGTGGCCCGTCCCTCACCGGCGTGGTCGAACGTGATGCCCAGAGTGCGGGCGAAGGGAACGGTCTTGAGCAGCAAGGCGCCGACGTCAGTGGACATGCCGCCAATGCTACTGGCGAGTAACCCGGAGCCGGAATAGACCCCACGGCCTACTGATGTTCGGCATATCCGGCACGGTAGCGTTGCAGACCGTGCAGGGTTACAGCGACGATCTACGTCTCGCGCATGTCATGGCGGATGCCGCCGACGATCTGACGATGCGGCGGTTCAAAGCGGTCGACCTCAAGGTCGAGACCAAGCCCGATCTGACACCGGTCAGCGACGCCGACCGCGCGGTCGAGGAGGCCATCCGCGGGACGCTTCGCCGGGCGCGCCCGCGCGACGCGGTCGTGGGCGAGGAGTTCGGCAGGACCGGCTGGGGCGCCAGGTCGTGGATCATCGACCCGATCGACGGCACCAAGAACTACGTGCGCGGCGTTCCCGTCTGGGCGACGCTGATCGCGCTCATGGAGTACGGCAAGGTCGTCGTCGGCCTGGTGTCGGCCCCGGCACTGGGCAGGCGCTGGTGGGCCGCCACCGAGGGCGGGGCGTGGACCGGCAAGAGCCTGGCCAAGGCCACCCGCATGCGGGTGTCGTCGGTCGCCACGCTCGACGACGCCTCGTTCTCCTATTCCAGCCTCGGCGGCTGGGAGGAGTGCGGCAGGCTGGACAACTTCCTGTCGCTCGGCCGCTCCTGCTGGCGGACCAGGGCCTACGGCGACTTCTGGTCGCACATGATGGTCGCCGAGGGCGCCGTGGACGTGTCGGCGGAGCCCGAGCTGTCGCCGTGGGACATGGCGGCGCTGACGGTGATCGTGGAGGAGGCCGGCGGCGTCTGGACCGACCTCGCGGGCGTGCCCCGCCTGGAGGGCGGCAGCCTGGTCTGCACCAACGGCGCCCTGCACGACGAGGTGCTCAAGCGGCTCAACGCGCCGAGGTCAGCACCCGCCTGACCGCCGCCATCAGGCTCTCCCGGTACGACCCGCCGAACAGGACGACGTGCACCAGCAACGGGTGCAGCTGATGCAGCGGCACCCGCTCCCGCCAGCCGTCCGCGAGCGGGCTCTCCTCCTGGTACGCGCCGAGGATCCGGTCCTGGTACGGCACCCCGAACAGCGCGAGCATGGCCAGGTCCGTCTCCCGGTGGCCGCCGTGCGCCGCCGGGTCGATCAGCACCCCCGTGCCGCCCGACCAGAGCACGTTGCCGCTCCACAGGTCCCCGTGGATGCGCGCCGGGGGCTCAGGCGGCCCGGCGACCTCGGGGAAGCAGTCCACGGCCCGCTCCAGCAGCCGGACGTCATCTGAGGGCAGCCCCGCCCGCCGTACGAAGGGCAGGACCCGGCGGGCGGCGTAGAACGACGGCCAGTCGTCGGCGGGCGCGTTGTCCATCGGCAGCTCGGCGATGAACCCGGGCCAGGGCGCGCCGAAGGCGGGCGCTCCCGCGCGGTGCAGCCTGGCCAGGTCGCGCCCGAACCGCTCGGCGGCGGCAGGGGTGGGCGCCTCGGTGTCCACCCACGACAGCACGAGCCGGTCGCCGGCGACCTCGACCACCTCCGGCACCGTGATGGCCTCACCCAGCCAGCGCAGCCCGGCCGCCTCGGAGCCGAAAACCTGGGAAGCGGCCCCCGCCCCGCCGGACAGCGTCTTGGCGAACACCTCGCGCCCGTCGTCCAGCACGCCCCGCCGCAGCCGCCACCCGTGCGACGAGCCGAGGTCCTCAGTCGATCTCATCGGCGATGTGCTTCGCCACGCCCTCGGAGGCGGCCTCCACCAGTTGCAGAACCTCCTCGAACCCCTCCGCGCCGCCATAGTAGGGATCGGGCACCTCTGCCTCCTGGGCCTCCTGGGCCTCCTCGGACGCCGCCGGGTCGAACGACCGGAAGAGCCGCACCTCGACGCCGGATGGCGCCATGCGCCGCAGGAACGACAGGTTGTCGCGGTCCATGGCCAGCACCAGGTCGTAGCGGTCGAACCAGTCGTTCGTGAACTGCCTGGCGCGGTGGCCGGAGCCGTCGTAGCCGCGCCCGGCCAGCGTGCGCAGGGCCCGCGAATCCATCGGGTCGCCCGCGTGCCAGCCCTGGGTGCCCGCGCTATCGACGATCACCCGATCGGCCAGCCCATGGTCGTCGAGCACCTTCCGGAGCACGACCTCGGCCATCGGCGACCGGCAGATGTTCCCCATGCAGACGAGGCATACACGAAAAGTCATACCCCCCATCATGGGGGTGCCGTGCCGATGAGCGGCTCATCAGGCCGTCAGGGGCCGCCTTCCCACGGGCGCCGCCGGTCGCTCAACCCAGTGATGAGCCGTTCGACCTCGGGTCCTTGGTTTGAAGGTCGGCTGGTTTGAAGGTCGGCGACTACCCGTCCGCGTCGGAGGATCATGATGCGGTCGACCACCTGGAAGAGGTTGTGGGCGATGAGACGCTGGACCTGCCGGCGTCCTTCGAGTCGCGGATGAACTGGTCTACAACATGATCGGGCGGATCGAGTACCGACCGGATTCGGTGCTCCGGGACCTGCTGGAGCACATCGCGGCGGCCGGAAAGCCGGCCAACGTCCGCATCGAACCGACGTGGGCCGCCGCTCGTATCTGGAATACGGCAGGCAGTACCTGGGCTGGGGCGTGTTCGTCCTGCGCGGCCACAGCCGGTAGCCGCGCCCGGCCGCTTCCAGGACACAAAAAAAGGGGGAGGAGTCTCACCCTCACAGGTGAAACCCCTCCCCCAACAATTGTCCGGCGGTGACCTACTCTCCCACACCCTCCCGAGTGC
>NZ_QNFZ01000079.1 GCF_003313395.1 Nonomuraea lactucae | reverse complement strand
GACAACTGCCGGGGCTTGGCGGCGGCGTGGCCGGCCAGGCCGACGCGCTCCAGCAGGGCGGCGGCGGTGCGGCGGGCCCCGGCCTTGGAAGCGCCCTGGCAGCGCGGCCCGAAGGCGACGTTGTCCAGGGCGGACAGGTGCGGGAAGAGCAGGTAGTCCTGGAAGACCATGCCGATCGGCCGCTGCTCGGCGGCCAGGGTGTGCAACGGTTGGCCCTCCAGGGTGATCTGGCCGCCGGTCATGTCGGTCAGCCCGGCCAGGGCGCGCAGGGCGGTGGTCTTGCCCGCGCCGTTGGGGCCGAGCAGCGCGACCACCTCGCCCTGGGCGACCTCCAGCGTGAGGTCCAGTCGGAAGGCGGGCCGGGCGACGACCAGGCGGGCGTGCAGCGTCGTCATGTCGAGTTCACCCATCGGTCGCGCAGACTGGCCAGGATGATCACGGAGACGGCGAGCAGGACGAGGCTGAGCACGATGGCCGCCTCCGGCTCTGTCTCCAGCGCGAGGTAGACGGCCAGCGGCATGGTGCGGGTGGTGCCGGGAAAGTTACCCGCGAAGGTGATGGTGGCGCCGAACTCGCCCAGTGCCCGCGCCCAGCACAACACGGCCCCGGCCACCACTCCAGGCATGATGAGCGGCAGGGTGACGCGGCGGAAGACGGTCCAGCGCGAAGCCCCGAGCGTCGCGGCGGCCTCCTCGAAGCGCTGGTCGGCGCCGCGCAGCGCGCCCTCGACGCTGATCACCAGGAACGGCATCGCCACGAACGCCTCGGCCACGATCACCCCGGCAGTGGTGAACGGCAGGGTGATCCCGAACGTGGCCTCCAGCCACTGCCCGATCAGCCCGCGACGGCCCAGCACCAGCAGCAACGCCACCCCGCCGACCACCGGTGGCAGCACCAGCGGCACGGTCACCAGGGCCCGCACCACGCGCCGCCCGCGGAAGTCCACCCGGGCGAGCAACCACGCCAGCGGCACCCCGAGCACCAGGCAGACCGCGGTGGCGACGGTGGCGCACACCAGCGACAGCCGCAGCGCCTCAAGCACCTGCGGCTCGGTCAGCCGCTCCAGCAGCGTCGCCCAGGGGGCCCGGATCAGCAGCCCGGCCAGCGGCAGCACCAGGAAGGCCAGCCCCGCCAGCGCGGGCAGCACCAGCATCCAGGGCAGGCGGCCGGAAACCTGACCGGATGACGCCGCCGGGCGGCCGGTGAACCCGCTGTGCGGGTCCACCGGTCCGGCGCGCTCGGAGGTGACCATACGCGGTCAGGGCGCCTCGAAGCCGGCCTTGGTCAGCACGTCCCTGCCCTGCTGCGACAGCACCAGATCCACGAACTGCTTGGCCAGGTCACCGGCCGGCGCCTTGGCCAGTGTCGCGATCGGGTAGTCGTTGATCGCCTTGTCGGCCTCGGGGAAGGCGATGCCCTTGACCTTGCCCGCCGAGGCGATCACGTCGGTCCTGTAGACGAGCGCCGCGTCCACCTCGCCCAGCTCGACCTTGGTCAGCGTGGCCTTGACGTCCTGCTCCAACGTGACAGGGGTGACCTTCAGCCCGGCCGCGTCCAGCGCCTTGATCGCGGCGGCCCCGCACGGCACCTGCTCGGCGCAGAGCGCCACCTTCACCTTCGGATCCGCCAGATCCTTCAGCTCGTCCACCTTGGCCGGGTTGTCCGCGGGCACGGCGATCTGCAGCTTGTTGCGCACGAACGTGGTCGGCGCGCTCGCCGACGACGCGTCGGTCACCGTCTTCATGGTGGCCGGGCTGGCCGCGGCGAACACATCGGCCGGCGCACCCTGGGTGATCTGCTGCGCCAGGGTGGCACTGGAGCCGAAGTTGAACTTCACCGTCGTACCCGGGTGGGCGGCCTCGAAGCCCTTGCCGAGCTCGGTGAAGGTGCCGGTCAGCGACGCCGCCGCGAACACCGTCAGCTCCTTGGCCCCGCCTCCGGCAGCGGAGGCCGACGCGGAAGCGGAGTTCGGGGAGGCAGCCGGGTCACCGGAGCCGCATCCCGACAGCCCCAGTGCGAGCGCGGCGGGCAGGGCGACGACCCACCGGGAGGAACGACTGAACACCAAGGAGGGCTCCTCACTGGCTACTGGCCACGCGTTCGTGGCCGGGGATCTCCACGACGACGTTGGTGGACTTGATCACGGCGACCGCCACCACCCCCACCTCCAGGCCGAGCTCGTCCGCGGCCTGGCGGCTCATCAGCGACACCACCCGGAACGGCCCCGCGGCTATCTCCACCTGCGCCATCACCGCATCCCGGATCACCTCCGTCACGATCCCGCGAAAGCGATTGCGCGCCGAGGAGCGACCTCCATCGACCGTCTCGACCTGGGAACGGGCGAAGGCGGCCAGATGCGCGCCGCTCACCTGCCGGTGGCCGTGCTCGTCCCGGTCGGCCGGCAGGCGTCCGGAGTCCACCCAGCGGCGGACGGTGTCGGAGCTGACCCCGAGCAGCGCGGCGGCCTCGCTGATCCGAAACGTCGTCACAAGTCCTCACCATACCCTTCGCACATTCCAGCCTGAATACCTGCTTGCTGCCGCAATGGCGGCGCTTCCTACGGTTATGCCATGGCATCCACGAGATCAACGAGGTCCATCGCGAACGTCGGCTCCCTACGCCGCCGGGCCATCCGCCCCCAGCATCACGTCCGACGCCTTCTGCTGCGCGCGCTCAACCGCATGACGTCCCCCGTTCTCTCCACCGATAGCCCACTCACGCAGCCGCCTAAATGGCTATGCACTTTTGAACACAAGCCCTAGATCACTGATATGACGTTGGTCACCTTCGGTGCATGAATTCCGCCACAGAAAGCCGCGCCAGGGCTACGTAATGTGCGTGCTGCCGGACGAAAATGGCGCACTGAGACGAGGAATCCCATGCGGTTCACACCAGGGAACGATCATGACTGACTCCGCGGTCCAACTGACGTGGCGCGAGGCAGCCTGCCCGGCCGAGGAACTGGCGAACGAGCTGGAACGGTGGTCGGAGCGCACCGGAATCCGGGTGGAGACGTGGGCGCTGCCCGCCGCCGACGTCCCCGACTGCGTCGCACGCGCCGTGCTGGCCGTGCTCGGTGAAGCGCTGGCCAATGTCGAGCGGCACAGCGGCGCCCGCACCGTGTCGATCGCGGTGACCGGGGGCAGTGGCGGGTGGCGCATGACGGTGAGCGACAACGGCCAGGGCTTCGACCAGAGCCGGACCGGGCCGGGCCTCGACCGGATGCGGGCCGCGTTCGCCGAGGTGGGCGGCAGACTATCGGTCAACAGCATGCTCGGCGGGGGCACCACGATCACCGCGATGGCGCCCAAGCGGAGGTGACGGCGATCTCCCAGGCCGGATCACGGCGCTCCGGGAAGTCAGAGGTGGTAGGCGTACTCGGTGAACTCCCAGTCGGTGACATGGCGCGCGAAGCGTTCGACCTCGTTGCGTTTGAAAGCGAGGAAGGATGAGGTGAATTCCTTGCCGAGCACTTCGACGAGCGGCTCATCAGCCTCCAGCGCGTCGAGGGCGGCGGGCATGTTCATGGGGAGGACCGGAGCCTTCTCCGGGTCGTAGCCCGCGCCCTCCAGCGGCGCGGGCGGTTCCTTGCCCTCCTGGACGCCGAGCAGGATCGCGGCGGCGACAGCGGCGATCGCCAGATAGGGGTTGGCGCCGGCGTCACCGAGCCGCACCTCCAGGCGAGCGCCGGGTCCTCGCTCCGGCGGGACGCGGAGCATGGCGGTGCGGTTGTCCAGACCCCAGTCGATGAGCCAGGGGGCGTAACTGCCGGGGCCGAAGCGCTTGTACGAGTTGACCGTGGGGTTGAGCAGCGCGGCCAGCGCCGGGGCGTGGGCCAGGACACCGGCGATGGCGTGGCGCGCGGTGTCCGAGAGACCGTACGGGGCGGACGGGGCGTCGAAGGTGTTCCTGCCGTGCTCGTCCTCACAGGACAGGTGGAGGTGGAAGCCGGAGCCCACGGCGTCGTTGTACGGCTTGGCCATGAAGGTGGCCAGCTTTCCTTCCTTGCGGGCGAGCTCCTTTACGGCGGCCTTGAAGCGGAAGGCACGGTCGGCGGCGTCCAGCGCGTCAGAGTGGATCAGATTGATCTCGTGCTGGCCACTGTCGTACTCGTGGTTGGCGGTGACGGCACCGATACCGAGGTCGCGCAGGTGGCGCAGGGTGCGCAGCAGGTGGTTGCCCGGATCCGCGCGCAGACCCACGCTGTAGCCGGCTCCGTCGACGTCGTCCGGGCTGCGCCGCCATCCGGTGGCGGTTCCCGGGGCGGGTTCGAGGAGGAAGTACTCCAGTTCGGGTCCGACGACGGGCCGCATTCCGGCTTCTCCGAGCCGTCAGAGCACGGAGCGCAGCAGGTCGCGGGGCGACTCCGGCGCGGAGTCTCCGGTCGCCGGGTCGGTGACGTCGCCGATGCACCAGGCGACACCGGGTTCCCACGGCAGCGGGGCGAGGGTGTCCAGGTCCGGGGTGACCAAGATGTCTGGCAGGCCCGCGTCCATTCCGCCGGCTGCCGCCCGGCGATCCCGGCACGATCGCCGGGCGGCTGACTCCGGCCCCGCCGGTGGCACGCCCTGTCTGCCGTCCCTGCGGACGTGCCACCGGCAGGTCGGTGTCAACCCAAGGAAGTCGCACCTGATTCGTCGATTGGGAGAACCCCACATGAGTCATGTACTGATCATCGAGCCCGTCTCGGCGGGTGCACTGCTCATTGATTCCGCGAGGAAAGCCGGTCACCGGGTGACCGTGGTCACCGCCCACCGCGACGAGCGCTTCCTGACCGAAGCCGAGCGGAGCCTCGTGGACGAACTGCTCCTCGTCGACGAGAACGATGAGGAAAACGATGAGGAATCAGTACTGGCCGCGGTCCTGCGCAGCCACCGGCAGTTGCCCTTCGACGCCGTGATTCCAGGCTTCGAGTTCTTCGTTCCGCTCGCCGCGCGTATCGCGGCGGAACTCGGGCTGCCCGGCCTCCAGGAGGACTCGGCGTTGCGGCTGCGCTACAAGCACCTGATGCGCGAGAGCCTGAGGCGCGCCGGGATCCGTGTCCCCCGGTTCATTGTCGTCGAGACGTCCACGGACCTGCCGCGCCTGCGGGCCGACGCGGAAACGGCTGCCCGGGAGGTCGCACTGCCCTGCGTGGTCAAGCCGGTCGACCTGTCCGGCAGCGTGCTGGTGCGTAAGGCTTCCTCGGTCGCCGAGGTCCGCGCGGCGGTGGAGGCGATCGCCGACACCACGGCGGACACTCTCGGGCGTCCATCGCAGAGACCGGCCCTCGTCGAGGAGTACATCGACGGGCCGGAATACAGCGTCGAGGGCTACATCTCGACCGAGGGGCCATCGATCGTCAGTGTCACCCGCAAGCGGCTCGGTCAGGCGCCGCACTTCGTCGAGACCGGACACATCGTCCAGACGGCCGCGTCCATGGGGCACCATCCGGACCTCACCGGTTACGTCGAGGACATCATCCGGGTGCTCGGTCTGCGACTCGGCGTCTTCCACGCGGAGGTCCGCATCGATGCGCGAGGTCCGGTGCTGATGGAGGTCGGCGCCCGGCTCCCGGGCGACAACATCTGCACGCTGCTGCGCCTGGCGTTCGGAGTGGACCTGCCTCGCGTGTTCGTCGATTGCCTCACCGGGAAGCCGCCGGCCCCTTACCAGGCGGCCCCGGAGCCCGCGATGGCGGCGGGTGTCAGGTTCGTCGTTCGTCCGGGTCTGACGCGGTACACCGAGGTGCGCGGGCTCGACCAGGCGCGGCGCCTGATGGGGTACTCGTCGTCGGCGTTGCTCTACGAGCCCGGCGAGGCCATCCCTCAGGCGACGGACTCCATCGGCCGATTGGGCTGGTTCATCTTCGTCGCGCCCGATGTCGAGGCTCTGGAACGCACGCTCGACACCGCGGACCGGCTGGTCGAGTTCGCCTGACCGCGGGTCAGCGCGCCCGGCCGCTGTCACATCCGGAAGCGCTCGTCCGTCCTTCAAGCGACCGGTCGAGACCGACGTCGAGGACAGGTGTTCCAGAAGGAAGGAGGAGTGGTCATGGCGAGCAGCACCGCGGGCACCGGGTGGGGCCGTGGCGCCACGAAGGTGATAGTGACAGCCGGCGCGGCGTACACGCTGGCTTTCGGCGTCTGGATGTGGGGGTGGCCTCAGTCGTTCTCGGAGTTCGCCGGCTATCCCAATCATGAGCACTTCCTGCACGACCTGGGCGCCTACCACATGGGAGTCGCAGCGGCCCTGCTGGCTGCGCTGTGGGTCCGGGACGCCGTTCTCGTCGCGCTGGTCGGCCTCGGCGTGGCCAGCGCCGTGCACACCCTGAACCACGCGATCGATCTGGACCTCGGCGGTGCCGCCAGGGATCCGTATGTGATCGGCGCCATGACCCTCGTCGTCGTGGCGGGCATCGTCCTGCGTGCGCGCCGGTTGCGCGCTCGTGGCAGGGGGGGAGGGGCACGGTGAAGACGGCGTCATCACGTCGCCGCCGCCATCGCTGAGGCGATCACCCGCTGAGTTGCCACAGGCTGGACTCGATGACGGTCGCCTGTGCGGTGTCGCCGATGTCGCGGGAGAGGTGGTGGGCCTGTTGGAGGCAGGCGCGGCCTTCGGCGGTCATGCCTTGCGCGATCCACAGCTCGCCGAATCGCTGGAGGGTGGCGGCTTGGCCGCGGCGGTTGCCGATCCAGCGGAAGATGGCCCAGGCGCTGTCGAGCATCACTTCGGCGTCCGCTCGTGCGCCTTGGAGGGTGTGCAGGTGGGCCAGGCCGAGCATGGCGTAGGCGGCGCAGCGTTCGTCGTGCATCGTCTCGAAGACCGACAGCGCCCATCGCAGGTCGTCCAGGGCGCGGGCCCGCCGGCCTTGGCTGATGAGGAGGGTGGCGCGCTGGCAGACGATATTGGCCTCGCGGTGCTGGTCGTGCAGGGTGCGGGCCAGCCTCAGGGCGTCGTCGAACCAGGTCCGCGCATGCTGCGGGCGGTTGCCGGCCAGGTGGATGGCGGCGATGGAGCTGCGGATCTGCGCCTCCAGGTGGTGGTCGCCGGCGTCGATCACCGCGGGGAGGGCGCGCTGGTAGTGGTCGAGGGCTTGGGTGGTGCGTCCGAGGATGCGGTGTACGGTCGCCATCCCGACGGTCGCGTTCGCCGCGCCCCAGGCGTCGCCGATGTCCTGGCTGAGCCGGCGTGATTCGTCGGCGGCGGCAAGTGCGTCCTCGTAGCGGTCCTGGTAGACGTACACCTGGCTGATCCCGCGCATGAGCGCCGCTTCACCGCGGTGGTTCGCGGCTGCGCGCACGGCGTGCAATGCCTGTCGGTGGCTGCTGAGCCAGTCGTTGTAGAGGCTTCGCTGGTCGAAATAGGGGATGGTGGAGACGGCCAGCTCCCAGGTGAGTTCGTGCAGCCCGTGCCGGGCGGCCAGCGTGACGGCGTCCAGCAGGGGACGGCGTTCGGCGTCGAACCAGGCCAGTGGATCGGCCATGAGACGGTCGGTCAGGCTCGTGGGCAGCCCATGGCGGGGGGCGTGGCCGGGCGCGGTGGTCAGGATGCTGGCCGGCAGCCCGCCGGCGGCGCGTTCGGCCAGGGTGAGCCAGGCGCCGAGCAGCCGGGTCAGGGCCGCGTCCCGGTCGGGGGCAGGGTCGGCCGCGGCGGCTTGGGCGGCGTAGTGGCGCAGCAGGTCGTGCAGCCGGTAGCGGGGCTGGCCGATGGCGTCGGTGCGGACCGGGTGGATCAGGTTGGCGTCGATCAGGGTGTCCAGGACGTCGTCGGCGTCGGCTCGGCCGAGCAGCGGGCCGACGACCCAGCCGGGCAGCTCCTGCGCGCCGAGCGAGCCGAGCAGCCGGAACGCGCGGGCGGCCTGCGGGTCGAGCAGCCGGATGCTCATGTCGAAGCTGGGCCGCACGCCGAGGTTGCCGATCTGCAGTTCGCTCAGGCGGCGTGACTCGTCGTCGAGGCGCTCGCCGAGCACGCTCAGTGGCCAGGACTGCCGGCCGCTGAGCTTGGCTCCCGCGATGCGGATGGCCAGGGGCAGGTTGCCGCAGGCGTGGGCGATGGCGGCGGCCTGGGCTGGTTCGCGGGCGGCCCGCTCGGGGCCGGCGATGCGGGCCAGCAGTTCGACGGCCTCCGCGGGGTGGAAGACGTCCACGTCCACCCGGCGGGCGCCGGGGAGGTCGGTTAGCTGGTAGCGGCTGGTGATCAGCGTGGCGGTGCCGGAGGTGGCCGGCAGCAGCGGCCGTACCTGCTCGGCGTGCGCGGCGTTGTCGAGCAGGACGAGCACCCTGCGGTCGGCGAGCAGGGATCTGTACAGCGCGGAGCGCTCGCCGAGGCCCTGAGGGATGGCACCGCCGGTGAAGCCGAGCGCGCGCAGCACCTCCACCAGCACGTCGGCCGGTTCGCGGGCCCGCTCGGCGGTGCCGCCCAGATCGAGATACAGCTGGCCGTCGGGGAACGTGGCGCGCAGGGTGTGCGCGACGTGCAACGCGAGCGCCGACTTGCCGACACCTGGAGCGCCTGTGGTGACCGCGATGGGGGGTGGGCGGCCGTCCGCCGCCACGGCGAGAATCGTGATCAGCTCGCTGACCGCTGCGCCACGTCCGGTGAAGTCGGGCACATCGGGCGGCAGCTGACACAGCGGGAAGACGGCCCGTTCAGTGCCGGTCTTCTGTCCGGTCGTCGGGGTGTCGCCCAGCAGGAGGGCCTGGTGGGCGCGGCGCAGCTCCGGTCCGGGCTCGGTGCCCAGTTCGGCGATGAGCTGCCGGCGGAGCTCGGCGTAGGCCTCCAGGGCTTCGGCCTGGCGGCCGGTGGCGTGCAGCGCCAGCAGCAACTGGCGCCACAGCCCCTCATGCAGCGGGTGGGCCACGATGAGGCTTCTCACCTCGGCGATGGTGTCGGCGTGCCGGCCGAGAGCGAACTGGTGGGCGCACATCTGCTCCAGCGCGGTCAGCCGCCGTTCGATGATCCGGGCCTTCTCCGCCTGCCAGGCGGGCATGTCCGGAAGGTCTTCCAACGGCTCCCCCCGGCACAGCCCCACAGCGCTCTTGAGCAGGCGCAGCGACTCGTCGATCCGGCCGACGCCACTGGCGTCGCCCGCCTGCCGGATCAAGTCGTCGAACAGGTCGAGGTCCAGCTCGCCGGAGGCGATGGCGATCGAGTATCCCGCGGGGTGGCGCCGGATGCGCGGCTCACCGGCGATCGGCGGGAGGATCGCCCGCAGTTCCGACACGTAGGTGCGCAGGTTCGCCATCGCCGAGCGCGGGGCGGGGTCCGGCCACAGTGCCGCGGCGAGCCGGTCGGACGGCACCTCCAGGTTGGGCCTGAGCAGCAACGTGGCCAGCAGCATCCGGCGTTTGACACCCGCGACCGGCAACTGACGAGAGTTCTCCCACACCGCCAGAGGACCCAGCACACCGAACCTGACCGTGCTGGGGGATACGGGCGCCGCGGACAGTGGTTCCATGTGTCAGTCCTCTGTGCCCTTGGTTCGCCCCTCCGCTGACCAGCGCAATCATTTCGCGCGGCAGGCGCCCGTGTGGCGAGGAGCCGGTGCCGCGGCAGAACGTTCTGTATGGATTCTGGGGGTGAAGATATACAGAACGTTCAGTGAGCGTCAACGCGTGGTGCCCGGCATGCCGCGCGTGCCGGGTGCGGGGCGTTCAGGGACACGCTCACGGAACGGGGTTCCCGCAGGCGTTCAGGACCTCGGGAAGCCGCTCGGTGGCCACTTTCGCGTAGAGCGGCCAGGCTGCGGCATCGGTCGCGGCAAAGGCGCGGAACCCGGGATCAGGTGGCACAGCGTGCCCGTGCCGCCGGATGCATTCGGCCACTTCTGCAGCGCTGGCGTAGAGCGATCTCATCTCTCTGTCGGAGAGAGGCGCAGGCGACTTGTCGAAGCCCGTGGCCTCTTGGCACCGTTTGACGGCGGCTTCGACTTCTGACCTGGGCCGGGGCGAGGTGACGTGAATTCCGGCGCCTGCGTCGATGGACCTGGCCTGGACACCCATACCCGCCAGGCAGGACACCATCGCGGAGCCGTACTCGTTGCCCGGTGGCGCGTATTCAGCACGTCCTCGCCCTTCGGGCTGGGGCAGCCAGACGGTGACGGCCAGCGCGGTGGCGCCAACACCGACTACGAAGAGGCTCACGATGGCAGAACGACTCATAGCCACGATCGGTTTCACCTCCGCCGGCCGCCTCCCGGGTTTTCACCCGCCTTCCAGGCTCTCAGCGCCACTATCTGGTGCAGTACGCATATGTCCGATTGGGATCCCAAGCGCCCGACGTAGAACCATCGTTGTTCACGTAGAAGGTGACCGTATTGCTGCGGGCGACCGTGACGGAGATGCGAGTCGTGAAGTACCGGTCGAACCATTGCCGGAATTGCCCGTTCGCCCAGTCATGCATGACCCAGCCGCGCGCGTACGAGCGGCCCGCTGCCGTGAAGCCGGAAGCACAGCTCACGCTATCCGTCTTCCTGTACGAACCCGCATGGGCAGCCCCGCTCAGCGGAGCGACAAGCGTCATGGCTGCGACGACGGCGACTACCGCAGCGGATTTTCCGGGTCCCATGTGTCCCCCTTTCTAATGGTTTAGCGCTTTTGCTCGCCCAGTGTGCCTATGCATGCGCGACGATGTGAAGTCACGAATAATCGTGACATCGGCGCTGGTCGGCGTCGCCGTCCGCGTGGAGCCGCCATCCCACATGTCCCGCTTTTTCGTGACTTTACAGAATGTGTGGGTATCCGACATTTTGGACGCACGTATGAGTGGATCACGTATGAGTGGATGAGGAACGGTCGGGTGATGTCCGCGGAAGCAGTAACCGATCAGGCGGTGGCGCTCCTGTACCGCCGACTGGTCCGCGATGGATTCGTCCGGCTGCCACGGGTCGCCCCCCACGCGGCGATACACGACATCCTGCGGGCGACGTACGCACAATCAGCGAGCATTATCCGCGAGGCGCTATCCGTCACGGACAATTTCCTTCCCAGTGGGGATGAGACGCCACGACTTCCCGCCGAAACGGTGCATGACGATGCCGACCGGGTCATGTTCGCGATCTGCAGGTCCTCGTGCACGATCACGTCGTGGTCGCGGACCAGCGCCGGCGCGGCCTTGTGCGCCGAGTCGAGTCGACCTCGCCGCACCTTGGCGTGCAGCGCCGCGACCCGGGCCACGGCTTTGCGGCGGCGCTTGGACCCGCGCTTCTTACGGGCGAGGTCCTGCTGCGCGGCTGCCAGCCGGGTGGCGGTCGCGGCCAGGTGACGCGGGTTGGCGACGTGCTCGCCGTCGCTGGTGGCCACCAGCGAGGCGACACCCATGTCCAAGCCGACCGCGGCGCCCGTGGCCGGGTGCTCGAGCGGGGAGTCCCACCGGCAGCCGTCACCGTCCTTGGGCCACTCGACCGTGTCGAACCAGCCCCGGCCCTTGAAACGTGGAAAGCCCAGGGTGCGGCCTGCCTTGACGCGGTCGAAGAACGCGCGGAACGCCTTGTCCAGCCTGCGCAGCGTGGCCTGCTGGGAGGAGAACGACCACCGGCCCTGACCCCCGGGGTCGTCGGCGCGGATGTGCTTCAACTCGCCCGACTGCTCGCCGTACCGGACCGTCACGCCTGCCTTGCGGTAGGCCGTACGACGGTGTTCAAGAGCGGCGTTGTACAGGTCGCGGTGGTCATCAAGGCACGCCGCGAGCGCCGCGACCTGGCTGGCGGTAGGGCGCAGCAGGAACTTGAACGACCTGCGCACGCCCACCTCCTCCACCCCGACCGCACTGATCAACGCTATCGGCCGGTACCGACGAAATCCCGGAAGGAGACTGTGATGCGCGGATCTGACAGGTCACCGCACGCTCGGGCTTTGGCGGCCCTCCCGCTCCCGACTCCCCCGACGCCTGAAGGCGACGGGGGAATCGGGAGAATCTGATGGCGAGTAGCACATGCGGCGGGTGGAACGGCGCCGTCCGCTTGCTGCGCGCTCGCGCAGGGAAGGGAGAGGCGCGATGAAGGTCCTGCTCGCCGGGGCGACCGGCGCGATCGGGAGGCCCCTGCTGTCCGCCCTGGTGGAGGCGGGCCACGAGGTGATCGCCGTCATCCGCGACCCGGCCAACCACGAGCTCGTCGCGGCCCTGGGTGGGGTGCCGGTGGTCGCCGACGTGATGGACTGCCTGGCCCTGGTCAGGGCGGTCGACGGCCTTTCAGCGGACGCGGTGATGCACCAGGCCACCGCGCTGCGGAGGGTGAGGCGGAGGCTTCGTGCCGACGACCCCACGCTCGCCCTGCGCGGCAAGGGCACCGAGAACCTGCTCGCGGCCGCCCGGGCGGTCGGAGCGCGCCGGTTCGTCACCCAGTCGCTGATCACCGGGTACGGCTACCGCGACCACGGAGCCAGGACGCTGACCGAGGACGACGTCTTCGGCGAGCCCGCCGGCAACGTGGGCGACCTGGTGGTGGCGTCCTGCCTGGCGACCGAGCGGCAGGTGTTCGGTGCCGACGGCATCGAGGGTGTCGCGCTGCGGTACGGGATGTTCTACGGGCCGCACGCGTTCAGCGACCTGTTCGCCGACCTGATGCGCAGGCGGCTTCCCCTCCTGCCGCGGGGAAGGACCGGTGTGACCTGCTTCATCCACGTGGAGGACGCGGCGGCGGCCGCGGTGCGGGCGATGGAACGCGGTCAGGCCGGGCGCGCCTACAACATCGTGGACGACGCGCCGATGGACTGGCGGGAGTTCGCCACTCTCGTCGCCGAAGCCCACCGCACGCCGCCGCCGATGTCGCTGCCCCGATGGACGCTCCGGCTGATGGTGCCCTACCTGGGGTGTCTGATGCTCGACACATCGATGCGGATCTCCCACGCCACGGCCACCCGCGAACTCGGCTGGGCGCCGCGGTATCCCCACGTCCGCGCCGGTCTCGGCCTGCCGGCTGCAACCGGGTAGCGCGTCCGGGCGAGGTGGGCCGACCGTGGCGGCCGGAATGGCCAATTCGCTCTTCACCGACAGCTCGCCCACCGTCTCGATCAGCCGCGGATCGTGGTGGTCCATCCCGGCTGCCGCGCGCAGCCCGGCGACGGTGTTGACCGCCTCGCGCTCCCAGTCCGGGTAGAACTCCCGCGCGTCCGGGTCAAGAAACACCAGCCGGACCAGGTCGCCACTGTCGTGAGACCGGCCGGCGCCGGCTGGGCACCTCATGTGCCAGCTCGTGCAGGTAGGCGACCGCCTCCTCCTCCAGGTCCAGCACCCGGGCCAGCGCGTCGACCACCTGAACCGAAGGGTGCCGCTCCCGGCCCTGCTCCAGCCGTACGTAATAGTCCGTGCTCACGCCCACCAGCATGGCCACCTCTTCCCGGCGCAGGCCGGCCACCCGGCGCCGGCCGCCGGCCGGCATGCCCCAATCCTCCCGCCGCACGAGTTCACGACGCGCCCGCAGAAACCGCCCGAGCGGGTTCTCCTAGTCCATGCGTTCGAGACTAGGCAGGACAGGGCCGGGAAGGGGAGCCGCGCCACTCCTAGGGTCACCACCCCCCGCCGTACCGGCGATAGGTGGCTATCGGCGGACTTGCGGAACGCCAGGAGCAGGGCGGGACCGGGTCGCTAGGCGGATGTTCAGCGGGCGAGGACCACCAGGATGAGGGCGAGCAGGGCGGGGAGGGCCTGGACGAACAGGATGCGCCGGTTGGCGGTCGCCGCCCCGAAGACGCCGGCGACGATCACGCAGGCCAGGAAGAAGATCTTGACCTGGAATCCGACGGGGTCGCTAGCGACGAGCCCCCAGACGAGGCCGGCGGCGAGGAAACCGTTGTAGAGGCCCTGGTTCTTGGCGAGGGGGGCGGACTTGTCGGCGAACTCCTGGTCCAGGTCGAAGGTCCTGCGCCCCAGTGGGGTACGCCACAGGAACATCTCCAGCACGAGGAAGTAGACGTGCAGCAGCGCGACGAGCGCGACGAGGACGGCGGCGAGGATGTTCATGGTGCTCCGGCTCTTTGGAGGGAGGGCTGGACCAGCCGGGCGAGACTAGCAGGCCCGCCGGCACCTCCTCGCACCGGTCCTCGCCGACCACGCCACCGGGTGACGCGCACGCCGACGACGGACGGCGACGGTTCCGGCCTCTATCAGTGATCTTTTCGCGGAGCTGTAATCAGCTGATCTTTTCCAGACATTACTCATGGAGTCAAACCCGACTGATGGGAGAAGTCTGGATGAAGCGGAAAGCCGGACTCACAGCCCTGGTGGCGGTGACGGCCCTGGGCAGCGTCGCGGCGCCGGCCGCCGGGGTCGGCGCGGTCAACTCCATGGCCGCTCAACGACAGGACGCGGCGTTACAAGTCGCCCCCGCCTTACAGGGGGGCGCGTCCGGGCAGGTGACGTTGATCACAGGTGACCGCGTGACCCTGTACGGAACGCCGGGAGACAAGCAGGCGTACCGGATCCACCCCGGATCCGGGCGCAAGGTGTCGTTCGCCGCGCAACGACGTGACGGCCACCTTCACGTCATACCGTCCGACGCGGCGCCGCTCATCGCCCAAGGCCTGGTCGACCAGCGGTTCTTCGACGTCACCCAGCTCCTCGCCTGGCAGTACGACGACGCCCACCGCGCCGACATCCCCGTCATCACCGAGGGGGCGACGGCTCCCGGAGCCGCCACGGCGCAGCAGCGGCGCATCGACACCCTCGGCCTGTCGGCGGCACGGGTGACCAAGGCCCAGGCCGGCACGGCCTGGGCACGGCTGGGGCAGGGCGCGGGGCGACGCACCCTCGGGGCGTCGGTGTCGAAGCTCTGGCTCGACGGCAAGCGGAAGCTGTTCCTCGACAAGAGCGTGCCGCAGATCGGCGCGCCCAAGGCCTGGGAGCAGGGCCTGACCGGCAAGGGCGTGACCGTCGCTGTGATCGACTCCGGCTACGACCCCGACCATCCCGACCTCAAGGACGTGGTCACCCAGTCGGTGAACTTCAGCGACGAGCCCGACGCCACCGACACCAACGGGCACGGAACCCACGTGGCGTCCACCATCGCCGGATCGGGACAGGCGTCGGGCGGAAAGTACCGCGGCGTCGCGCCGGACGCGAAGCTCGCGATAGCCAAGGTCGGCGGCCAGAGCGGCGACATCAGCGACTCCGCCCTGATCGCCGGCATGGAATGGGCGGCCACGAAGGCCAAGGCACGCGTGGCCAACGTCAGCATCGGCGGTCCGGACCACCAGGATCTCGATCCCATCGAGCAGGCCGTCAACACGCTGTCCCAGCAGACCGGCACACTGTTCGTCATCGCGGCGGGCAACTCACCCGGCAAGGGGACGATGAACAGTCCCGGCAGCGCGGACGCGGCGCTCACGGTGGGTGCCGTGGACAGCGCCGACCAACTCGCCTCGTTCTCCAGCCAGGGCCCGCGCAAGGGCGACGGCGCCGTCAAGCCCGACATCACCGCCCCGGGCGTGGAGATCGTCGCCGCCGCGGCCAAGGGAACGGCCGACGGCCCGTACCGACCGGAGTCCGGCACCTCCATGGCCACCCCCCATGTCGCGGGCGCCGCGGCCATCCTCGCCCAGAAGCATCCCGACTGGACCGGCGAGCAGCTCAAGGCCGCCCTCATGAGCGGCGCCAAGCCGAAGGAGGGACTCTCGCCGTACCAGCAGGGCGCAGGCCGGGTGGACGTGCCGGGCGCGCTGGCGCAGCAGGTGGTCGCGACCCCGGCCAACGTCTGGGCCGTGGTCCGCTGGCCGGGCGGCGGCGAGCCTCCCACCAAGAAGATCACCTACCGGAACACGGCGGAAGCCCCGGTCACCCTCGCCCTGTCCGCCGAGGGCCCCTTCACCCTGTCCGCCGAGCGGCTGGAGGTGCCCGCGAAGGGCGAGGCCGCCGTCACGCTCACCCTCCGCGGCGGCCTGCAGACGGGCACCCACCCCGGCATGGTGACCGCGGCATCGGGCGACATGACCGTGCGCACCCTGGCGGGCGCCTTCGTCGAACCCGAGTCGTACGACCTGACCGTGACGGCCCTCGGACGAGACGGCGCGCCGGCCAAGATGCCGATGATCACGGCCTACGACCTCAAGAACGCCCGGTTCGAGAGCATCGACATGCAAGAGGGCACGGGCAAGGTGCGCCTCCCGCGCGGCGACTACAGCCTGGTCGCCCATATCGCTGACCAGAGCGGGCCCACGACCACCCACTTCAAGGTGCGCATCGGCACGCGGGACGAGAAGGTGGTCCTGGACGCCCGCAAGGCCGTCCCGGTCCGGTTCACGGTCGACGACCCCACCGCCGCCCCCGCCGAGATCGCCAAGGTCAGCCTGCGCTACAAGGAGGGAGACAAGGTCATCGAGTTCATGTACTGGCCCTTCGCCGACCCTCGCGACACCTACGTCTTCCCCTCCCGCCAGCGCGGCCTGGAGTTCATGGCGGCGACGGTGTGGAACAAGAAGGACGCCTCCCCCAGCCCCTACCGGTACGATCTGGTCGACTACCGATCCGGCGGCATCCCCGCCGACCCCGGGGTCCGGGCCAGGACCGCGAACCTGACGAAGATCACCTCGTCCTTCCGTGGCCAGCATGTCGCCGCCAAGGGAGACTTCGACCGCGGCCCGGCACTGCGCGGATCGGACCTGATCTTCCTGGGCTCCAGCCCCACGCCCGTGGACCTGCCAGGCACGCTGACGAGCTACCTGACGCCCGCGCGCGGCCTCATCTGGCGTAGCGGGTTGTCCATCGGGCCCCCCGACGAAGCCAGACACGACGTCGAGGACGCCAAGGACGTCACGTTCGGCGGCAGGCCGGTCACGGAGATCTGGAACGCCGCGGTCACCGGCCCGGCCGCCCCCGTCCTGAGGCGGCGCGGCGACGAGATGAGCTACGTTCCCAGCGGGCTGTTCACCGACACGGGCCTGGACCGAGCCGGCTGGGACGGCAACGCCAAGGGCAGCGTCGTCCTGGCCAAGGACGGCACAGTGCTCGCCAAGGCCGAGCTGGACGGCTGCGCCAACTGGTGGTACTGCCCGCTCGTCGCCACCGGTCTGCCCGCCGAGACGGGAACATACACGCTGACCGCCTCCGCCCGCCGCGACGTCCCGTACGCCGCCCTGTCCACCGCCGTCGAGGCGACCTGGACGTTCCGGTCGGCCCGTACGACGGAGTCCCAGCCGCTGGCTCTGCCCGCCCTGCGCTACGCGCCGGAAGGGCTCGACGCCTTCAATCGGGCCAAGACCGGATCGGCCACCGAGGTTCAGATGCGGGCCGAGGGCGGCCAGCTGGAGACGCCCAGGGTGGAGGCGTCCTTCGACGACGGCCGCACCTGGCAGCCGCTTGAGCTCCGGCGTACGGCCAAGGGCTGGACCACCTCGATCACCAACCCGGCCGCCCCGGGATTCGTCTCCCTCCGGGCGACCGCCTCCGGCCCCGACGGCCAGGAGGTGAAGCAGACGATCACCCGCGCCTACGCCGTGACCACCTAGCCGACGTCCCCGACCCAGCCGGCCCGCCCCCGGCTCGACCGGGCGCGGGCCGGCCTGGCAAAGCCGCATTACACCGCAAATGCCGAAACCCACTGAAGGGCACACTCAAGCTTGCTAGGTTGCCGCCATGCTGTGGATGGCGGCGATATGAGCGAATTAGTGCGCTGGGACATGAATGGCGAATCGATCGTCGTGGAGGTCGCCGACCAGGATGTGAGCGGCTTTCAAGCCGTCGCCATAAGGTAGTGACCAGTCCGTGGCACGCCCGCATCGATCAGGCGGACGGGCGGACGGCGGGTTCCGGTTTCCTGATCGACGACCGCCATGTGCTGACCTGCGCGCACGTCGTCCACGACCTGGGCGATCCCGTCGTCGTCTTTCCCGCCGCCGACCCCTCACTGCGGTGCTCCGCCGCCGTGGTGCACAGAGGACCGTGGAGACCGCGAACAGCTCCCCGAGGGGACGTCGCGGTGCTTGAGCTGGCGCGGCCGGTCCGCATAACGCCCGCTCGCCTGGCCGATCCCACCGACGCCGGTGCTTGGCGGGACAGCAAACTCTTCGCCTACGGCGTCGCGAAGGGGAAGACCGACTCCGGCGCCTTCGCCGAACTCCGCATCGACGACCGCCAGATCATGGCCGACGAATGGTGCCAGCTCAACGCGTGGGACGGCCACGGTCAGTTCATCGAGAGAGGGTTCAGCGGCGCCGCCGTCTACCTGCCGGGCACCGGTGAGGTGGTGGGCATGGTCACCGACGCCGACCTGGCGGCGGAGCAGCGGGTGGGCCGCATGTTGCCGATCTCCACGCTGCGCAGGTACTGGGAGCCGCTCGACGACCTGCTCCCCCACTCCTGGCCGGGCGGCCTCGGCGCGGGGCCTCGGGGAGAGCTACGCCGGCACCTCACCGGCGCCACCACGGGGATCTCGCCCCGAGCCCTGCTGGCCGATGAGTTCCCCCTCCTGTCCCACCAGGGCGAACCCTCCCTCTGGAGGGCCGTCGTCCTGGCCGCCGAGGAGATCGACGAGGACGGCGCGCTGACCCGCTTCCTGACCAGGATCATCGCCCGCATGGACGACAGGTCGAGGGCCGCGGAGGTACGGCAGTGGCGGACGAGGTATCTCGGTCCCGGGCCGGACACCACGGCCGTGCCCGCCTCGGTGGCGATCATCGTGCGGATCGCGCCCAGCGGCCTCGGCGGCTATCTTCTGGAGTTCTCCATCTGGCGGGCCGACGGAAGCGGATGGACCCGCCCCCTGCCCGGCCCGGTCGCGGAGGACCAGGTCAGAGCCAGCGTGGAGCGTGAGATACCACGCCTGCTGGCCGAGGTGGCGGGCGAGGATTTCATCATCGAGTTCATGCTGCCCGATGACTGGTTCACCAGGAGGACGGGCGTCGAGAACTGGTCCACGAACGACGATCCCGCCGACAGCCTCGAACTCGGCCTGCTCTATCCGGTGGTGATCCGCGACCTGGCACGCAGGCGGGGCGGCAGCCAGCGCTGGGATCAGGCCATCAAGCGCTGGCGCAGGCTCCGCGAGCTCGGCTGCGATCCACCCGGCCTGGTCGGCTGCCGGGACAGGGCCACGCTCGGCTGGCTGGCGGACGAGGCCCGCACCACCATCGTGCACGCCACGTCGCCGAATCTCGGGCATATCAGGAAAGCACTGAAGTTCGGCATTCCCATCATGGTGTGGCCACGATCCTCCTGCCGAGCCGAGCAGCACGACGACTGCCGCGGAAACAGGTTTCTGTCGGAAGTGGCGGCCATTGTCGAGAAATCGACGCCTGATCAGCTCCCTGACCGGATCAAGCACCTGCGGAGAGCGGGCATGAACGACAAGCCTGTCCAGAAGATATCGCTGTTCTGGGACGATCCAACGCGAATGCCCGACCCGCCGTTGGCCCCCTCCCGGGAAGGGGACTGAGATGTCGAACTGGTTCATCTACACCGGATCCGGCGTCCCCCACGACAGCATCGACCGGGATCTCCCGCCTCCCCCTCCGTGGCGGGTCTTCACCGGAGGCCCCACCCTGCCGCAACCGCCATGGGGCGGCAACGGGGATCATGAAGCGACGAGCTACCAGCCCGACGTGCGGGCGGTCGAGCAGGTGAACGCCGCCCTGTTCCTGCGCCGCCCGCTCCTGGTGACCGGTCCGCCCGGGGCAGGCAAATCCACGCTCGCCACCGCGGTCGCCCACGAACTGCGGCTCGGTCCGGTGCTGCACTGGCCGATCACCAGTCGCGTGACCCTGCTGGACGGCCTCTACCAGTACGATCCGCTGACCCGGCTGTACGCCGCGAGCAGGGAGGAACACACCGGTGGCGCGGCAGCCGACGAGGAGATCGGCCGCTACATCCGGCTGGGACCGCTGGGCACCGCCCTCCTCCCGTTCGACCGGCCGCGCGTGCTGCTGATCGACGAGATCGACAAGAGTGACATGGACCTGCCGAACGACCTGCTGACGATCTTCGAGAAGGGTTGCTTCGAAATACCGGAGCTCCAGCGTCACACCTCGCCGTCGGCCGAGGTGATGACGGCCGACGGTGGCGCTCCCGTGGCCGTCTCCGGCGGGGTCGTGCGGTGCCGGTCGTTCCCGCTGGTCATCATGACGAGCAACGGCGAGCGCGAGTTTCCGCCCGCCTTCCTGCGCAGGTGCGTCACGCTCCGCCTGCATCAGCCCACCGGGGAGAAACTGGAGCGGATCGTCGCCGCACATCTCGGTTCCGAGCTGGTCGCCGGCAGTCGCGACATCGTCGAACGCTTCCTCGCCAGGAAGACCGGTGGCGCCCTCGCCACGGACCAGTTGCTCAACGCGGTCTACCTCCTTCACCACAGCGGTTCGGAGGACAGGCTGCGACTGGCCGACCGGCTCATGCCCTATCTCGATCACGACACGGACGGAACGGACCCGGACGGTGACAGCGAGCATTGACGGGCTGCGCCGCGTCCTGAGCGCGGTCGGGCAGCCGCCGACGGCCGTCGAACTCGCCGAGCGCCTCTGGCTCGCCATGATGGTGCGCGAACGCGGCCCGGCCGCGGAGCGCGGCTCGCCCGTGACCCGGGAGCCGGTCGAGAAGCCCGAACCACCGGCACGGCTCCCCCTGCCGGAGTCACCGCCCGCACCGGCGGACGCCCGGCGCGAGATCTACTCCCACGCGACACCGGAATCGGCCGGGGGGAGCGCGACGGCGGTCCAGCTGTCGAGCGCGCCCATGCTCTCCGGCGGGATGAAGCTCAACCGAGCCCTGAGGCCACTGCGCAGGCGCGCGCTGACCCGGCACCAGCGGACGCTCGACGAGCGGGCCACGGTCGATCGGATCGCGAGGCAGTACCCTCAACGGCGCTCGCCCTGGGTCCCGGTTCTGGTTCCCACCCTGGAACGCCGCCTGAACCTGACCCTGGTGATCGACTTCGGCCCGTCGATGGACCTGTGGCGGCCCATGGGCGAGGAACTGCGTGAGCTCTGCACGAATCTGGGCGCGTTCAGGAACGTGCGGCTCACGCGCCTCGAAGACGGGCCGCACGGCATCACGGCCGGATCCGCGGGGCCGCCCGGCGCCCTGACCGATCCATCCGGCCGCCAGCTCGTGCTGCTCTTGAGCGACTGCTCCGGCAGCCACTGGTGGGCCGGAAGAATGGCCCGTACGGTGCGGCGATGGGCGTCGAGCTCGCCGACGGCGATCCTGCAGCCGCTGCCTGAACGGCTCTGGCACCGAACCGCGATCACGGTGACCGCTCACCGGGCCGTCATGGCCCGCCCCTTCACCGCGAACCCGTCGCTCAGGCTGCATCCGGAGAGGCCGGATCAGGACAGGAGCAATCCAGGCGTTGCCATCCCCGTGGTCGGGCTGTCCGCGCCGTGGTTCGCCAACTGGGCGCAGATGATGGCCGGAAACATGACGCCCGTCGCCGTGACGCACCTGGACGACCAGCCGGCCGCCCTCGGCGCGTGGGTCCATGAGGAGCGCGCCCAGCCCGTCGAGGAGCAGATCCTGCGCTTGCGCGCGGTGGCCTCGCCGCAGGCGTACTCACTGGCCGGCTACCTGGCCACCGCCTCCTTCCCCTCCTTGCCGTTGATCAGGCTCATGCAGCAGGCGCTCCTCCCGGGATCGGCTCCTGAGCATCTCGCCGAGGTCATGCTCAGCGGGCTCCTTCACCCGTCGGAACAGCACCCCGGCTTCTACACCTTCGTGCCCGGCGCCAGACGGCTCCTCCTCAGATCGATGTCGCGCACGGGCCGCCGGAGTGCCATCCATGTCCTCCAGGCGGTCTCCCGAGAGCTCGCGGCCAGGGCCGGCACGGGAACCGCCACGTTCCTGGGCTACCTCCCGGGCGCGCCGCCGAGCGGCGACCGGGTCGTCAGAACGGCGGGCGACCCGTTCGGACTGATCAGCTCGGAGGCCGACGGCGTCTCCGATCCGGTCCTCGCCGCCGGTGCCGATCGCCGCGGCGAGAGTGCCGCCGAGCGGCTGTACGAGCGCATGGCCGGACTGGCCAGAGCCCAGTCGCCGATCCTCTGGATCACCTCCCCCACCGGAGCGGTGCTGGAGGACGCGCCGCAGTGGCGGGCGATCACCGGCCAGGCGCTGGAGGAGTATCTGGCGGACGGCTGGCTCGGCGCCGTGCATCCGGGGGACCTCCCGGCCACGGAGGAGGCCTGGCGTGGGGCGCTGCGCGGCCAGTCCACGTTCGAATGGGGCTACCGGGTCCGTACCCGCGCGGGCGGCTACCGCCACTTTCAGGTGCGCGCCGTACCGATCACCAGGCAGGGACGGGTGACCGAATGGGTCGGCGCCAACGAGGACGTGACCTCCCAGCGAGAGAGCGAGGAGGCGCGGGAACTGCTGACCGACCAGCTGGGGCAGGCGGCCATCCGTACGGCACGTCTGCAGGGCGCCACGGCGCGGCTCGCCGAGGCGCTGACGGTTGAGGAGGTGGGGTCGATAATCATGGAGGTGGGCCGGACGGCACTGGCCGCGGACCGCTCGGCGGTGGCGCTGCTCGACCCCGAGCGGGGTTCGCTGAAGCTGGTCAGCGGTGAGGGACTCCACGAGCTGCCCGGCGGCCACGCATCCGAGACCTCGCTGGCCGCGATCAGCGTGATGACCCTGGCGGCGAGGAAGCGCGTCCCCTTCGTCGCCGAGTCGCCGGAAGCGCTGGAAGCACAGTTCCTGGAGGCCGGAAGCGATGAGCACACGCTGAGCGGCTTTCTCGCGCACACGGACGAGCGGGCCTGGGTGGGCCTGCCGCTCCTGGTGGCCGGACGGAGTCTGGGCGCGCTGCGCTTCTCCTTCACCCAGCCACAGAAGATCTCGCCCGAGGACCGGGTCTTCCTGGAGGCCCTGGCCGCCCAGTGCGCGCTGGCGGTGGAGCGGGGCACGCTGTTCGAGCGCGAGAACCGCACCGCGGAGACGCTGCAACGCAGCCTGCTGCCGGACCGCCTGCCGGTCGTCAGGGGCCTGGAGCTGGCCCACCGGTTCCGCTCCGGCACCCACCACGTGATGGTCGGTGGCGACTTCTTCGACGCGTTCGAGCTGGGCGACGGGCGGGTGGCCGCGGTCGTGGGCGACGCCATGGGCAAGGGGATCGCGGCTGCGATCGTGATGGGCCGCACCCGCACCGCCATTCGCACCCTGGCGCTCGTCGACCCGCCGCCCGCCTCCGTGCTCACCGGTCTGGACCGCGTCTTCACCGAGACGGAGGACCCCGAACAGCTCGCCACCCTGGCGTACCTGGTCATCGAGCCGGGCACCGGCAGGGGCTCGCTGGCGCTGGCCGGCCACCCGCCGCCCGTGCTGATCTCCCCCGACGGCCGGGCGAAGCTCACAGAGGTCCGGCCCGGCACGCCGCTGGGCTGGCCCAGCGTCCGCCGGCAGTCCGCGCTCGCTGTGCCGCCGGGTCACACCGCGGTGCTCTACTCCGACGGGCTCGTCTGGAACAGGGAGCGCGGGCTCGACAAGGGCCTCGCGGAACTCCGCCTGGCCGTCGAGGAGGCGCCCGCCGAGGTCGTGGGCAGCCCGCACATGCTGCTGGACTACCTCGTCGACCGGATGCTGTCGGGGTACGAGCAGGAGGACGACGTCACCGTGCTCGCGATCCGCGTTCCTCCCGTGGCGAGTGACAGGAGGTCCGGCCCTACCGCGTCGGTCAAGGGATGAGCAGCGTCTTGCCCAGCGTCTTCCGCGCGCCGATCGCCGCGTGCGCGTCGGCGGCGCGTTCCAGCGGGAACGTCTGGCCGATGGCGGGTCGCAGCCGTCCGGCCGCGCCCTCGGCCAGCGCCCGCACGGACATCTCCTGCATGGCGGCCGGCGAGGGGAAGGCCTCCCACAGCGGCACCACGGCGACGCCCTGCGCGTTCGCCTCCTCCTCGCTGATCCGCGTCATCGTCCCGCTCCCCGCGCCGAACGCGATGAACCGGCCGCCCGGCCGTACCAGCTCGAACACCCCCCGCCCGATGGGACCGCCGGAGGAGTCGCAGGCGACGTCCACGCCCGCGCCGCCGGTGGCCTCCCATACGCGTGTCTTCCAGTCCGGCTGGGTGTAGTCGACGACCACGTCGGCGCCCCGGTCGCGGGCGAGGTCGAGCTTGGCGGTCGAGCTCGCGGCGGCAACCACCCGCGCACCGGCCTGTTTGACCACCTGGACCAGCAGGCTGCCGACCCCGCCGCCCGCGGCGCCGATCAGCACCCATTCCTCAGGCTTGGGCGCCACGGCCGTGGCGATGCCCAGCGCCGTGCGCCCGTCGTTCAGCAGGCCGACCGCGTCCTGGAAGCCGAGTCCGTCCGGGATCGGGATTACCGTGGAGGCGTCGACCGCGACCTTCTCCACGTAGCCGCCGGACCCGCCGGTCGTGGTGGCCACCCGCCGGCCGACCAGCGCGGCATCCGCTCCGGGCCCGGCCGCCACGACTGTGCCCGCGACACCGTTGCCCTGGATGACCGGCAGGGTGGGCAGCGGCATGGGCGCCGATCCGGAGCGGACCTGGGTCTCCACGTACGTGATCCCGATCGCCGCGGTCTCGACCACGACCTGTCCCTCTCCCGGTACGGGGTCCGGGGTCTCCTCGACCCTCAGCACCTCGGGCCCGCCGAACTCCCTCAACCACACGGCACGCATGCGTGTCTCCCCCTGTTGCTAGACGGGGATAAATATCCACCAAGCGACCGCCCGTCCGGAAGGCCGGATAGTGACCACTTTCTGCCCACTTTGCGTCCACAGCGGGACGACCGGGGCGCACGAATTCAGGCCGACGTCGGCTTCGGCCCGAAAGCCGCGCGGCCGGCCGGAGCGACACGGGAGTCCGGCAGGCCGGACAGAACTGGTCATCTTTTGGACGGTGAACCGGCCTGGAAGGCGTCGCTCACAGACGGCATGATCGTCCCCGTCCAGTCGCCTCGCAGGCACACCACTCATGCCCACCAGCTGGAGATATCCGGATGACACGGAAGTACGCGGCCATACTCGCGGGCATGGCCGTCGCGGCCGCGATGACGAACGGGCTCGCCGCCACATCGGCACACGCGGCCACGTCGGCAGACGGCTACAAAGCCCAGCTGAGGTCCGCCGACGGCTACTGCATGGTCCCCCGCGGCCGGGACTTGAAGGTGCTCCCATGCAAGCCCAACCACTGGCTCTGGTACGTGGGCAAGGTCAACACCACCGTCAAGGGCTTCGGGGCGAGCAAGCCGCTCATGTTCCGGTACGCCGACCCCAGAACCGTGAGCTCCGAGGGGTGGTGGTGCATTGACAGCGATGCCAAGGAAAACGCCTACATGAGCCTGTGCAGCGCGAATGACCGCGGCCAGCTGTGGCTACCGATGGGGGCGGACAACCTCCCCTACAGGCCTCTGGCGTCCGTACAGAAACTGGACGAGGCCAACGGTAACGGGATGGAAGCCCTCCTGGATGCGCTGACGCTGAAGCACAACAACAGCAAGGTCCACATAAAACTCTGCTGCGAGCCCCCACGCAGCGACAGGAACAACTGGCGCTGGTGGTGAAACGGACCCCTCAGCTCCCGACCGTGCCGTGGATCTCGCGGTGCCAGAGGTCCTCGCAGACCCGCTTGACGCCGGCGAGCAGGTGACGGCGGTAGGTGGTGAAGGGCAGGCCGAGACGCTCGGCGGCGATCTCCTGTGTCAGGGCCCCATGGAGGTAGGTGCCGGCGAGGGCGCGGTGGAACTTGGCCGCGCGCGGGTCCTGGCGCAGGTCGTCGATGGCCTGCTCCAGGATCCGGCGCAGGGCCTTGGCGGGGTCGGAGTCGGCGTCCTCTGTGACGATCCTGCTTCGCGTGAGAGGGCTGACGGCCAGTTCGGCGGGCCGGGACAGGTGCCGCAGGGCCTTGCGCACGGCTCCGGCGAACTCCGCCTGCGACATCACCGCCAGCTCGGGCACGGGCGGGGCCGGGCTCTCCTGCGGGCCGTCGAGCAGCAGCTGGTCGAGCCGGTCCAGCCAGGCCTGGGCGGGCGTCGCCCGCCAGTCGTGGGCGAACAGCACGTACTCGGTCTCCCCCAGCCACGCGTGCTGTCCGAGGTCGTGCATGTCGTAGTAGCGCAGGTAGTCACGCATGGCGTGGTCGTCGCGCATGGCCATGAACGACCAGGCCATGCGGTCGGCGCTCAGGCAGTAGCCCACGGCGCGCCACTGCATCAGGTCCATCGCCGGCGACGTGCCGCCGTATTCCTCGCGCACCCACGTACGGCCGACAGCCACGTGCTCGCCGGGCCGCAGCGGCGCGATGGCACGGGCGTTGGCCCAGGCCGTGGCGACGATCGGGTCGGCCGCCGCCTCCTCCTCGGAGACCTCGGACAGGCGCAGCCAGGAGCAGAAGCCCGCCAGCTCGCCGGTCTCCGTCCGCCGGTAGAGGCGGAACGCCTTGGGCTGACGACGGGTCCAGAAGGCGACGGCTGCCGCCGACTCGTCGTTCTCCACCGCGGCGGCCATCCGCACCAGCGCATCGACGTCCTCGGGGCGGAAGACGTCCTCGTACACCTCGCCGTCACCGCGCCAGCTGTGGAACTCCGCCGTCGTTCCGACGGAACGGTGCAGGTAGAAGAGCGAGCCGACCGCCCCGAGCACCCAGGCGTCGCTCACGACGGGGATGCGGCCGGTGAAGTAGGCGGTGATGCGCCGGTGCATGTCGGCGTATCCCTGCGGATCGCGCCAGCGCAGATCGGCCTCCAGCACCTCGCGTACGACGTCGTGCGGGAACAGGCCCATGCGGCTGGACTCCACGAACGGCAGCCGTCGCAGCCAGGCGAACAGGGACGCGGTGTCGTCCGGCAGGATCTCGCGCAGCAGCTCCTCCGTGGTCATGTACGCGTGCGCGCAGACCTCCAGCGCGTGCCGGTGCGCGAGAGTGGGCACCTCGCCGACGAGCTGATCGAGCAGGGTGGCGACCACGTCCTGCGAGGGCGTCCAGCGCGAGCTCGCCTGGCTGTCCTTGATGGCCACCGCGGCGCCCAGCGACAGCGCGAGGGGATGGCCGCCGGCGAAGGCCAGCAGCGGCCCGCGCATCTCGTCGGCCACGCCGCGGGCGTCCAGCAGCGCCTCCGCGTCCACGGGGCCGAGGTCACGCAGCGCCATCACCCGGAGCGCGTGCGCCCAGCCCGGGTCGGCGGTCCAGGTCATGTCCGGAGGGGTGCGGCCGGCCACCACGACGAGCGCGCCGACCGGCAGTCGCGGGAGGAACCGCTCGCGCAGCCAGCCCTCCAGGCCCTGAACCCGTTCGAAGGCATCGATCACCAGCACCGCGCGCTCGTCCTTGAGCACCGACCCGGCCTCGGCCTCGAACGCCGCCGGCGTGGGATCGAGCGTCCGCCCGTCCAGCATCGTCACGCGCCGACCGGCCTCCGCCGCCTCCAGCGAGAAGCGCCGCAGCAGCGCGGACTTGCCCACCCCACCCGGGCCGTGGACGTACAGCACGCTGTGGGCGCCGCAGAGCGCCGACCTGAAAGTGGCGAGATCCTCCTCCCGCCCGACGAAAGCCCGCTCCCGCGCGGCCTGCAGGCGCAGTCCCAGCATCACGGGGTCCTGATCATTCGGGGAGGACATGGGGAAACTGTACCGGTTCGCTCACCCTGAGAAGCGGACGTTCGAGCCACGCTCGAACCTGGGTCACATCGTCATCGTGCGGGTGAGCACGCGGCGCCCGAGCCGTACAGCTCCCGGTGCCACAGGTCGGCGCAGACGCGTTCGATACCCGCGACCAGGTGGCGGCGGTAGGTCGTGAACGGCAGGCCGAGCCGTTCGGCGGCCAGTTCCTGCGTCGGGACGCCGCGGAGGTAGGTGGCGGCGACGGCCTGGTGGAACTTGACCGAACGCGGGCTCGCCCGCAGCGCCTCGATCGCCTGCTCCAGCAGCTCGCGCAGCGCCTTGGCCGGATCCTTCCCGCCGTGCTCGGCGATCAGCCTGCTGCGCGTCAGGGGGGAGGCTGCCAGCACGTCCTGACGCGACAGGTGCCGCAGCGCCTTGCGGACCTCCTGGGTGAACTCCTCCTGCGACAGCACCTCCAGGCGCGCGGCCGGGGCCTCCGCCGAGTAGGAGTCCGGCACCAGCGTGGGGTTCAGCCGTTCCAGCCAGGCCTGCGCCGGCACCGCTCGCCAGTCGTGCACGAACATCGTGTACGGCTTGCCCCCCAGCAACGGCTGGTCAGGCAGGTCGCGCATGTCGTGGTAGCGGAAACACTCGGTGCTGGACCGCGTCGGCCGCCGGATGGCGAGGTACGACCAGGCCATCCGCTCCGACCGCAGGCAGTTGGCGATGATCCGCCACTGCATCAGATCGAGGACGGGCGAGTTGCCCCAGTAGGTGGGCAGGACCCACGCCCGGCCCACGGCCAGATGCTCCCCGTCGCGCAACGGGGTGGTGGCGCGCGCGTGCGCCCAGGCCGCGGCCACGATCGGATCGGCCTCGCACTCCGTCTCGTCGGGCTCGTACAGGCGCAGCCAGGCGTAGAACGCCACCGGCTCGCCGGTCTCGGTCCGCCGGTAGATGCGGAACGCCTCCGGCTGGCGCTCGGCCCAGAACACGGCGGAGGCCGCGGAGGTCTCGCCCTCGGCCGCGCTCGCCACGGCCAGCAACGAGGCGACGTCGGCGGGCCGCATGACGTCCTCCTCGATCTCGCCCTCGTCGTACCAGCTGTGCGGAGCGACCATGGCCTCGCTGTCGTGATGCAGGTAGAACAGCGCCACCACCGCGCTCAGCACGTCCTGGTCGGCGGCCGTGCGCACCTTCTCCGCCAGATGGGCGTGGATGCGCTCGTGCATGGCGGCATAGCCCTGCGGATCGCGCCACCGCAGGTCCGCCTCCAGCACCTCCCGCACCACGTCATGCGGGAACAGCCCGAGGCTGCTCGACTCCACGAACGGCAGCCGCCGCAACCAGCCGAACAACATCCCTGCATCCTCGGGCAGGGCGGTCCGCAGCAGGTCCTCCGTGGTCATGTAGGCGTGCGCGCAGATTTCCAGCGCGTGCCGGTGCGCGTCCGAGGGCACCTCGCCCACCAGCTGGTCGAGCAGGGTGCCCACGACGTCCTGGTTGGGGGTCCAGCGCCTGCTCGCCTTGCCGTCCTTCACCGCCACCGCCGCGCCCAGCAGCAACGCGAGCGGATGCCCGCCGGCGAAGGCCAGCAGGGGCTCGCGCAGCTCGTCGGCCACCCCGCAGCTGTCCATCAGCGCCTTGGCGTCGCCCGGTGGCAGGTCGCGCAGCGACAAGACCTCCAGCGCGCCGGCCCATCCCGGATCGGCCCGCCACTGCATGTCCGGCGGGAACCGCCCGGCGATCACCACGAGCGCGCCCACCCTCAGCCTCGGCAGGAAACGCTCCCGCAGCCAGCCCTCCAGGCCCTGGATCCGTTCGAAGGTGTCGACCAGGAGCACCGCCTGCTCGTCGCGCAGCAGCAGCTCGGCCTCGGCCGCGAACGCCGCGGGCGACGGCTCCACCGTCCGCCCGTCCAGGCGTGCCACCGACCGCCCCGCCCCCGCCGCCTCCTGCGCGAACCGCCGAAGTAAGGCCGATTTCCCGATGCCGCCCGGGCCGTGCACGTAGAGGACGCTGCAGCCGCCGTAGAGCGCCGCGTTGAAGACCGCGAGCTCCTCCTCGCGGCCCACGAACGCCATCTCGCGCGCAGCCTGCACACGGCAGCCAAGCAGCTCGGACTTCTTGCCACTCCCCAATGACATATCGCCAACTCTAGCCTTTAGTGTTTTGTCGCCCTTACTAGAACAACAAGTAATTTGACACACTTCGAGGCCGCATAAAACGCGAAATTAAATGCCTCGCATGGCACTTGAACTGGGGGTTCGTGTATCTGATGCATGAATCAATCATCTAATGACGGCTCACGATATCGGTCCTCCGGAACGGCCTCGGAATGAACAGGGATCGGTATGGAGAGTGGGCAGGGACGCGGCCGACGATGCCTGAATGACGGTGGACATAGTCGTTCTGGGGGCCGGGCCGGCGGGCCTGGCGGCCGCCCTCTTCCTCGCCTCCGACGGTCATCGCGTCACGGTGTTCGATCGCGATTCGGCGGAGCCGGAGGCCGGTGATCGCCCGGGTGTCTCCCAGTTCCGCCAGCCGCACGTGCTGCTGCCCCGCGGCCTGGCCGTACTGGAACGGCAGTTGCCCGAGGTGGTCGCCACGGTCGAGTCCGGGGGCGGCCGGCGGTGGAACCTGCTCGCCGGGGCGAGGGCGGCGCCCCATCACCGGTACGAGGCCCTGGCGGTGCGGCGGCCGGTGCTGGAGGGCGCGCTGGTGGAGGCGGCGGCGCGCAGGCCGAACATCGAGATACGGCGTGGTGTCGGCGTTCGCACGCTCCGGACCGGGCGGCCGGGCGCGGGCGGGGTGCCGCACGTGAACGCGGTGGTGACGGAGAGCGGCGAGACGGTGCGGGCCACGCTCGTGGTGGACGCGGGCGGGGACGACTCGCCGGTGAGCACCCTGATAGGCGGTCTCCACAGCGTCGGGCGACGGCTCGCGCTGCGGGCGGACGCGGGGTTCGACTTCCACTCCCGCTACTTCCACGCCGCGGGAGGCCGCCTGCCGCCACAGCCTGCCTGGCCGCTGCAGCACCACGACAGCATCTCCACGCTCGCCCTGCCCAGCGGCGACGGCACGTGGTCGCTGACGCTCGTGGTCTCCAGGCGCGACCGGGTGATGCGGTCGCTGTACGAGGAGCACGTCTGGGACCGGGTGGCCGCGCTGTTTCCCGATCTGCGCGAGTGGGTGGCGTACGGCGAGCCCGTCACCGGGGTCCTGCAGGCGGCCGGGCCGGTCACCCGGCGGCGGCGCTCCATCGCCGGGGGTCACCCGCCGGCGACCGGGCTGGTCAGCGTCGGAGACGCGTGGGCGACGACCAACCCGGCGTTCTGCCAGGGCATGTCGATGGCGTTCGTGCAGGCCGAGTTGCTGCGCGAGGCCGTGCGCGCGCACGACGCCCCCGACAAGCTGGTCCTCGGGTACGAGGAGGCGGCGCACAGGGCGCTCGGCCCGTTCTACGACACATTGGCATTCTGGGAGCACAACCGGCTCGGGGACATCTACGCCCGGATCCACGGCAGGCGCTTCTACGACAGTCCGACCTGGGCGGTGGCCAAGGCGCTGGACGCCGCGAAGCCGGCCGACCCCGAGGTGCTGACGGCCATGGCCGACATGGGGTCGATGCTGGTCCCGCCCGGGGAGGTGCTGGCGCGGGAGGGCCTCGTGGGCAGGGCGCTGGCCCTGGCCGAGGAGGCGCCGACGAGCACCCTGGCGAGGGAGGAGGTGCTCACCGCGATCAGCCGCTGACGTCAGGCTCCGCGGGTCGGTGAGCGGGCGCGGGTTCGGACCGGGGTGCCGGCTCCTGTCGGGGCAGGACGCGTGCCCGCTTGGGCCGCTTCGGGCGGGACCGGTCCCTGGCGTCGGCGCGCCCGGACGCCTTGGTCAGGACTACGCGCCGGTCTCGCCCGTTGGGGACGGGCTCGATCAGGTCGTCGATCGCGCAGCCCAGGATGTCGAGCAGGGCCATGAGCACCTGAAGGTTCAGCCGCACCGGCCGCTCGGCGACCAGCCGGTAGACCTGGCTCTGCGAGAGCTTGAGACCCCGTTCGGCCAGCAGCGGGCGCAGATCCGAGGTGGCGTGCATGCCGCGGCCGGCCATGACCTTGCGCAGATGCCAGCGGTAATCGAGCTCAGCCGTCACGTCGGTTCCCCTCTGTGGAGCCGGCACAGATCGCCGTCGTCACGCCGAAGCGGTGCCCCACCTGCTCCTGGACGAAGGCCAGCTCGGCGCCGTCCTCCAGCAGATGGGCCATGTACGCGCTGCGCAGGCAGAGTGGCGTCAGCGTCCGATCGAGGCCGAGGGCGTCACGGTAGGCCGCGAACCGCTCCTCGATCTCCCTGGCCCTCAGGCGCCCGCCTCGCTCCGTCGGCCACAGGGCCGGCAGCTGGCTCACGCGGTAGCCGGGCCGGATCTCGGCCAGGTACTCCTGGACCGCCTCCACCGCCCACGGCATCACGCTGAGCACGGTCCGCCTCCGCTGTGAAAGCCCGCTGGCCCGCCCGCCCGACCTGATGCGGAGCGCGCCGAACCGGCCCAGTTCCGGAGCCCGGGGGTGCCTGCGGAAGTCGTCGAGGTTCAGCGCGGACGCCTCGGAGCAGCGCAGGCCCCAGGCGTAGAGGACCTTGAAGACGGTGGCGTCCCGAAAGCGCGCCATGGCGCCCTTTCCGCCCTGCCGCGTGGTGGCCTCGACCTGGCTGTCGGCATGGTCGAGGAAGAGCTGGACCTCCTCGCGCGTCATCGGCCGGCGTCTCCGGTCGCCTTGACGGACGGTGGTCACCTCAGGGCAGATCTGCGCGGGGGCCGTGCCGAAGCGGTCCTCGCACCACTCCGGCCAGCCGTCGCGGGGCGAGGCCGCGTAGTCGCAGAAGAGCCGTAGCACGGCCTGGTAGCGGCACACGGTGGACTGCGCCCGGCCGAGCTCGGCGGTCAGATGGGTGGCCCACCGATCGACCTGCTCGGACGACCAGTGCCAGGGATGGGCGCCGGTGAATACGGCGAACCGGCGCACGATCCGCTCACGGAAGTCGAGAGTGGACGCCTGGAAACGCCCGGTCTCGCGCTGCTTCCGGACCCATCCGTCGACCATCGCCTCGAAGACGGCCTCCTCGGAGGACGGGGGTGTGATCACGTATGCCAGCGGCAACTGCTCGGACGTGATGCTCGGCACCTCTCCCCCTCCCATGTCGGTCCATCCGGCCCATGTCGGTCCATCCGGTGGCGCCGCGTCCGATTCACCGCGGGCTCCGGTCCGGGACACGCGCAACCCGGCACAGGCCGTGTCCCGGACCGCTGTAGCCGAGCTTCGCACCGGTAAGTGGTCATACTCCTGACCAATTCCTGTCCAGTAATTGCTCGGCTCCCGCCCACGGGTGTTCAGGCGGTCGTGGCGGCGAGGCGCCCCTGGCCCACTCCGGCGAAGAACGTGCGGCCCGCCATCGTCATGCCGGGCTGGTACTCGGTCATGAGCCGCGTGCGGTGCGGCGCGTCGGCGAAGCGCGGTTCCAGCTGGAACTCGGCGGCCACCGACCACCAGGTGACCGGCACGGCGCCGGCCATCGCCATCCGCTGGACCGCCGTGTCGTGCGCCTCCCTGCTGAGCGAGGCCGAGGCGTCGACGACCACGTACGCCTCGTAGCCCTCGCGCAGCGCGCCGAGCACGGTCTGCATGACGCAGCCGTCGGTGGCGATGCCGCCGATGAGCAGCCTGCGCCGGCCGGTGGCCCGCACGGCCTCGGCGAAGTCCGGGTCGAGGAAGGAGTTGAACGCGGTGGCGCGCTCGATGACCGGCTGGTCACCAATCACCTCCAGCAGCTCGGGGTAGAGCGGGCCGGAGGGCTTCGACGCCTCGCCGTTGGTCACCACCAGACCGCTCCCGTAGAGCTTGGCGGTCCTGGCGAGCCCGGTGACGTTGGCGATGTGCTCCCGGAGGTCGTGCGAGCGGAGCAGGTTGGCGAAGCCGACGGCGTAGTCGACCAGCACGACGGTCGTGTTGTCCGGGGAGAGGGGTTCGAGGTTCATGGTCATCCCTTCAGGCGTGACGGTCTTATTAATGACCATCTGGTCAGTAGCGTACCTCCGATCCACCCTTAATGTCCACGTGTACAGTAAGGACATGGGGCCTGACACGAAGAAGCGGATACGCGATCCCGAGGCCCGGCGGGCCGCCATCCTGGCCGCGGCGCGCTCGGTCTTCGCCGAGCGCGGCTACGTCAAGGCCACCATCCGGCAGATCGCGCAACGGGCGGGCGTCACCCACGGGCTCGTGGTGTTGCACTTCTCCTCGAAGGAGGAGCTCTTCCTCGCCGCCGTGCCGGGGACGCGTGATCTCGGGGAGAGCGTCCAAGGCGACGTCGAGGGCCTGGCCGGGCGCGTCGCCCGCGCGTACGTCGCGCGCATGGAGTCCGCGGACAGCGCCGACCCCTTCATCGCCCTCGTCCGCGGCGCCGCCGACGACCAGGACTCCGCCAAGGCGCTGCTGCGCGCCATGCGCGAGAAGAGCATCAGCGCCTACCTCACCGTGCTGGACGGCGCCGACGTCCCCCTACGGGTCGACCTGCTCGGCGCGCACCTCATCGGGGTCACGTTCAGCCGCTACGTCCTGGCCGACGGGCCCATCGCGGCCATGTCCCCTGACGAGCTGACCGACTACCTCACCATGAGCCTTCGCGGAATCCTGCTGGGCTGTCCCGGCCGTCCATAGCGGCGCGACTCTCCGCCGCGTGCGAGGCGGCGACCAGTGCGGCCCCGAGTTGCACCGCGACCAGCTTGCGGATCTCGACGGGCGGTCCGGGGGAGTCGGCCTCGGCCTGGCCGTACCAGAGGTCGAAGCGCTCGGCGAGCAGGTGGCGCTGCTCGCGGATGGCCGGCGTCGGGTTGCCGACGGCGATCTCGGCGTCGAGCATGCGCAGGAACAGCCCGAGAAGGCGGAGCCGGAACAGGTGCAATGCCTGGCGGTTGCCGAACTCCTCGGCGACCGTGGCCGGGCGGTCGAGGCAGGGCACGGCCTCCTCCAGCTCGGCGAGCCTGCGGAAGGTCTCCAGCGTGCCTTCGGTCGAGCGGCGGAACGGCGAGCGCACGGTCAGGTCGCCCGAGACGGCCAGCATGCCCTCCCGCAGCGTGTCGAAGAGCTCCCGCCGGGCCGCCGCGCCCTCGGCGACGATCTCCCTGTACGGCCGGCCGACCTCGCTCTGGTCGGACACCCGGTCGTCGGTCCAGTAGGGCACCTCGGCGATCAGGTGGAGCGCCCCGAACCGGGCCGCGTAGTCGGCGCTGTTGCCGCCCGCGCCGAACGCGGCGCCGACGCGCGCCCCGTCCGGCGTCAGGTAGACGGCCGGGGAGAGCGGTTTGGCGCCCGGCAGTTCGGGCTCGCCGTGGTGCAGCGGGATGCCCTCCACGCCGGGCACGCCGGCCAGCCGCTCGGCGAGCACCCGATCGTCCCGGTTGATGTAGAAGAACGCGCCCTGGTACTCGCCGTTGTGCAGGGAGTAGACCAGCGACGGACGCACCTGGTCCATGAGGCGCATCAGGGCCGCCGTCTCCGGCAGCGTTCGGTCGAAGTGGTAATCCCCGCCCAGCAAGGGGAAGGTCCACTCGACCTGGTCGGCCAGGTCGGGGCGGAAGAAGTTCTCGACGTACGCGCGGCGGTCGCCGGGCCGGCCGTACCAGGCCTCGTTGATCCTGGCGCCGTCCGGGTCCGCGCAGGCGACGAAGTGCCAGCGGAAGCCGAGTCCCGCCCGCAGCCCGGCGTCCTGGCACAGCAGCTGGATCAACGCGCTGACGGTGAGGGCGCCGACCGGCTCGTTGGGATGCGGTCCCCCGATGACCACCGCGTCGAGGGGGCCGTCGCCGATGCTCAGGGCGCGCAGCGGCTCCCCCAGCCGGGACGTGCCCACGCGGCGCAGCCGCACCAGATCGGGATGGGCGGCTGCCACCTGGTCGAACTCGTCCCGCATGGCGTCCACCGACGGGAACGCGGCGTAGCCGGGCACCCGGCTCATGTACTCCCGGACGTTCATAATCGAGTTACTGTAATAACGGGATTATGCGCTGGCAAGGGCACGGCAGTGAGACGGCTGGACCGCGCCGGGCCCGCCGTGCCTCCGGTCGTGATTACCTGACGACCAGCGTGGTCTCCATCCCCCGCCCTCGGTGCGCGTCGACGGGGCACCAGACCTGATACGTCCCGGACCGGACAAGGTTGACCGTGAACCGGGCCGTCTCCCCGCCGGCGAGCGTCTCCGACCGCCGCACGGCCCCCATGCCGGGTCCCATGATGGCCAGGGCGTGCGGTGCGCGCCCCGCGTTGTGGAGCCTGAACGTGTGAGTGCCGGGGGCGAGTCGCCGGTCGGCGATCGCGATGGAGAAGTCCCTCAGGATCACGTCGTTCTGGACACTCACAGCGGCGGGCGACGACAGGGAAGGCGCCGACGCGGGCGCCGCGGGTGTCGAAGCGGCATATCCGGAAGCGGCCGCACCCACGCCATGTCCCGCGGCGCCGAGCAGCACGGCCGCCGCGCACGCGACCTCGATCGCCCGTCCACGACCTATGATCATGTTCATTGGAGTACCTCCCGCCATCCAGCGGAGAGTTTTCGCAGGTCAGCGGTCTTCCTTGCCAGCGTAACGAACGTCGGGCGGTCGAGTGGCACCCAGCCCCCGGTTACCGGCTCCGCCGGATCCGCCGGATCCGCTACGGGACGATGAGCGCCTTCACCACGCGCTGCGCGGCGAGGTCCGCCCGTAGCGGGCCATCACCTGGACGGCCCGGTACACGTGACCCGCGCACCTCCAGCGGCGCGTCGGGCCGGGGCATCACGACTGCGGAGATCACGCTTGCTTCCCTTCTCTGGGCTCACCAGCCGTCGCGGAGTGTCAGGGCCAGCGCGTCGGCGAAGAAGTCGGCGCTGTCGGTGGTCAGGCACATCGGTGGTTTGATCTTGAGGATGTTGAGGTGGTCGCCGGTCGGCTGGACGATCACGCCGAGGCTGAGCAGCCGCTCGCAGATGGCGGCGGTCTCGTGGGTGGCCGGTTCCAGGCTGGTGTGGTCGCGGACGAGTTCGACTCCCAGGTACAGGCCCATGCCGTGGACCGCGCCGATGATCGGGTGGTGGCGGGCCAGGTGGTTCAGGCGGCGGCGCAGGTGCTCGCCGGTGCGGGCGGCGTTGTGCTGCAGGGCCTCGTCTTCGATCACGTCCAGCACGGTCATGCCGACCGCGCAGCTGACCGGGCTGCCGCCGGCTGAGGAGAAGAAGTAGCCGTTGCGGCGGAAGGCGTCGCCGATGTCGCGGCGGGTGATCACCGCGCCGAGCGGGTGGCCGTTGCCCATGGCTTTGGCGACCGTGACGATGTCGGGGATCACGCCCTGTTGTTCGAAGCCCCACCAGTGGTGGCCGAGCCGTCCGTAGCCGACCTGGACCTCGTCGGCGACGCACAGGCCGCCGGCTTGGCGGACGGCCTGGTAGAGGCCGTGCAGGTAGCGCTCGGGCAGGGGCACGCCACCGGCGTTGCCGTACACGGCTTCGCAGATGAACGCGGCCGGGGGCCGTCCGGCGGCGATGGTGGCGGCGATGACGTCGCGGGCGTTGTCGAGGTAGCGGGCGGCGGCGTGCGGGCCGCGAAAGCGGCCCCGGTAGGTGTTGGGGGCCAGGACGGTGTGCACCCACGGCGGGCGGGTGGCCGGGGCGTTGGGGTTGTCGGCGATGGAGGTGGAGACGGCATCGGAGCCGATGGTCCAGCCGTGGTAGGCCTCGGCCACGCAGATGACGTCCTGGCGTGCGGTGTAGGTCTGGGCCAGCCGCAGCGCCAGGTCCACGGCTTCTGATCCGCTGTTGACCAGGAAGACGGTGTCCAGCTCGGGCGGCAGCAGGCCGGCCAGGCGCCGGGCGAAGTCGGCGACCAGGCGGTAGTGGAAGCGGGAGTTGGTGTTGAGCAGCGCCCACTGCCGGCTGACGGCGGCGGTCAGCCGTGGGTGGGCGTGCCCGATGGCGGCCACGTTGTTGATCATGTCGAGGTAGGTTCTGGCCTCGACGTCGATCAGATGCTGGCGCCAGCCCCGTTCGATCCTGGGCGGCTGGTCGTAGTAGAACTCCTGGACCGCGGCCAGTGCGGCGTGCCGCTCGCCGAGCACCCGTGCGGCGCTCGGCTCGGCCGGGACGGCGCAGTCGAGGCCGAGCAGCGGCGAAGGATCGGGGCACACGCCCAGCCAGGCGCGGGCTGCCTCGGCGGTCACGAACCGGGGCGGCAGCATGTCACGCACCGTCTCGCGGATGGTGCACAGCTGGACGAACAGCCGTCCGTCGGCGACCTCGCCCAGCGGGTCACCGGCGGCCAGGCGCGCTCCCCCGCCTTCCCCGCTCGCGCTCAGCCGCATCCCGGACAGGTGCAGGTCCATGCCGGACCCGGCGAGCCTCACCCGGCCGGGCCCGCTCGACCGTGCCACGCCGTCGAAGGGGGCGGCCACCGGCGTGCCCGCGGCGCAGAAGACCTCCACGCCGAGCGCCACGCTGGTGGGCGGCTGAAGGCTGTGCACGCGTGTGCGGGTCAGCCGCGCCTCGCCGTAACGGCACACCACCGCCCACGACCGGCCCGACACCTGGCCCGACGCCTGCCGGGCGATCCGCCACTCCACCTCCTCCTCCGGCGAGGCGGCCACGCCCCCGTCCTCGTCCCCGGCCAGCCAGGCGCCGTCGCGCAGCGCCTGGCTGTGCACCGACAGGTCGAGCAGCGTGACATCGGACTCGGCCAGCGTCGGCAGCAGCAACCCGGCGCCGCCCAAACGAGCGGCCGCCCGCGCCCGCGGAGAGCGGCCCGGCGGCCCGGGCAG
>NZ_QNFZ01000073.1 GCF_003313395.1 Nonomuraea lactucae | reverse complement strand
CGGGTGGCAGGCCGCGCAGGCGGCCGCCGAGCCCGCGCAGGGCGGCGTCACGTCCTCGGGCCTGCCGCGCCGCGTGCCCAAGGCCAACCTCGTGCCGGGCACCGCCAGCCTGGCCGAACCGCCAGCCACGTCACCGGCGCCGCAGATCTCCCCCGATCGGTTGCGCAGCAGGCTCTCCAGCTTCCAGCAGGGTGTTCGACAAGGCCGCGCGTTCACCCGCGGAGAAGAGAATGAGGAGGACAAATGAGAGAAATGAGCCAGGGAGCACGTGGCATCAGCTGGCTGATCACTGACTTTGTGAACAACGTGCCTGGTGTCGCGCACACCGTCGTGGTGTCGTCCGACGGTTTGCCGCTGGCCTTCTCCGAGGGTTTCCCGAAGGACCGCGCCGACCAGCTGGCCGCGGTCGCCTCGGGTGTCATCAGCCTGACGCAGGGAGCGGCGCGCGTCTTCGAGGGCGGATTGGTGACGCAGACCGTCATCGAGATGCAGCGCGGTCTCTTGATGATCATGTCGATCAGCGACGGTTCCTGCCTGGCTGTGCTCGCCGCGCCCGACTGTGACATGGGCCTGGTGGCCTATCAGATGACGCTGCTGGTCGAGCGCGCGGGGCAGGTCCTGACGCCGGCCGTACGTGCCGAGCTGCAGGCGGCCCGCCCCCGTTAGCCGGGTGGCGGTGACAGGAGAACATAGTGTCAGGTCAGGGTTGGGCTGGTGATAGCACTCCGCCGCATTCGGCGGCTCCACGTCCGCAGAAGTCGAGCTCCCTCGTACGGCCCTATGCCGTGACCGGGGGGCGCACGGCGCCGCGGATGAAGTTCGCCATGGAGGCTCTGGTGTCCTCCGTGACGTCGGAATACCAAGACATATCTCTGCTGAGTCCGGAGTATCAGGCGATCATTCAACTGACCCGGAACGTCAGGTCGATCGCCGAGATCTCCGCACTCCTCCGCCAGCCTCTCGGGGTAGTGCGGGTGCTGATCGCCGACATGGCGTCCGAGGGCCTGATCCGCGTGCACCAGCCTGCGCTGGACGCGGGAAAGCCGGACATCAACTTGCTCGAAAGGGTGCTCAGTGGACTTCGCAGGCTCTAGCGCCGGCCTAACATCGACGAAGATCGTCGTGGCCGGCGGTTTCGGCGTGGGCAAGACGACGTTCGTGGGCGCGGTCTCCGAGATCCTGCCGCTCACCACGGAGGCCGTGATGACGGACGCCTCGGCCGGCGTCGACGACGTCTCGCTCACGCCCAACAAGACCACGACGACCGTGGCCATGGACTTCGGCCGGGTCTCGCTCGATCGCGACCTGATCCTCTACCTGTTCGGCACGCCCGGGCAGCACAGGTTCTGGTTCATGTGGGACGACCTGGTGCGCGGCGCGATCGGAGCCGTCGTGCTGGCGGACACCCGGCGGCTGGCCGACAGCTTCCCCGCGATCGACTACTTCGAAGAGGCCAAGCTGCCGTTCGTCATCGGCATCAACGGCTGGGACGGGCAGTTCTCGCACCAGGACGACGAGATCCGGGAGGCGCTGTCGCTCGGCTCGCACATTCCGGTCGTCCGCCTCGACGCGCGGATGCGCGAGTCGGTGAAGAGCACGCTCATCACGCTGGTGGAGCACGCGCTGACGCGCCACATGCACGCGCCGGCCTGACGGCGCCCACCCGCACGTCCAGGTGCCGCCGGACCACCGTCCGGCGGCACCGGCGTTCGGGCCCTCAGGCCGACACCGGTGTCAGGCGGTGGCGGCGGGCGCGTCCACCCCGCGCACGAGCCGGCCGACCTCGCCGCGCAGGCGCACGAAGTCGGGGTGCTCGCGCGTGGTGATCTGGTCGCGGGGCGCCGGGAGGTCCACCTTCAGGTCGCCGACCACGTGCGCGGGCGCCTTCGACAGCACGACGACCCGGTCGCCCACGTACACGCTCTCGTCGATGTCGTGGGTGATGAGCACGATCGTCATCCGGTGGTGGCCGCGCACCTTCAGCACGAGGTCCTCGAGGTCCTCGCGGGTCTGCGCGTCCACCGAACCGAACGGCTCGTCCATGAGCATCAACGACGGCCGGTAGGCCAGCGCGCGGGCGATCGCCACCCGCTGCTGCATGCCCCCGGAGAGCTGGAACGGGTATTTCCGCCCCGCCTCCGCCAGGCCCACCGACTCCAGCGCCTCCTGGGCGGCCTCGCGCCTCTGCCGCTTGTCCATGCCCCGGCGGCGCAGCGGCAGCGCCACGTTGTCGGCCACCGACATCCAGGGGAACAGCGACCGGCTGTAGTCCTGGAAGACCACGGCCAGATTGTCGGGCGTCTGGCGCACCAGCTTGCCGTCGACCCGGATCTCGCCGCCCGTCGGCTTGATTAGCCCCGCGATGGAGCGGAGCAGCGTCGACTTCCCGCACCCCGAGGGGCCGACGACGCACAGGAGCTCGCCCGCGGCGACACTCAGCTTCAGCCCGTCGATGGCGTGGTGCTCATTCGGGCTGCCGGGCCCGTACACGTGTGTGAGGTTGTCTATCTCGAGCAACTCATGTCCTAAGGGCGGGAAATCCTGAGATTACAGCTCGACTTTACCGAAGGCCGTGATCTATGAACATGAGGACGCTCATACTCGGTCAGCCCATCGGCCTGGGGACGTAGCGGCCCACCGGGCTGCCCACGATCTTGCCGGTGTCGAGCACGTGGTGGCCGCGCACGAACGTGTCCGTGACCTTCGCCGTCAGCTCGAAGCCCTCGAACGGCGTGAACTCCTGGGACGACTCCGACTCCGCCGCCCGCACGGTCCAGGTGCTGTCCGGATCGACCAGGCAGATGTCGGCGTCGAACCCGGGGGCGATCGTCCCCTTGGCCCGCAGGCCGTACCTGCGGGCGGGGTTCCACGACGTGAGCTCGGCGATCCGCCCGTACGACAGGCCCCTGCGGCGGCCCTCGGTGATCAGGCCGGGCAGCAGGTACTCCGCGCCGCCGAAACCGGCCTTGGCCACGAACACGTCGTCGGCCGGCGTGCCGAACTTGAGCTCCTCGCGGCAGCAGGCGTGATCGCTCACCACCCAGTCGACGGCGCCGTCGAGCACGTACTCCCACAGCGCTTCGACGTCCTCGCGCGGCCTGATCGGCGGGTTCACCTTGCCGCCGAGCCCGTTGGCCGTGTCGATGTCGGCGAGCAGGTGGCCGATGGTGACCTCGCGGCGGAAGTCGATGTGCGGGAACGTCCCCGCCATCCGCACCGCGGCGTCGAGCGCCTTGCGCGAGGACAGGTGGAGCAGGTTGACGTTGCCCAGGCCGGTCTCGTGGGCGAGGTAGGAGGCGACGAACACGGCCAGCCCCTCGGAGTGCGGCGGCCGCGAGGCGCTGTAGGCGGCCAGCCCGGTCAGCTCTCCGGACTCCTCCACCAGCTTGGTGTAGGCCGTCATGATCTCCGCGGTCTCGCAGTGCAGCGACAGGGAGATCTCGCCGGCCAGCTCGGGGAAGCGCTCGCGCGCCGCCTGCACGCCGCGCATCACGAACTCGAAGTGGGCGTAGTCGTAGCGCTCGCCCTCGGGCAGCATCAGGAACCCGCTCTGGTCGGCCGAGCGGCCGTGCAGCCCGTGCCCGCCGTAGAACATGAAGATCTTGAACGACGGCACCCCGAACCGCTCCACCAGGTCGGGCAGCTCGCCGATGTGGCCGCTCGACATGGGCGCGAGGTGGAAGCCGTAGTCGACGAAGGCGCGGTCCTCGGCCAGCCGGAGCACCTCGGGGAAGAAGTCGGCGTACGGGCCGGACCGGTTCAGGTAGTACTGCCCGGTCCGCATGTAGGTGAGGGCGGTGGTGACGCCGCCCTGCGCCGCGGCCTTGCTCTCGGTGGACGCGTCGTCGCGGAGCGGGTTGTAGATGCCCCAGTGCTGGTGGGCGTCCACGACGCCGGGGAAGGCCAGCCGGCCGCAGCCGTCGATCACCTCGGGCACGCCCTCGCCGGACAGGCCGGGCGCGACCTGCTCGACCCGCCCGCCGGTCACGGCGATGTCCGCCGCGACGGGGTGGTTCCGCTCGTGCGTCACGACGCGCACGTTCTTCAGGAGCAGGTCCGTCACGTCCGCCTCCTAAGCGGTACGGCGGGCGCCGCGGTGCCAGCCGAGCATGCGGCGCTCGATCATGAGGAACAGGGAGTTGAGCGCGAACCCGAGTACCCCGAGCACCACCACACCGGCCCAGATGCCCGGCATGTCGGCGTTGTTGCTGGCCACGCTCAAGAGGTAGCCGATCCCGTCCGTGCTGCCCTTCAACTCGGAGATGACCATCAGGATGAGCGCCAGGGAGACGCTCAGCCGCAGACCGGCGAAGATCTTCGGGGACGCGGCGGGCAGGATGATCCGGAACAGCCGCAGGTGGGCGGGCACGCCGAAGACGGTCGCGGTCTCGATCTGCATGCTGTCGACGCCCCGCGCGCCGTCGATCGAGTTGAGCAGGATCGGCCAGATGATGCCGAAGACGATGGTCGCCACCTGGACCTGGGTGCCCATGGTGAACAGGACCAGGAAGACCGGGAGCATCGCGGGCGGCGGCACGGCGCGGCCGAACTCCACGAGCGGGTCGACGTAGTCGGCCAGCCGTCCGATCCGTCCGATCGCGACGCCCAGCGTGATCCCGATGACCACGGCGGCGCTCCACGACCCGACCACCCGCACGAGGCTGGGCACGAAGTTGTCCACCGCCTGCTCGGTGAGGAGCAGGGGGCCGGAGAACCACTGCTCGCGCATCCAGGAGGCGATGCGCGTCGGCGGGGGCAGGAACGGGTTGGCCCAGGCCCGGGCGAGCCACTCCCAGCCGGCCAGGACGACTGGGATCAGCCAGAGCCGCCGGAAGAGCATCCGGATCATGCGTGCCGCCACCTGAACAGGCGGCGCTCGGCGCGCAGCAGCAGGACGTTGACGGCGAGTCCGACCAGGCCGGCCCAGACCAGGGTGGCGATCACGTCGAGCATCGCGTCGGCGCCGATCCCGGTGCTCGCCTGGATCAGGAACGCGCCGATGCCGCCCGAGCCGCCCACGAAGTACTCCACGCTGATGGCGAGGATGAGCGTGATCGAGGCCGCCAGCCGGATCCCGGTGTAGATGAACGGCGCCGCGCTGGGCAGCGAGACCCGCCAGATGACCGCCGCCGAGCCGAAGCCGAACGAGCGCAGCGTCTCGGTGGCGACCGGGTCCACGTCGCGCACGCCGTACAGGGTGTTGATCAGGATGGGCCAGGACGCAGCGTAGACGATCAGCGCCACCTTGGCGTTGATCTCGGGCTGGAAGAAGAACAGGGCCAGCGGGATCAGCGCGACCGAGGGGATGGGCCGCAGGAACTCGACGATCGCGCGGGTGGTCTCCTCCACCGCCGGTACCGTGCCGAGCAGCAGGCCGATCGGCACGGCGACCAGCACGGCCAGCGGCAGCCCGGCGGCTGCGGCCGTGAGCGTGGAGAGCAGGTCGCCGGCGAAGGCGGGGTCGAAGGCGAGCTCGGCCACCCGGGCGAGCGAGGCCGAGGCGGCCGGCAGCCACGGGAGCAGGCCGGCCCGTGCGGCCAGCTCCCAGACGAGCAGGAAGGCCGCCACGCCGACGGCGTGGCGGAGGAGCTTCCCCCGCCTGGCCCGGGAGGGACTCGGGCGTCCCTGATTCGGCTGCCCCGCCCGCGCCGGCGTCGTCTCAGCGGTCATCCCTTGAAGGGCACGATCATCGAGTCGACGTTGATCTGCTGCTTGAGGAAGCCGTACTCCAGCATCAGGTCCGCGACGCGCTGGATGCGCTGGGCGCTGAGCGTGGTCGGGTAGTTGCCGAGGTTGATGGTCGCGGCCGTCTCAGCGGGGATCTTGGTGAAGGTCGGCAGGATCTTCGTGACGGCGCTGCGGTCGGTGGCGGCGATGTTCTGCGCCTTGGCCATGGCGCGCTGGAAGGCGGCCATCGTCTTGGGGTTCTCGGCCACCCACTTCTCGGTGGCCGCCCAGCCGGTGATCGGCAGGCTCTCGGTCGGGCCGGACATGGTGTCGACCAGCATGGTCGCGCCGAGCTTGTTCTTGGCCTCGCTCACGTAGGGGTCGGTCATCCAGACCGCGTCCACGTCGCCCTTCTCCAGCGACTGCAGCCAGTTGGTGGTCGGCACCTCGACGTACTGGATGTCCTTCCCCGGCGTCGGGTCAAGTCCGGCGATCTTCAGGTGGGGGTTCATCGTCAGGACGCCCAGGCCCTTGAGCGCGTTCACGCCGATCTTCTTGCCCTTGAGGTCGGCCACCTTCTTGATCGGGGAGTTCCTGGCCACCATCACGCCGAACGCGCCGGCCGCGCCCTGGTAGGAGTCGGCGATGTACTTGAACTTCTCAGAGCCCTCGCTCTGGATCGTCAGGATGGTGGCGTAGCTGCCCAGCACCACGTCCATGCTCCCGTTGGACAGCTTGGGCAGCACGGCCTGGGGCGCCTGGATGGCCTCGGTCTTGACGTTGAGGCCCTGCTCCCTGAAGAAGCCGCGCTCGATGGCGATGAAGAGGGGGGCGGAGTCGGCCCCCGGGTACTGGCCGATCAGCAGGCTGGTCTTCTCCAGCCCGCCGGCGTTGGTCGCGCCACCGGGCTTGCCATCCGTGCTGGAACACCCCGTAATGGCAAGGGTGACCGCAAGTCCGATCAGGGCGATGCGCCCTGGTGCGCCGAGCCTCATGTCGCGTCTCCTTTGAACGGGGGTGCTCGACGACCGGATCGACGACCGTCGCACCCGAGTGCAGCCAACCCTTGCGCATGATCCCCCGATTCTGGAAATTATCAATATATATGGCCAAGTTTCGATCGCACTGTTTCTATGGAGGTATGTCCGGATATTAGGTGGTGATATGGCTGGCGTTCATCGCGGACGTCTGGCTACTGTCAGGACGTAGGGACATATGCGGATGATCGATTGACCGCGGCATTTGCGGCGGTCGACCGATTATTTGTTGAACATAAATAAGGGTTTCGGACCATCTCGAGGAGAGGTTGCGGAGGCCAGTGAGAAGAACATTGCCCCCTGCAAGCGGGGACTCCGGATTACCGCCGGAGGAGTCCGCCTTCCCGTCACCTCACGCCACGACCGGGCCGCCGCCCTCACGGGCCGGGCGCGCCAAGGGCACCGGCGGGTTCGTGCGCAACTGGCGCGTACGCACGAAGCTCCTGGTCCTGATCGTCATCCCCACCGTGGCCGCGCTCATCCTCGGCGGGCTACGCGTGACCTCGTCCCTCAGCAGCGCCACCGAGTACGAGCGGGTCAAACAGACCGCCGCCCTGGCCGCCAGGCTGACCGAGCTGGCCCACCAGATCGAGCTCGAACGCGACCTCACCGCCATGTTCGTCGCCCAGGGCCGCAAGGGCGACAGCACGGAGGTCACCGCGCAGTACTCCGCCGTCGACCGGCTCGTCGCCGAGGCGCGCGGTGCGGTCGCCGCCCTGGCCGCCTCCGACAGCCCCCTGCGCGCCGAGGCCGTGCGCGTCCAGAACCGGTTCGACGAGCTGCCCAACTCCCGCCGGACCGCGGTCGAGTCCAGGCTCAACGTCGCCTCGGTCATCGAGCTCTACGACCGGTCCATCTCCGACTTCCTGGCGATCAACGACAACATCGACCAGGGCGCCGTCGACAAGGAGCTCACCGACAGCGTCGCGGGCTTCGCCGCCCTGTCCAGGGCCAAGCAGTACGTGTCGCGGCAGCGGGCGCTGCTGGTCTCCGCGCTGGCCGTCGGCCGGTTCGGCGAGGACGAGCTGGACGCCTTCATCGCCGCCCGCGCGCAGCGCAACAGCGAGCTGTCCACGTTCCGGGCCGAGGTGCCGCTGGCCCTGCGACAGGCCTACGACGACACGGTCAGCGGACAGGCGGTCGACCGCGCGGAGCTGATCCAGGCGCGCGCCCTCGCCCTGCAGGACGCCGGCCAGCCCCTCACCGACACGGTGCTCGGACTCACCCCTGACGGGCAGGTCTGGTTCGGCGCCGTCACCGAGACCATCGACGGCATGCGCCAGGTCGAGCAGCAGGTCGCCGACTCCATCCTGCTGCGCAGCCAGGACGTCCAGGCCACCGAGCAGCAGGGCGCGATGATCTTCGCGATCGCCATCGTGGCGCTGCTGGTCCTCGTGCTGCTGATCACCGCGCTCATGGCCCGCTCGCTGAGCGGCCCGCTGCGCCGGCTGCGCCGCGAGGCGCTGCTGGTCGCGGGCCGCCGCCTGCCCGAGACCGTGCAGCGGCTGCGCGAGTCGGACACCAGCACCGCGCGGGTCGAGGTCGAGCCGATCGGTGTGGATTCCGAGGATGAGATCGGTGAGGTGGCGCGGGCGTTCGATGAGGTCCATCGTGAGGCGGTGCGGTTGGCGGGTGAGGAGTCGCGGCTGCGGAGCAATGTGAATGCGATGTTCGTGAACCTGTCGCGGCGGAGTCAGACGTTGGTGGAGCGGCAGATCACGTTGATCGATGGGTTGGAGCAGGGGGAGCAGGACGAGAGCCGGTTGGCGAACCTGTTCAAGCTGGATCATCTGGCGACTCGTATGCGTCGTAACAGCGAGAATCTGCTGGTGCTGGCGGGGCAGGATCCGCCGCGGCGGTGGAGTCAGCCGGTGAAGCTGGTGGATGTGGCGCGTGCGTCGCTGTCGGAGGTGGAGAGTTACGAACGTGTCGTTCTCCAGGTGCCTGACGGTGTCTCGGTGGCGGGTCAGGCGGTCAACGACGTCATCCACCTGCTGGCCGAGCTGGTGGAGAACGCCCTGTCCTTCTCCCCGCGCGAGACCCGCGTCACCGTCTCCGGCAGCCGGATCGACGGCGGCGGCGTCATGCTGTCGATCACGGACTCCGGCATCGGCATGACCCACGAGGAGCTGGCGCAGTCCAACGAGCGGCTCAGCGACGCCCCGCTCGTGGACGTGTCGGTCTCCCGCCGGATGGGCCTGTTCGTGGTCGCCAGGCTGGCGCACCGGCACGGCATCCGGGTGCAGCTCCGCCCGCACGCGTCCGGTGGGCTGACCGCCATGGTGCTGCTGCCGGAGGCGATGCTCGGCATGCCCTCGCCCGCCTACACCGGCTCGACGGGCCCCGCACTCGAGGACGCCTTCCGCGGGCCGCAGCCGTCTCCCGCGCCGCACTGGCCGGAGGCCACCTACCACATGGGCCCCGGCCACCCCTCCTACCCGTCGCAGCCGGCGGAGGCGAACGGCGCCTGGCCGTCGATGCCCCAGTGGCCCTCCGACACCGGCGGCTGGCCCTCCGACACCCGCGCCGACCACTCCGGCCAGCATGACGGCTGGATGTCCCCGCCGCCTGCCGGACGTCCCCCGGGCGGCTGGGGTGGCGACGCCAACGGGATGCCCCGGCGGCCGCCCCTCGACGAGCGGCCGCCGTGGAACCACGGTGCCCCCATCGGCGATCCTCTCGGCGACCCCCGGAGCGACCTGCGCGGCGACCCCCGGGGCGGCCCGCGCGGCGACCTTCGCGGGGACCCCATGGGAGGCCGTCTCAGTGATCGTCTCGGTGATCGCTCCAGCCGGCCGCCGTCCCGCCCGCCCCGGCACGACTTCCCGGAGACCGACCAGGCGGCCACCGGCCCCATCCCCCGGGTCAGCACCCCGCCCTCCGGCGGCGACGACTACCTGCCGATCTTCGCCGCGGTCGAGTCGGCCTGGTTCGCCAACGGCGCGAGCTGGGACTCCGCCAAGGCCGACGTGGGGTGGAGCGCGGCGGAGGCGGTGGTGGAGCCGGTGCGGGACGGCGCGACGGCGTCGGGCCTGCCGAAGCGGGTGCCGAAGGCCAACCTGGTGCCCGGATCGGCGGACACGGTGTCCGCGCCCAAGGGGGTGACACCCGTGCCGTCGGTGTCGCCCGACCGGGTGCGCAGCCGCCTGTCGAGTTTCCAGCAGGGCTTCCGGGCCGCCAGGGACGACATCAGCGACGGCAAGTCGTACCCGACCGGTCCGAAGAACGGCGACAGCGGAGAGGAGGGGGCGTGAGGGATCTGAGCCATGCTGCGCGCGGGGTCGATTGGTTGATCACTGATTTCGTGAGCACGGTTCCGGGTGTGGCGCATGCGGTGGTGGTTTCGTCCGATGGTCTGCCGTTGGCGGCGTCGGCGGGGTTTCCGGCGGATCGGGCTGATCAGTTGGCCGCGATCGCGTCGGGGCTGGTGAGCCTGACGCAGGGCGCGGCCCGGGTGTTCGAGGGTGGTGCGGTCAATCAGACGATCGTGGAGATGCAGCACGGGCTGACGTTGATCATGTCGATCAGCGATGGCTCGTGCCTGGCGGTGCTGGCGGCGCCTGACTGTGACATGGGCCTGGTGGCGTATCAGATGACGCTGATGGTGGACCGTGCGGGTCAGGTGCTCACTCCGGCGGTGCGCGCGGAGCTCCGCGCGAGCCAGTCCAGGTGATGCAGGTGTCC
>NZ_QNFZ01000071.1 GCF_003313395.1 Nonomuraea lactucae | reverse complement strand
GTGAAGAGCGCGTTGATCAATCTGGTCGAGCACGCGCTGAACGTCCGGATGGCCGTGCCAGGCTGGAACGGCTAGCGCACGCTCCACGACTCCCGCTCGTTCAGCGCCCGCACGTCCACATCGGTGATGCCGTGCTGGGCCGCCGCCATCGAGGCCAGTTCCTCCGCCGTCAGCACGTCCGCGATGTCGGCGAAACCCCCAGGAGCCCGCTCGGCCACCAGGCTGATCGTCGCCTCGATCGGCAGCGAGCGGTGCGCGAGCAGCAGCGCGGAGGTGGGCGGTCGCCGTTCGGCCTCGTACGCGGCCAGCGCCGCCGCCGGGTCGTCCGAGGTCGCCAGGCACCTGGCCAGCACCCTGGCGTCGAGCACCGCCTGCGACCCGCCGTTGGACCCGATCGGGTACATGGGATGGGCGGCGTCACCCAGCAGCGTCACCCGTCCCTCACCCCACCAGGCCAGCGGTTCCCTGTCGCACATGGGGTATTCCAGGATGCGCTCGGAGGCGGCCAGCAGTCCCCGGATGTCGAGGTGCCGGTGCTCCCACCGGGCGTAGTGCCGCGCCACGTCCTCCAGCCCGCCCGTACGGGACCAGTCGGCCTCCTTGACCACCCCAGGCTCGTCCACCTTGACCTCGGCCACCCAGTTGACCAGCCGGGGGTCGGCGGCGGAGATGTGGTAGGCGACGAACTTGGCGCTCCGGTTGGACCCGGCCACGAGCACGGTCGCGCCGTCCATGACCGGCCCGCCCTTGGCCGTGCCCCTCCACATCCGGATCCCGCCCCACACCAGCGGGTCGTCCCCCGGGTGCAGGCGGGCCCGGACCGCCGAGTGCACGCCGTCGGCGCCGACCACGACGTCCGCCCGCTCGCGCAGCGCCTCACCGGTGGTCACGTCGCGGAGCACCACCTCCACCTCGTCGCCGTCCTGCCGCAGCGTCTCGAACCGGGTGCCCAGCCGTACCGGTCCGACGCGCTCCTTCACGGCGGCGAGCAGGATCATCTGCAGCTCGCCCCGGTGGATCGAGTACTGCGGCCACCGGTAGCCGGCCGAGCGCCCGCGCGGCAGCGCGAGGATCTCGCCGCCGAACCGGTCGGTGAAGGTCATGAAGGTGGTCTCCACGCCTGTGGCTGCCAGCCGCTCGCCCAGGCCCAGCTCGGTCAGCTCGCGTACGGCGTGCGGCTGCAGGTTGATGCCGACGCCCAGCGGGCGCAGGGCCGTGGCGGAGTCCACGACCACGCAGTCGAGTCCCGCCGCCCGCAGGCTGAGGGCGGTGGTGAGGCCGCCGATTCCCGCGCCGATGATCAGGATTCGCATCGTGCTCCCCCAGGAGGTTCTCCGCCCGCCGGGCGACGGGCCTGGTCGCTCGCCATGAGCAGGCGGGCGTGATCGCTCGCTATGCGAAGGGGGAGCGGCGTGCGCTCCCCCTTTGTTCGGGTCGTCCGTCTGGTGCCGCAGGGTCAGCCCGTGCCCGCGCGGACCCCGCACGGCTCCATCGTCAGGATGCGCTCGGCGTGTGCATCATCTGCTTGACGTCGAACTTCTGCGGCAGGTACTTGAACTCGAGCATCAGGTCGGCCACCCGCTGCAGCCGCGTCTCGTTGACCGTGGTGGAGAAGCCGCCGAGGACCATGAGGTCGGCGGTGGCCTTGTCGATCTTGGTGTACTTCGTCAGGGCCGTGTCGACCTCGGCCGAGTTGGAGATGGCCACCTCGGTTGCCTTGAGCAGGGCACGCTGGAAGGCGGCCACCGTCTTGGGGTTCTCCTTGGCGAACTGCTCGCTCACCATGTAGCCGGCGATGGGGAAGTCGGCGGTCGGTCCCGCGAACGGCTCGGCCAGCAGGACCGCGCCGTTCTTGCTGGCGGCGATCTGGTGGAACGGCTCGGGCATGAAGCCGGCGTCCACCTGGCCGCCCTCCAGCGCGCCCGCCATCTGCGGGAAGGGCTGCTCGACGAACGTGACGTCCTCGGGCGTGAGGCCGTTGGTCTTGAGCAGCGCGCTCACGGTCAGGGTGACCACGTTGTTGAGGGTGTTGACGCCGACCTTCTTGCCCTTGAGGTCGGACACCTTGGTGATGGGCGAGCCCTTCTTCACCATGATCGCGAAGTTGCCCGGCTTGGCGGTCCACGCCTCGCCGATGACCTTGAGCTTGCCCACGCCCTTGGCCACGACGGAGATCGCGGAGACGTAGTTGCTGTGCAGGATGTCCAGCTTGCCGCTGAGCAGGTCGGGCACGGCGGCGGCGCCGCCCTGGATGATCTGGGGCTTGACGGTGAGGCCCTCGGCCTTGAAGAAGCCCTTGTCGATGGCGATCTGGATGGGGGCGACCTCGGGGAGCGGCAGCATGCCGATGTTGAGCTCGGCCTTTTCGAGGCCGCCGGCGTTCGGGGAGGAGGCCGAACCGCCTCCGCCGCATCCGGCGGCGAGCAGTGCGGTGGCTGTGAGCAAAAGTGCGGAAATACGCAGGCGGCGCCGGAGACCGGACATGATCGCTCCAGGGGGAAGACGCGTGGATATTCGCGCTTGGGCGTGATCTTGAGGGAACGAGCCTAGCGCAAGGCGGGAAACGCCCCATAGCGCCGATAGCGGAATGTCCCCACATACGATGAAATATCCAGATTCAAACTTTCTGCCGGGTTTATCGGGTGTTATGCATGGGGACAGAATGTAATTCGGGGAAGAAGTGGCTCGTGTCACGTTCTGCGCTGGGCGGAGCTCTGCCAGGCCAGCGCCCGCCGTTCCAGCAGCACGAAGATCTGGTTGAACACGTAGCCCAGCACGCCGAGCAGGATGACCGCGCCCCACGTGCCGGGCAGGTCGTAGCCGCGCTCGGCCACGCGGAGCTGGTAGCCGATGCCGATCGTGCTGAAGGTCTCCGCGATGACCATGAGGATCAGCGCCAGTGACAGGCTCAGCCGCAGCCCCGCGAAGACCTTCGGCAGGGCCGACGGCAGGATCACCTTGACCAGGCGCTGGACGCGGGAGAGCCGGAACACGCGGGCCGTGTCCAGGTGCAGCGGGTCCACGTGGCGAGCGCCGTCCGCCGCGTTGAACAGCACCGGCCAGACGATGCCGAAGGCGATCAGCAGGATGTGCATCCGCGCGCCGGTCGAGAACAGGGCGATGAACAGCGGCAGCAGCGTCACCGGCGGCAGCGCCCTGCCGAACTGGATGATCGGGTCGAGGAACCGGAAGAGCAGCGACGAGCGGCCGAGCGCCACGCCGACGACCACGCCCCCGACGCCCGACAGCACCCAGCCCGTCAGCAGGTTGGCGATGCTGTACGGGAAGTTGGTCAGGGCGGTGTCGTTGAGCCAGAGCCGGGTGGGCGGGCCGCTGAACCACAGCTCGCCCATCTGAGCGGCGATCTTCGTCGGGGGCGGGAAGTAGGGCCCCGCCAGCGCCCGGGTGCCCAGCTCCCACACGACCAGCACCACCGGCACGATCCACAGCCGCAGCACGGCGGCGGCGACCTTCCTGATCACTGCGTCGCCCCCGTCCTGGCCGTGTGCCAGCGGAAGATCCGGCGTTCGCCCCACACGAAGACGCCGTTGGTGACGAGGCCGAGCAGGCCCGCCCAGACGATCGCGGCGACCTGCATCCTCAGTCCCTCGGGACTGCTCTCCGCCAGGACGATGAAGTTGCCGATGCCGCCGGCGCCACTGGAGAGCAGCTCGGTGCTGATCGCCAGGATGAGCGCGATGGCCGCCGCCACCCGGACCCCGGTCGCGATGAACGGCGCCGTGCTCGGCAGCGAGACCCGCCACAGCACCGACAGCGGGCCGAAGCCGAACGTGCGCAGCGTCTCCTTGGCCACCGGGTCGACCTCGCGCAGCCCGTAGACGGTGTTGATCAGGATCGGCCACGTCGACGCGTACAGGATCACCGCGACCTTCAGGTCGAGCCGCCCGGAGAACATGAACGTGGCCAGGGGGATGATCGCGACCGACGGGATGGGGCGCAGGAACTCGATCACCGGCCGCAGCGCCGCCTCGATCGGCGGCACGCTGCCGAGCAGCAGGCCGAGCGGCACGGCCACCGCGACGGTCGCCAGCAGCCCCAGCGCCCAGCCGCCGAAGGTGGTCGCGACGTCGGCGAGGAAGGCCGGGTCCGCGGCGAGCCCGGCGGCCTCCAGCAGCACCGTCGAGGTGAGCGGGAACTGGACGGTGGATATGAGGCCGAGCCTGCCGGCCGCCTCGGCGGCGGACAGCAGGGCCACCACGCCGATGACACCGCAGACCAGCGGGCTGTCAAGGGCACGGCGGGCATTCAGCCGCATGGGAATGTCCCGTTCGCGGAAAACGTCATTGAAGTCTCCATGGCTGCATCCGACCGAGTGACATACCGGGTCAGACGGGGAAGATGAGCAGACGGGAGTCAGCGTACCGAGCTGATCAACCGTTTCTCCTTGGACAGGCCACACCCAGTGATGATTCGCCCGCTATGAGTGGTTTGGTGGGGTTTGCAGCCTTTCATCCGGTTTTTCATTACGGTTGAACCTTAAAATGGCCTGGTTTATGGCGATTTGACGATTACTGTGTCACTTGTGATGCATGCGGCATTGGCCGAATTAATGTGGGTGTGCTCAAATAAGCACTCGCCATGGATGAGTTGGCGCCGCACGCCAAACAGTCCTGATGCGATCCGCCCGCATCAGACGTCCGAGGAGAGGTTGCAACGTCGGTGAGGACTGCATCTACCAGCGGGAACCCCGCCCCCGCCGGCACAGAGCCCGCGACGACCCCGGTGCCACCCCAGCCGGACCACGCCAAGGTCCGCGTGCCCCGCACCGGCGCCCCCACCCGGCGCTCCAAGAGGTCCGCGCTGCGCAACTGGCGGGTGCGCTCGAAGCTGCTGGCCCTCATCGTCATCCCCACCCTTGCGGCGGTCATCCTGGGCGGCACCCGCGTCGCCACCTCCATCGGCAGCGCGGTGCAGTATCAGCGGGTCAATGAGCTCGCGGTGCTCACCGGCCGGCTCGCGGAGCTGGCCCACGCGCTGGAGCTCGAACGGGACCTGACCGCCACGTACGTCGCCCAGGGGCGCAGGGCCAGCGCGGCGGGCAAGATGCAGGCGCAGTACGCGAGCGTCAACGCCGCCGTGCAGAACGTACGGGGGAGCATCGAGTCCCTCGCCGCATCCGACGGCAACGAGCGCGCCGAGGCCGTGCAGATCCGCAACAGGCTCAACGCGCTGCCCAGCGCGCGCAAGGCCGCCGCCGGGTCCCAGTTCGACACCCCGACCGTGATCCGCCTGTACGAGCAGACCATCCGTGACGTGATGGCCTTCGGCGACGACATCGACCGGGGCGCCGTCGACGAGGAGCTCGCCGACGGCGTCGCCGCGTTCGCGGCGCTGGGCAGGGCCAAGGCTCAGGCGTCCAGGGAGCGGGCCATCCTGATGTCGGCCTTCGCCACCAGGAGGTTCGACCCCGTCATGCTCAGCGACTTCCTCGCGGCCCGCGCCCAGCGCGACAGCGAGCTGGTCGCCTTCCGGGCCAACGCCACGATCGCGCAGCGGCAGACGTACGAGGACAACGTCAGCGGCGAGGACGTCGACCGCGCCGAGGGACTCAGGGCCCGCGCCATCGTGCTGGCGGAGGAGAACAGCCGCCTCACCGACGCCACGCTCGGCACGCGCAACGCCGCCGGCACCTGGTTCGAGTCCATGAGCAGCGCGATCGACCGCATGCGCAAGGTCGAGGCGGGCCTGGCCGAGACGATCATCCTGCGCAGCCGCGACCTCCAGGAGGCGGAGCAGAACACCGCCATGATCGTCGGCATCGCAATCGCGGCGCTGCTGTTCGCCGTCCTCGTCGTGACCGTCGTGATGGCCAGGTCCCTCGTCCGGCCGCTGCGCAGGCTGCGGGGTGAGGCCCTGCACATCGCCGGGCAGCGGTTGCCCGCCACCGTCCAGCGGCTGCGCGAGTCGGACACCACCGCGCTCATGGACGTGGAGCCGATCGGTGTGGATTCCGAGGATGAGATCGGTGAGGTGGCGCGGGCGTTCGATGAGGTGCATCGTGAGGCGGTGCGGTTGGCGGGTGAGGAGTCGCGGCTGCGGAGCAATGTGAATGCGATGTTCGTGAACCTGTCGCGGCGGAGTCAGACGTTGGTGGAGCGGCAGATCACGTTGATCGATGGGTTGGAGCAGGGGGAGCAGGACGAGAGCCGGTTGGCGAACCTGTTCAAGCTGGATCATCTGGCGACTCGTATGCGTCGTAACAGCGAGAATCTGCTGGTGCTGGCGGGGCAGGATCCGCCTCGGCGGTGGAGTCAGCCGGTGAAGCTGGTCGACGTCGCCCGCGCCTCGCTGTCGGAGGTGGAGAGCTACGAACGTGTCGTCCTCCAGGTGCCTGACGGTGTCTCGGTGGCGGGTCAGGCGGTCAACGACGTCATCCACCTGCTGGCCGAGCTGGTGGAGAACGCCCTGTCCTTCTCCCCGCGCGAGACCCGCGTCACCGTCTCCGGCAGCCGGATCGACGGCGGCGGCGTCATGCTGTCGGTCACCGACGCCGGCATCGGCATGACCCACGAGGAGCTGACCCATGCCAACGAGCGCCTCGTGGACGCCCCCACCGTCGACGTCTCGGTCTCCCGCCGGATGGGCCTGTTCGTGGTCGCCAGGCTGGCGAACCGGCACGGCGTCCGCGTGCAGCTCCGCCAGCACGGCTCGGGCGGGCTGACCGCCATGGTGCTGCTGCCGGAGGTGCTGCTCGGCCCCTCGCCCGCACCCGCACCCGCGCACAGCGGCACCCCGGCCGTCAGCCGCGACGACCTCTACGTCACCCCGCAACCCGCTCCTCACGCACCTCAAGCCCCTCAAGCCCCTCAAGCCCCTCAAGCCCCTCAGGCCGGCCCTCAGTCCGGTCCGCGGCCCGGCCAGCCGTCCCAATGGCCGGCGGGCGGCTACCAGCTGGGGCCCGGCCATCCCTCGTACCCGTCCAACCCGGCCGACCCGAACAACACCGCCTGGCCGTCCATGCCCCCGTGGCCCTCCGACGCGGGCGGGTGGTCGTCCGGACCGCACCCCCGCGGAGGTGGCTACGAGACCGCCGACGTCTGGGTGCCGTCCAGGGGGACCGGCGGCTGGGGCGGCGACGGGAACGGGCAGCCCGGACGGCCCGCCGACGGCCGGCCGCCCGGCTGGGGC
>NZ_QNFZ01000078.1 GCF_003313395.1 Nonomuraea lactucae | reverse complement strand
CGGCCTGCTCCGGCGACAGCGTGGGCGCCTTGGGCGGCGGCGAGCCGGACAGCACCGAGCGGACGCGGCGCACCAGGTCGGCGACCAGCCCGGCCTTCCAGGCGTTCCAGGCCGCCGGGCCGGTGGCGTGGCCGTCGGCGATCGCCAGCGCGGCCAGCAGGTCGAGCACCTCCCGGGAGCCGACCGTGGCCGCGACCTTCTCGATCGTGACCGGATCGTCCAGGTCGCGGCGCGTCGCGGTCTCGGGCAGCAGCAGGTGGTGGCGGACGACCAGGGCGAGGGTCTCCACGTCGGCAGGGGGCAGGCCGAGGCGGGTGGCGATGTCGCGGACCACGACCTCGCCCGTCGCGGAATGGTCGCCGGGCCAGCCCTTGCCGATGTCGTGCAGGAGCGCCGAGATCAGCAGGAGGTCGGGCCGGGAGACCTCGCGGGTGTGGCTGGCGGCGTTGGCGGCGGCCTCGATCAGGTGCCGGTCGACCGTGAAACGGTGGATCGGGTTGCGCTGCGGGCGGTGCCGTACGCGCTCCCAGTCAGGAAGCAGTCTGACAAGAATGCCCGCCTGGTCGAGCTCCTCCCACACCGGCACGGCGGCGCGGCCGGCACCGAGGATCGAGACGAGGGCGTCACGGGCCTCGTCGGGCCACGGCACGGGCAGCGGAGCCGACTGACCAGCCAGAACGGACACGGTGGCGGGCCCGAGCGGCAGTCCCGACTCGGCCGCCGCGGCGGCGGCGCGCAGCACCAGCAGCGGGTCCTTGCGCGGGTCGGCGCCCCTGGCGAGCACCACCTCGCCGCCGTGCTCCACCACTCCGTCGGCCAGTGGCCGGCGCCCGCGGGGAGCCGGCCCTGACACCAGCCTGTCAACCGTGCGCCACGTGGCGTCGAACGCGTGGGAGATCGTCCGGCCCGCCTCGGCGAGCCGGCGCATCAGCGCCTCGGCGTCGAGCAGGCCCAGCAGCCCCGCGACCGCGTCCTGCTCCTGCAGCACGAGCCGGTCGGCGCCGCGGGCGGTGACGACGTGCAGCGCGTGCCGCACGTCGAGGATGAACTCGTAGGCCTCACGGGCCCGCGGTCCAGGCGCCGAGGCGACCCAGGCCGCGGCGACGGCCTGCATGGCCTGGACGTCGCGGAGCCCGCCGCGGCCGTCCTTGAGGTCGGGTTCGAGCAGGAAGGCGAGCTCTCCGCTGGTCTGGGCCCGCTGGTCGGCCGCGTCGCGCAGCTCGCTGAGCCGGCGGCGGGAGTCGGCGCGCCATTCGGCGAGCACCGCCTCCCTGGCCCTCCTGGTGAGCTCCGGATCGCCCGCCACATGCCTGGCCTGGATGAGGCCGAGCACGGCCTTCAGGTCGTCGCGGGCGACCCCGACGGCCTCGTCCACGGTGCGCACCGAATGGTCGAGGCCGACGCCGGAGTCCCAGATCGGGTACCAGATGCGGTCGGCGACCCTGCCCACGTCGCCTCTGCCGTTGTGGAGCAGGACCAGGTCGAGGTCGCTGCCCGGGGCGAGCTCGCCGCGCCCCAGGCTGCCGACGGCGACCAGGGAGATGTGGTCGCCGTCGCTTGCCGTGCGAAAGAGATCCTTGAGCCACCGGTCGGTGTCCGCCCCCCGCTCCTTGCGGGCGGCGGCATACGAGCGTGCTTCTCCCCTCAAGGCGTCCCCTTGCCTGTGTAGCGGTCGTCTTCCTACAGGGCCTCGGGGCCGCGCTCGCCGGTGCGGACCCGGATGACCGTGTCGACGGGGACCGACCAGACCTTGCCGTCGCCGATCTTGCCCGTCTGGGCCGCCTTGACGATGACGTCGATCACGTCCTCGGCGTCGTCCTCCTCCGCCAGGACCTCCAGGCGGACCTTGGGCACCAGGTCCACCTGGTACTCGGCGCCGCGGTAGACCTCGGTGTGGCCGCGCTGGCGACCGTAGCCGCTCGCCTCGCTGACCGTCATGCCCTTGATGCCGAACTGTTCGAGGGCGGCTTTCACGTCATCCAGCTTGAAGGGCTTGATGACCGCGGTGATGAGCCTCATGCGTCCACCTTCTTAGGTGCCGGGGAGACGGGGCCGTTCTTGGAGCTCACGCCGGAGGCGTGAACGGTGCCGAGGTCGTAACCGGTCTCGGCGTGGGTGGTGATGTCGACGCCCGTGACCTCGTCCTCGGCGGGCACCCGGAAGCCCATGGTCTTGTCGATGATCTTGCCGACCACCCACGTGACGATGAACGAGTAGCCGCCGACCGCGACGGGGCCGAGGACCTGCAGGCCGAGCTGGGTGAGCCCGCCTCCGTAGAAGAGGCCCTTGTTCTGCTGCTCGAGGAAGGGGTAGGCGGCCAGGAAGCCCAGGGAGACCGCGCCGATGACACCGCCGACCAGGTGGACGCCGACCACGTCGAGGGAGTCGTCGTAGCCGAGCCGGTACTTCAGACCGACGGCGTAGGCGCAGGCCACGCCGGCGAGCAGACCGATGAGGACGGCCGCCCAGGGGTCGACGAAGCCGCAGGCGGGGGTGATGGCGACCAGACCGGCGACGGCGCCGGAGGCGACGCCGAGGGTGGTGGCGTGGCCGTCGCGCAGTTTCTCGACGATCAGCCAGGCGCCGGCCGCGGCGGCGGTGGCGATCTGGGTGTTCATGAACGCCAGGGCGGCCGTGCCGTCCACCGCGAGCTCGGAGCCGGCGTTGAAGCCGAACCAGCCGAACCACAGCAGGCCCGCGCCGAGGAGGACCAGGGTCAGGTTGTGCGGCCGCATCGGCTCCTTGCGCCAGCCCTGCCGCTTGCCAAGGATGAGCGCCAGCGCCAGCGCCGCGGCACCGGCGTTGATGTGGACCACCGTGCCGCCGGCGAAGTCCTCGATGCCGAGGGTGTTGAGCCAGCCGGTGCCCCAGACCCAGTGGGCCACGGGGAAGTAGACGAGCGTCGCCCAGACGACGCTGAAGACCACCCAGGCCCCGAACTTCGCCCGGTCAGCGATCGCACCGCTGATCAGGGCGACGGTGATGATGGCGAACGTCAGCTGGAAGGCCGAGAAGATCAGGCTGGGCATGCCCGTGCCGTCGTCCTTGGTGGCCGTGTCGACAAGGCTCTGCAGTCCGAAGTGCTCCAGACCGCCGACGAAGTTGTTCAGCCAGGACATGGGGTTGTCGCTGAACGCAAGGGAGTGCCCGAAGAGCACCCAGGTGATGGACACCGTGATGATGGCGACGAACGACATCATCATCATGTTCAGGACGCTCTTCGCCCTGGTCATGCCCCCGTAGAAGAACGCGAGGCCCGGAGTCATCAGCAGCACCAACGCGGTGGCCGTGAGCATCCAGGCAGTCGTGCCGCTATCGATCTTCACGACGCGACCCTCCTTACATATGACGTGTGGCCACAGCGTGTTCGCCCACGGTTTCGTGGCTCGACCAGGTGTGTTTCACGTTCGTGAATCTCGCGGCATTGGTGTTTCGGTGATGTTTCGGGCTCTTCACAGCTGATATTCCGGACTGCCGGACATCGTCCGCCGGGAGGAGGCGATTCCGCGGAGGAGTTGCGCGACCACCTCGGCGGCCAACAGCGCCACCACGCCCCAGGCCGGAAGGGAGGCGGACGCGGCGAGGACCGCGACGGCGATCGGCACTCCGAGGAGAGCCCGTAGCAGGGCGTCGGAGACGAGCCGGTGGGCCCGGAGGGACATGAGCAGAAAGGAGAGCCGGTAGGCCACGAGTCCGCCGCACATCGCGAGGGCGGCGCCGAACGGCAGGTGGTGCGGTTCGGCCACGGCCGTGCCCAACCCCGCACCCATGGCGATGAGAGCCGCCACGACCGGGAAGTGTCCCAGGCCCATGACGTCGCGAATCCGGGCGTTCTCGCCGGTGGACAGCTCGCGTGCGGCGATCGCGGAGCCGTGGTCGAAGTATCCCCACCACAGCGCGGCGCACAGGACGAACCCGAAGCCGAGTGTGACCCAGCCCGGCCCCGACCAGTGCTCGGCCAATCCGTCGAGGCTGGTGACGATGGATTCGCCGAGCACGATGATGACGAACAACCCCACTCTCTCGACGATGTGCCCCACGTCGTACGCGCGTTCCAGCCCGCGCCGCTGCGCACCGGCGAGTACGGCCACCTCACACCCCACCCCCGCCATCCAGAGGACCGCCTGCCAGGGCATCGGGACGAAGAGCGAGACGATCCAGAGCGCCGTGCCGGCCCCGTTGAAGGCGGCGACCCGCGCAAGCGTCAATCCGTCGTCGCGGCTCAACGCCACGGGAAGCCACAGGGCGAACGAAACGGCACGGGACACGATGTAGCCCAGCGCGTATACGTCGGCCCGCTCTCCCAGCGCGTCCGGAACGGCGACGGCCATCGCGCCCATGCAGGCCATGGCCGCCAGCAACGACATCCGGGTCCGGGGACGGTCTCCGTCCGCCACGTTGACGAACGTGGTGAAGTTGAGCCAGGACCACCACGGCGGCAGGAAGAGCAGCAGGAACCGGCCGAAGTCCACGGCTCCCGGATCACCCTCCAGCTGACGGGCGAGTTGTGCCACGATCGCCACGAAGACCAGATCGAAGAAGAGCTCGATCCATCCCGCGCGGCGGGGTCGGTCCACGGTCACGCGGGCGGGCTACAGGAGCCGGTCGATGGTGATGGGCAGGGAGCGGACGCGGCGGCCGGTCGCGTGATAGACCGCGTTCGCGATGGCTGGGGCGATGCCGACGAGACCGATCTCGCCCACGCCCTTGGTGCCGATCGGATTGGCGGGATCCGGCTCGCCGACGAAGTGGACGTCCATTTCGGGGATGTCGGCGTTGACGGCGATGAGGTAGTCGCCGAAGGTCGCATTGGCGATGCGCCCTGTGCCCGCGTCCGTGATGGTCTCCTCGAACATCGCCATGCCGATGCCGCCCACGACGGCGCCCGTGATCTGGCTGCGCGCCGTCTTCTCGTTGAGGATGCGCCCGCCGTCGATGACCGAGACGATCCGGGTCACCCGGAGCAGCCCGAGATCGGGATCCACCCGTACCTCGACGAACTTGGCGCCGCACGCACCCGCGGGCGCGACCGCTCGGGTCGCCCGTACGGCGGCGCGCCCGAACCGGCCGAGCCGTGACGTCACCATTGAGCCGACCAGCGCGATCATGTCGCCACGTGGTGGTGAACTGTCGCCGTCGGCTGTCAGCTCCTCCAGACCGTGACGGGCGAGTATGCCGGCGTACGTCTCTCCCCGCGTGGGGTCGTCGGTCCGCTGGATCCGGCCGTCGTGGAGCGTGATGTCCTCGAGGTCGCAGCCACGGAGCGGCGATTCGGGGTCGTTCCGGACGAGGCGGAGGAAGTCGTGGACGAGCCGTACGCACGCGGCGTGCACCGCGCCGCCGAGCGCTCCGGTCAGGCCTGAGCCGCCGGCCTGCGGCGCCATCGGCAGGTCGGTGTCACCGAGGCCGAGCCGGACGCGGTCGGTGCGCAGCCCCAGGGTCTCCGCGGCGAGCTGGGTCATCACCGTGTAGGTGCCGGTGCCGATGTCGGTCCCGGCGCTGCGCACGTACGCCGTCCCGTCGCGATCGATCGAGGCGCGCGCCTGGCACTTGGCCTGGTAGTGAAGGAAGGAGGCGCCTGCCATGCCGTAGCCGACCAGCCAGTCGCCGTCGCGCATGGACCGTGGTTCGGGGCTCCGGAGCGACCAGCCGAACCGCTCGGCGCCTTGCAGGTAGCACTCCCGCATCGCCCGGCTCGACCATGGCAGGCCTGTCTGCGGATGCACCGTGCTCTCGTTGACCAGGCGCAACCGTACCGGGTCCATGCCGAGGTCGTAGGAGAGCTCGTCGAGGGCGGACTCCAGGGCGAAGTTCCCCTGCGCCTCGCCGGGTGCGCGCATCGAACCGGGGCACGGCACGTTCAGGCGGATCTGCCGGTCGCGGGTGATGAGGTTGGGACACGCGTACGCCGTCGAGGTGCCGAGAGTGATGGGCTCGAGGTTGTCGTCCTCCATGGCGACCGGCGAATCGGAGGTGTGCTCGATGGCCAGGAGACGGCCGTCACGAGTGGCGCCGAGCCTGACGTTCTGGACGGTGTTCGGACGATGCCCGACGGCGGTGAACATCTGTGGCCGGGTCAGCACGAGCTTGACGGGCCGCTCGATGATTCGTGCCGCCAGCGCGGCCAGGATGACGTGCGGCCAGGCGCGCAGGCCCGATCCGAATCCGCCGCCGACGAAGGGGGCGAGGACGCGAACGCCTCTTTCCGGTACGCCGAAGGAGCGCGCGAGCGCTCCGCGGGTGTTGTACGGCCACTGGGTCGAGTCGTGGACGGTGAGAGTGTCACCTTCCCAGGCCGCGACCGTGGCGAACAGGCCCAGCGGGTTGTTGGTGTTCTCGGGGGTGGTGTAGGTGGCCTGGAAGGTGACGTCGGCGGCGGCGAGGCCCGCGTCCAGGTTTCCCCGGCGCATGTCGACGTGCCATGGATCGTCGCGTACCTTCGCCCGCGGATCGGCGAGATCGAGCACGGGATCCGCCGCGTCGTACTCCGGCTGCACGAGCCGGGCCGCCTCCGCCGCCTGCTCGGCCGTCTCGGCGACCACCACGGCCACGAACTGACCGTGGTGCAGGATCCGATCGTCCCGCAGCGGCGGGGGCGGCGCGGCGCCCAGGATGGTCTTCGGCCCGCGCCCCAGTTTCGGCGCGTTCTCGTGGGTGACGACCGCCAGGACCCCCGGTGCCGCTTCGGCGGGCCCCCTGTCGATCCGGCTGATCCGGCCGGAGGCGATCGTGCTGCGCACCAGAGACGCGTACGCCATGCCCGGAAGGTCGAAGTCCGACGGATACGGCGCCGCGCCGGTCACTTTCAGCGGGCCGTCCAACCGGTCCAGGCCCTGTCCGATCAGTACTCCGGCCGGCCGGGGCTCGTTCATCGCGGAGGTCATGCGACCACCCCCGACACCGTCCTCAGGATCCGCACGAGGGTGCGCTTGGCGAGTTCGACCTTGAAGGCGGTGCCAGAGATCGTTCTCGCCCCCTCCAGGGCCCTCTCGGCGGACTGCCGGAAGACCTCCATCGTGGCGGGGGCGCCGATCAAGATCTCCTCGGCTTCCCGGGCACGCCATGGGACGGTGCCGACACCGCCCAGACCGACACGTGCTTCCACGATGATCCCGTCCTCGATGAGCAGTGCGGCGGCGGCCGAGGTCAGAGCGAACTCGTAGGAGACGCGGTCTCGGACCTTGAGGTATCCGGAGCGGGTGCCGAGCGCCGGCAGTGGGATCTCCACCGCCGTGATGAGCTCACCGTGCCGGAGCAGGTTCTCCACGTCCGGTGTGTCTCCGGGCGTGAGGTAGAACCGTGTAAGGGGAACGCCGCGCGCGCCGTCCCGCCCTTGGACCCGCAGGATCGCGTCCAGGGCCACCAGGGGGACGGCCACGTCCGATGCGTGCAGCGCGATGCAGTGCGGGCTGGTGCCCAGGATCGCGTGCATTCGGGCGGTCCCCGTCATCGCGGCGCAGCCCGAGCCTCGCTCCCGCTTGTTGCACGCGGCGACGGCGGGATCGCGGAAGTAGCGGCAGCGGGTGCGCTGGAGCAGGTTCCCGGCGATCGTCGCCATGTTCCGCAACTGGGTCGAGGCCCCGAGCAGCAGGGCGTCGCGGACGAACGGGATGCGCTCGACGACCGTCGTGTCGGCGGCCAGTTCCTCCATGGTGGTGAGCGCCCCGACGCGGAGCGCGCCCCGACCGCCGGTGACACCGCGCAGCGGGAGGTGCGTGATGTCGACCAGCCGCTCAGGGGCGAGAACTCCGTCCTTCATCAGATCCAGCTGGGTCGTCCCTCCGGCGAGGTAGGACGTGTTGGGATCGGCCGTCACCATCTCCACCGCCCGCGCCGTGTCGGTGGCGCGGACGTACTCAAACGCCCGCATCATCGTCACCCGCCTTCGCGACCTCGCGGATCGCCGCGACGATGTTCGGGTACGCGCCGCAGCGGCACAGGTTGCCGCTCATGAACTCACGGATCTCCGCGTCGGAGCCGCCACGCCCCTCGGCCAGCAGGGAGACGGCCGACATGATCTGTCCCGGCGTGCAATAGCCGCACTGGAAGCCGTCATGGCGGATGAACGCCTGCTGAACCGGATGCGGGGTCCCGTCGTCGTGGGCCAGCCCTTCGATCGTCGTGACGTCCCGGCCTTCGCAGGCCGCCGCCAGGACGAGGCAGGACACCACCCTCCTGCCGTCCAGGAGCACGGTGCAGGCCCCGCATGCTCCCTGGTCGCAGCCCTTCTTCGTGCCGGTCATGCCGAGCACGTCGCGCAGCGCGTCGAGCAGCGTGACGCGCGTGTCCACCCGTAGCCGCCGGGTGATCCCGTTGACGCGCAGCGCCAGGTCGACCTCGTACGGCGCCGCGGCGCGGGGCGGCCGGGCGGCTGCTCCTGTCATTGAATCCATGGCCTCGATCGATTGCTTGGGTCAGGTGCGGAAGATGGGGACCGGGCGCGTGACGCCGGTCGGCCCGTCCGAGGCCCAGACCGGGCCCGGAGCGGATGTTGTACACGTTCACATGGCACGCCCCGATCGACCATGGCCGGTATGGGGTCTGGATCGGTGCGAAGTGGCCTGGTGGCCGCCAGACCAGATGTCCGCATACGCGTGACATGCGACAGACTGAGGAGATGCTCGAGTGCCTGGAACTGCTGGAGCGCGAGTCGGAGCTCCGCGTTCTCGACGCCGCTGCGCGTGACGCTCGTGCGGGACGCGGCCGGTTCATCGTTGTGGAGGGCGCCGCGGGCCTGGGCAAGACCCGGCTCCTGGATCAGGCACGGATGATCGCGGCCGCCGACGGGCTGCAACCGCTCCGCGCGCGCGGCGTGGAGCTGGAAAGGGGATTCGGGTTCGGGGTCGTTCGGCAGCTGTTCGAACCGGTGCTGGCCGCGACCGGCGACGCGCGGCGACGGCGACTGTTCGAGGGTGCGGCCGGCCAGGCCTCGGTGGCCGTGGGCCCGCCTGAACCGGGTGAGGAGCCGGTGGGGGACTTCGCGGTGCTTCACGGCCTTTACTGGCTGACGGCCAATCTGTGCAGGGAAGGCCCGGTGGCGTTCGTGGTCGACGACCTGCACTGGGCGGATCCGGTCTCGCTGAGATTTCTGGCCCACCTGCTCCCGCGGCTGGCGGAGCTGCCGCTGCTGGTCGTGGCGGGCACCCGGCCGGCTGGATCGCATCACCCCGACGCCCTGCTCACCGTGGTCTCCACGGATCCCGAGGTCACCGTGCTGAGGCCCGCGCCCCTCGGCCTGGCGGCCGCCGCCGTGGTGGTCCGGGAGATCGCACCGGACGCCGAGGACGAATTCTGCGCCGAATGTCACGCCCTCACCGGGGGAAACCCGCTCTTGCTGCACGAACTCGCCGCCTCGGCCGTCACCGAGGGTATCCCGCGCACCGTCGAAGGGCTCCATCGCCTGTCCGTCATCGGCGGCAAGGCGATCGGCCGCAGAGTGGCGCGGCAGCTGTCCGCGCTGGGCCCCGATGCCGCCGGCTTCGCCCGCGCGGCGGCGATCATGGGCGAGGGCGCCACGCTGCCGGACACGGCGACCGTCGCCGGTCTCGATGTACGGCAGGCGGCCGCGGCCCTTCGGCTGCTGGCCGGCGCCGACATCCTTCATCTCGAGGAGCCGATCGGATTCGTTCATCCCCTGGTGCGCGCGGCGGTCTACGAGAGCATGGGCCCAGGCGACCGCGCGTGGTCGCACCGGCTCGCGGCGCGGGTGCTGGGCGCCGGACGGAACTCGGCGCAACGCGTGGCGGCGCACCTGCTGCGCACCGTCCCGACGGGCGAGGACGAGGTGGTGCGGACGCTACGGCAGGCCGCTGAGGAAGCGCTCGCGCACGCCTCGCCGAGCAGCGCGCTCGACTACCTGGAGCGGGCACTGCGCGAACTCCACGAACCTCACGCGCCGCGAGAACGGCGCGCGGAGGTCTACCAGCAGGCCGGCACGGTCGCGCAGCACGTCGACTGGCGCAAGGCGGTCGACTACCTGCGTGAGGGACTGGTCGCGAGCGGGCGGCCGGACGAGCGAGCGGAGATCGCCGACCTGCTGGGCCGCGCGCTCTTCGTCGTCGGCAGGCACCGCGAGGCCGTGACCGTCTACGAACAGGCGATCTCCAGGCTCGGAGGCGAGCATGTCGATCTCCGTAGGCGCCTGCAGGCCGGGCTCATCAACGTCGCGGTCAGCGACCTTTCGTTGCGCGACCTGAGCGACGAGCTCATCGGGCAGCTCAGAGACGCGGAACGCGACCAGGGGTTGGGGAGCAGGATGCTCGACGCCCTGATCTCCTGCAAGGACGCGATGGCGGCCGTCGGACCCCGGCGAGCGGTGGAGATGGCCCGGCGCGCCCTCGACGGGGGCACCCTGGTCGAACAGGCCAACGGCACCGAGGCGTTCATCGACGCCGTCTGGGTGCTCATCACCGCCGATCGCGACGAGGCCGTCCCTGTTCTGGAGACGGCGCTCGCCCAGGCGCACCACAACGGTTCCTCGACCGCGGCCGCCGCGCTCACCTGCTTCCGGTCGCTGGCCTGGCTTCGCCGGGGGGCACTCGCCGAGGCCGAGGCCGACGCGCGCCAGGCGATCCGGCTGACCGAGACGGCCGGCGTGGACGTCATCCGGCCGTTCGCCGCGGGCTTCCTCGGGGAGACGCTCCTGGAGCGCGGGCGTCTGGACGATGGGACGGAGGCGCTCGCCTGGGGGAGGCGCCGGGGACTCCTCGACACGGCCCACGGATACTGGTTGCTTCTCAGGGAAGGCCGTTTCCTGATCGAGCGCCGAGAGACCGAGCGGGGACTCGCGGTCACGGTCGATTGCGGCCGTCGTTTCGAGGCGCACGGCTGGCACAACCCGGCCTTCCTCGCGTGGCGCTCGCAGGCCGCCGTCGCGCTCGCCGAACTGGGACGCGACTTCGACGCTCGCCGGATGGCCGGGGAAGAACTCGAACTGGCGCGGCGATGCGATTCACCGGGCGCCCTCGGGCGCGCACTCCGGATCACCGGCCGCCTCACCGGCGGCGATGCGGGCCTGGCCATGCTCCATGAGGCGGTCGAAGTGCTGAAGCCGACCTCCGCGCTCCTCGAACAGGCCAAAGCCCTGCACGCGCTCGGGAGCGCGCTGCACAACCTCAATCGTCGAGCCGAAGCCCGTGGCCACCTGACCTCCGCGCTCGACCTCGCCGATCGCTGCGGCGCCGCGCCGCTCGTCGACAAGGTGCGGGCCAAGCTGCGGGCCGCGGGAGGCCGCCCACGACGCGCGGCGCTGTTCGGCCTCCAGGCCCTCACGCCGAGCGAGCGCCAGGTCGCGGATCTCGCCGTCGCCGGTCACAGCAACCGCGGTATCGCGCAGGCCCTCTTCATCACCGTGAAGACGGTCGAGGTTCATCTGGGGAACGTGTACCGGAAACTCGATGTGAAGCACCGGAACGAACTGGCCAAGGTGATGGCGAAGCAGGCTGAGTGATCACCGTTGCGGCACGCCTGGCTCGTCGTGACATGCGGAAGGCGATCATCCGCAGGCCTCTGCGCAGGCTCGCCTCGTCCACACCGCCGATGCCGATGACGATGCCGTTCCCGGCCCTCCCGGCGGACCACGAGTAGTCATGGAAGGTACCGATCCGCACCCCGTGATCCGCCAGATCCCGGGCCAGGCCCCCGCACTCCACCGCCTCCGGGAGCAGCAGGGCGACGTCCGGGCCGGCGGCGGCACCGAGCACCTCGGCGCCCGGATGGGCACCGGCGAGAGCGTCCATCACGGCACGCCGACTGCGCGCGTAGACCGCGTTCATGCGGCGCAGGTGGGCCGCGACCTGCCCGGCGTCCAGAAGGTGGGACACGGCACGATGCGTCATCAGCGACGCGGAGCCGTCCGCCACGGCGCGCAAACGGAGCAGCCGAGCGGCGTTCCCGGCATGCGTGACGGAATAGCCGACACCCAGGGTGGGCGTGAGCGCCGCTGACAGCGAGTTCACGTAGCAGACCTCCGGTCCGCCTCCGTTGAGTGCCATCAGGGAATTCAGCGGCGGTACGCCGTACCCGAACTCGCTGCCTCGGTCGATCTCGATGACGGTCATCCGCCGCCCCCGGGCCAGCCGGACCAGCGCGCGACGCCGCCGGTCCGAGAGGCGTACGCCGAGCGGAACATGAAGCGAAGGCGTGACCACCACCATGCGGATCGAGGCGGGCAGGGCCTCGACCACCATCCCGTCGCCGTCCACGGGGATCGGCACGATCTCAGCGCCGTACGCCGAGACGACGTCACGCAACCACGGCTGCCCGGGATCCTCGACGGCGACACGATCTCCAGGGCGAACGGTGACGCGCGTCAACATGTCGACGGACTGCCGGATGCCGGTGGAGAGCACGATCGCCTGAGGCGTACAGGTCAGGCCACGAGTCTCGTGCAGGTGTGCCGCCAGCGCTCGACGCAGTCCTTCCTCGATCGCGGCGCACTCGGCCGAGTGGGGCGGCCTGTGCGATGCGCGGTGCCATGCCGCACGCCATGCGGCGACGGGGAAGCCGGCCATGCCGACCCGGCCCGGACGCAGGTCGATGATCTCCTGGTGGCACCCGATACGCCGATCCGGCGGGCGTGCCCTCTCTGCTCCCGGTGTCCCGTAGGCGACATAGGTCCCCGCCCCCACCCGGCCGATCAGGTGGCCGGACGAGAAGAGCTCCAGATATGCCGCGCTCGTCACAGACCGCGAGACGCCGAGCGTCTCGGCGAGCGTACGGGTCGAGGGCAGTCGGCGACCGTGCGAGAGGGCGCCCGTCTCGATGGCCGACCTGAGCTGTTCGGCGATCTGCGCGTGCAGCGGAGTGACCTCACGCCTGTCGACCGACACCGGCAGGGTGAGCAGTTCGCGGTTACGCACCCCGCCAGAATCCATCGCGTCCGGCGGTCGTACATGGTGGGCGGCCCCTAGTCACCACCCCAGGAATAGGCACCTTCAACTCGTTCATTCTGGACATCTACCTGGCCATGTGGCGATACTTCATGCGTGTCTGCCGTCCTGGACCGACGGGCGTATGCGGAGCTGGCAACCTCGGCTGTGCCTGCTCGGGAGGCGTTCGCCTACTGGCGGGAGATGATCTGCGCGACCTTCGTGCGGCTCACCGCGGAGCCGGTGACCGACGGCAGGTTCAGAGGGCGGATCGAGCACATCCCGGTCGGCGATCTCGAGCTGTCGGCCGTGGTGGCCGGGAGCCAGCACGTTCGGCGCACTCGCTCGCTGATCGCCCAAGGGAATGAGGAATACCTGCTGGCGAGCATCCAGCTGCAGGGATCGGGGCGTCTGGAGCAGGATGCGCTGACCGCGACGCTGTCGCCCGGCGACATGGCCTTCTATGACAGCACCAGGCCCTACACGCTGCATTTCGACGACCCGTTCCACCAACTCGTCGTCCAGGTCCCCAAACGGGAGCTCATGCTGGGTGACACCCGGCGGATGACGGCACGCGTGTTGGGGCGCGGCACCCCGGGCGGCGTGGTGGCGACGTTCTTCACTTCGCTGTTCGACGTGGCGAGGGAAGACCCGCAGCAATCGGCCGTACTGCTGCCGCATGCCATCGGGCTGCTCTCGGCGGCCGCATCGTTCGGGTGCCGGACGGAGCCGACCCCAGACGCCACCCACGCCCTGGCGCGCGAGCGCGTGCTGGACTTCCTGCGACGGAACCTCGCCGACCCGCGCCTGGACGCGGCCACGGTGGCGAAGGCGTGCAACGTGTCGCGCCGCACTCTGTACCGCATGTTCGGCGACGAGGGTGTCGCCGCGCGGCTGCGCCGGATGCGGATCGAGCACGCCAAGGCGATGCTGCTCCACCACCCTGAACGGCCGGTCGGGGCGGTGGGCCTGGCCTGCGGATTCGACAGCGAGTCCGGCTTTCACCGCGCGTTCCGGGCCGCCGCCGGGAAGACCCCGGGCGAGTACCGCCAAGCTCGGCACGCCAGGTAAGCGACCGCGGCACGGCAGTCCAGCCGTGGCCTGGCCGCGCTGCGTACCGTGTGGGTTCAACACCCCACGACGACGCAGGAGAGCAGCGATGCAACAGAGCGTACGCGTTGCCGCCGTGCAGGCTGAGCCGGTCTGGCTGGACCTGGCGGAGGGCGTGGACAAGGTGATCGCGCTCATGGGCGAGGCCGCGGCCGGCGGCGCCCAGCTGATCACCTTCGGCGAGACCTTCATCCCCGGCTATCCCTGGTGGATCTGGCTGGACTCGCCGGCGGCCGGCATGCCGTTCGTCCCGCCGTACATGGCCAACTCCATGACCCGTGACGGCGCCGAAATGGCCCGTATCCGCCAGGCCGCAGCCCGGCACCGCATCCACGTGGTGCTGGGGTTCAGCGAGCGGGCCGGTGGCAGCCTCTACATGGCACAGGCGTTCATCTCGGACACCGGCGGGCTCGTCTCGGTGCGGCGCAAGCTCAAGCCCACCCACGTGGAACGCTCGGTCTTCGGCGAGGGCGACGGCAGCGACCTGCAGGTCCATGACACGCCGCTCGGCAGGCTCGGCGGCCTGAACTGCTGGGAGCACCTCCAGCCGCTGACCAAGTTCGCCATGTACAGCCAGGGCGAGGAGATCCACGTCGCCTCCTGGCCCAGCTTCTCGATCTACCGAGGCGCCGCGCAGGCCCTGGGACCGGAGGTGAACACGGCCGCCAGCCTGATGTACGCGGTCGAGGGGCAGACGTTCGTGGTCGCCCCTTGCTCCCTGATCGGGGAGAGCGCGCTGGAGCGGTTCTGCGACACCGACGTCAAGCGGCAGCTGCTCCAACCTGGCGGCGGATTCGCCCGCATCTACGGTCCCGAGGGCTCCCAGCTGGCCGAGCCACTGCCCGAGACCGAGGAAGGCATCCTCTACGCCGACCTGCACCCGGATCTGATCGCGATCGCCAAGTCCGCCGCCGACCCGGTCGGTCACTACTCGCGCCCGGACGTGCTGCGGTTGCTCGTCAACCGCAATCCGGCCCCCGGAGTGGTCGAGGCGCCGCCGGAGGAACAGCCGGCCACGGCTGATTTCTCGCCTGCCATGACCTCGGCCTGAAGGGGCGGGCCCGATGGAATCAGCGATTCCCCAGCACCTGGCGGCGTCCCGTACCCAGCCGACGCGGATGAAGCCGGGGTGGCAACCGCCCTACCCGTCCTTCGTCGCCCGCTTCGCGCCGTCGGTGGCGCGCGTCGTGATGGCCTACTTCGGCGTGCAGTACCGTTCCGACGGCGAGCCGCCCGCCATCGTCCGGACCGCGCTCGCCGACCTCGCGGCGGCCTGTTCGAACGCGGACGGGCCCGGTCAAGCCGACCGAGCCACATACGTCGACGAGGCCGGCTATCGGACGATCGTCACCGTGGCCTACTGGGACGACGTCGCCCGCCACGAGCGCTGGTCCGCCGCGGCCGGAGCGATGTGGCTCGGCGATCAGCACGCATCCGGGGAGGCGGGCTTCTTCCTGGAGGTCGTACGGCCCTCCGTCGCCCGCTTCGAGACGCTGTTCTCCAACGACCGCCGTGAAGGCATCGCGCACCTCGCCGATGCCCTCAGCGGCGAGGTGGCCGAGCACGCGTACTGGGGCGGCGCCCGCGACCGTGTGCCCCTCGGGCAGACCGACCCGCTCGCGCCGGGCGAGCCGCCCGTGGTCACCGGCGACGGCGTACGGCAGGTGGTCCGAGGCCAGCACAACCTCTGCCTGATCCGCTCCGGTCAGGACTGGACCGGCACCGAGGGCGACGAACGGCGGATGTACCTCGACGAGGTCGAGCCGGTCCTCGGTGCCGGCATGGACTTCCTGCGCGACGAGGGCCGCACGATCGGCTGCCATGCCAACCGCTACATGAGGCTCATCGACGAGAACGGCGACCTCATGGACAAGAGCTTCGGCATGAGTTGGTGGCGAAGCCTCGCCGACCTCGACCGCTGGGCCCAGGACCACGCCACGCACAAGGCCATCTTCGGACAGGCGATGAAGTACCTGTCCACCATGGGCCCCGCCGCACGGCTGCGCCTCTACCACGAGGTCACCGTCGCCGACGCCGAGGAGCAGTACTTCGAGTACCTCGGCTGTCATCCCAGTACCGGCATGCTGCGCGTCCTCCCCGCCGAAGTAGCCGGATAGCGCGTCAAGCGCGCCGCCGGCTGCGCGGTTCCTGGCGGACGGCACCCCGCTCATGCCCGCCACCAGCTGGAGGTCCTTCCATGCCTGCTGTCCCACCGATCGGCGAGCACCTCGAGGAGATCGAGCAAGCGTCGATCGACGAGCTGCGAGCGCTCCAGCTGGAGCGGTTGCAGTGGTCGGTGCGTCACGCGTACGCCAACGTCGAGCACTATCGCAGCACCTTCAAGGCCGCGGGTGCGCACCCGGACGACATCAAGGACCTGGCCGATCTGGCCAAGCTTCCCTTGACTTCCAAGAGCGACCTGCGAGACAACTACCCGTTCGGGATGTTCGCGGTCCCACGTAAGGAGATCGTGCGCCTTCACGCCTCGTCGGGCACCACAGGCAAGCCGACCGTCGTGGGCTACACCCGCGACGACCTCGACATGTGGGCGACCGTCATGGCGCGCAGCATCCGGGCCGCGGGAGGCCGGCCGGGTGACATCCTGCACAACGCCTACGGGTACGGTCTGTTCACAGGTGGCCTGGGAGCCCACGCCGGCGCCGAGAAGCTGGGCTGCACCGTCGTCCCGGTCTCGGGCGGCATGACGGAGCGTCAGGTCCAGCTCATCACCGACTTCCGGCCCGACATCATCATGGTGACGCCCTCCTACATGCTCAACATCATCGACGAGCTGAGACGCCAGGGCATCGACCCGCGCACGACCAGCCTCCGTGTCGGCGTCTTCGGTGCGGAGCCCTGGACGAACGAGATGCGCAAGGCCATGGAGGAGCAGCTCGACATGCACGCGGTCGACATCTACGGACTGTCGGAGGTCATCGGTCCCGGTGTCGCCCAGGAGTGCGTCGAGACCAAGGACGGCCTCCACGTCTGGGAGGACCACTTCTACCCTGAGATCATCGACCCGCTCACCGGCCGGGTGCTGCCCGAGGGCGAGAAGGGCGAGCTCGTCTTCACCTCGCTGACCAAGCAGGCCATGCCGGTGATCCGCTACCGGACCCGTGACCTCACCCGCCTTCTCCCGGGAACGGCCCGCCCGATGCGGCGCATCGAAAAGATCACCGGCCGCACCGATGACATGGTCATCCTGCGCGGAGTCAACCTGTTCCCCAGCCAGATCGAGGAACTGGTTCTGGGGATGCCCGAGCTCAGTCCGCACTTCCAGTGCGTGCTCACGCGTGAGGGCAACCTCGATGCGCTCACGGTCCGCATCGAACGCGACGAGCGGGCCACCGCCGATGCGGCCCGGGACGCGGGACGACGCGTCGGCGGCCTGGTCAAGCGCGTCATCGGTGTGACGATCGGGGTGGAGGTGACCGAACCGGACACCATCGAACGGTCGGTGGGCAAGATGAAGCGCATCGTCGACCGGCGGCCGGCGCGTTGACCAGATGCCCATGAAGCAGGGGCGGTGAGGCCCGGTCTTGCCTGGGCACGCGCCTCGGCCGCGAGCGTCGCCCCGAGTCCCCGGTCCCGTGCTTGAGCGATCAGCCAATGACCGGTCAGTCGGCCTTGAGGGGCACGGCAGCCACGTCGGGCACGGCGCGGGAGGGGCGGCGCCACGCGCCGTGGAAGAGGAAGATGGCCGGGACGAACAGGACGAGGCAGCAGAGCGCGACCAGCAGCCAGGTCTGCCAGCTCGTCGCCGCGACGACGCGCGGGATGACCAGGAGGCCGACGACCGCGATGGCCTTGGTGAGGAATCCGAACAGGCCCCATGCGGTGCCCTGGAGCCTCGGGTCGACGTCCTCGGCGTCCTCGGAGTACTTGGCCATCCACGGGGCGTAGGCCACGCCGAGCGAGCCGCCGAGCAACGCACCGACGATCATCAGCGTGCCGGTCGAGACGTCCCCCCGGCCGAGGACGAAGGCCAGGTACGCGGTGATGACCACCGCGGCGATGGTGCCCCCCAGCACGAATGGCTTTCGCGTCTGGGTGCGGTCGGACAGGCGACCACCGACGATCAGAGTGATGAGGTTGAGGCTCCAGAAGGCCGCCATGACCGTAGACGCCTGGGCGGCGGTCATGCCCAGGGACTCGACCAGCATGACCTGGCCGAACAGGGTGAGGGTCATGAACAGCACCAGCCATAGCGAGATCCCGGCGACATGGGCCCAGATGACGCGGTGCGCGAACAGCGACCTCACCCGGGCGGGCCGGTCCAGGTCCACGACCTGGGCGGCGTCGCGCTCGGAGTGCTGGATGCGGGCGCGCAGCTCGGGCGACAGGTCTGCGATGTTGAAGCCGATCACCAGAGAGATCACGAGCGAGAAGCAGCCCATGATGACGAACTGGGACCGCCAGGAGTCGTGGAACAGGGGCAGCGTCCAGCCCGCGATGGCGGCGGCGAGGAGGTTCGCCCCTACGGGACCCCACGACCAGAAGCCGAACGCCTGCGCCCGGCCCAGCCGGGGCGAGAAGTCGCGGACCAGGGGCGCGGTGCTCGCCATGGCCATGCCGTCGACGAAGGCCAGCACGACCCTGGCGATCAGCAGGTCTCGGGGGCTCTGCACGAGCGTCATCGCGAAGCAGCAGAGGGCGGTCACCATCATGAGGGGGACCAGCAGGCGCACGCGGCCGACCCGGTCGGTGAGCCTGCCGCCCAGCGCGGAGGCGATGGCCCCGGACACGGCCGCCGTGCCGGACACGGCTCCGTACGTGGCGAGGGACATGTCGAGGTCCTTCAGCAGCAGCGGGACCACCGGCGCGATCTGCGCCTCGTACGAACCGATGAGGATGGCCAGCACGGCCATGGAGAGGATCTTCATGCGGCGGGCGCCGGTGGGGTACTCGTCGAGTTCGCGTACGGAGAATAGGCCCATGAGCATGCCTTTCTGTGGGGAGGACCCCTCGCCCAGGAGTTCTAGAAGGAAGCTCTAGAATTCGCTTCCACGAATAGTCCACCGCCGCACGCCTCCCGTCAAGGCCCCGTGCAGGTCGCCCATGCCCTCGACGTCACCCCGGTCTGGTGCCACAACGGGGGTGGATGAGGCACTCGAGCGTGGACAAGGTCTCGGCGTCCAGCGCGTACACAGAGTCGGGACACAGCAGGAGGTGTTCGAGGGCGACGTGTTCCACGTGTTCCCACGTCACCGGTGGCCCGGCAACGGACACGTGCGCAGCACAGCTCCGTCCGTTCGTCCGCGGACGTTCGCCCTGCCCCGCGCAGGCGCGGACAAGGATCTCGCGGACGGACGATCACATAGCGAGATGGCCCGGGGTTTCGTGGTGATCTAGGGTTGGCGAGCGATCGCGCTGATCACCCGGTTGAGGGACAGTGAGAGTCACCGACCGTCGTGATCAGGGCGCGAGCGGATCGTTGCCGCCGGGGTTGGGTTGGTCGAGGACTCGGGTGACGGCGTCGGTGATGAGCGGGCGGAGGGCGTTCGGGTCGTCCAGGTCGCTGCCGACGACGATGCCGTCCCGGAGCATCATGAGCATGGTGGCTGAGCGCGCGGGGTCCGGGTCGCCTGCCTCGGTCAGCAGGTCACGGAACAGGTCGTGGTGCCAGCGGCGGTAGTCGGCGATGGTCTGGCGCACCGGGTGCGCCGGGTCGGGATACTCGGCGGCGGCGTTGGTGAACGGGCAGCCGCGGAATCCCTGTCCGGCACCGTTTTCGCCAAGGAAGCCGAAGATGTCGAACAGCGCCTCGCGGGCGTTGGGTGCGGCGGCACGTACGCCGTTCAGGGTGGTGCGCTGGCGTCTGTACTCGGTTTCCAGGTAGGCCCGGACGAGTTGATCCTTGGCGGGGAAGTGGTGGTAGAAGGTCGCCTTCGCGACACTCGCCTCGACGCGCGGCCGGAAAAGGTCTGGGACGCGATCAGCGACTTCGTCAACGGGCCCCTCCGGATGGGCCCAGGCGTCTTCACCGGCAGCAAGCTGGTCGAGCCCGGCGCTCGGGAGCTCACGTTCGCCGACGGCACGGTCGCGAGGGAGCGGTTCATCGCACGTGACGAGCCGGCCCGGCGGATGGTCTGGGGATGGATCGGCGAGCAGGTCGAGCACGACAACACCTCCATGCAGGTCTTCGCCGAGGGTGCCGGTCAGAGCCGGCTCGTCTGGACGCACGACACTCTGCCGGACGAGCTCGCCGGCTGGCTGTCCACAGCGATGGACCAGCTGACGCCTGTCTTCCAGAACGCGCTAAGAAGTGGGGGCCGTTAGTAAGGATTCAACCGTCGCGAGTTGTCGTTCCCGTAGGGCTTGATGGTGACGGGGCGGCAGGGTTGGCCTGCTCGACGGCCGGGAAACTGGTCTCCATCAATCCCGGACGGCTTCAAGCACTCAGTCAGCATGGGCTTGGTTTGCCGTCGGACAAGCCGGTCCGATAGGAAGCTTGCATGCTACGAGGTAACAAGGTTGGGCTCAGGGCCCGGCACGAGGACGACATTCCGATCCTGCGGGCCGAGCTCTACGACGACGTGGTCAACTCCTCGCGGGCCGAAAGCGGGCCGTGGCGGCCGATCACGCCCGGCTCGAAGGATCCGCGGCTCGTGGTGGACGACAAGGAGCAAGGGCACGTCCCGTTCTCGGTGGTGGAACTGGACGGCGGCACGCTGGTCGGCACCGCGACGCTGTGGGGCATCGATAACCACAACCGGTCCGCGCACATCGGGTTGGGGCTGCTGCCGTCTTACCGGGGCAAGGGCTACGGCACAGACGCGGTCGCGGTGTTGTGCCACTACGGTTTCGTCGTGCGCGGTCTGCAGCGGCTGCAGATCGAGACGCTGTCGGACAACACCGCGATGCTGCGCTCCGCCGAGCGCAACGGTTTCGTCCGCGAGGGCGTGCTGCGCTCCGCGGCCTGGGTGATGGGCGAGTTCCTGGACCAGGTGTTGCTCGGGCTCCTCGTACAGGACTGGAAGCCGACCTCGAAGGCCTCCCTCTGATCTTCGTGTTCGGGACTTCGTGGACATGCGGGCTGTGGCTGGGTGTAGCTGGGAGGGTTGGGGCGCTGCAGCTGGCGAGGAGTAGGTCACGGTCTCGCCTGGCCGGGATGGTTTCAGGTTCCGTGTTCTCCCGGGGCGAGCGAGCACCAGATGCGGGGAGGCAGTGCTCTTTCGGCCTCGGTGAGGTCGATCGTGGGGTCGCCCGCCAGCCATCGGCGCGCGGTCTCGGCGGCCGGGCCGATGAGCAGCATCTCGATCAGCGGGATGGGCAGCGCGGCGACATCGCCGTTGTCCAGGTGGGGCCGCAGCCAGGCGAGCAGCCGCACCATCCGCGGCTCCTTCTGGGCGGTGATGACGGAGGCGTGCGCGGGCAGGAAGGTCGCGTAGGCCGAGGCGTGAACGAACATCGCCGCATCGCGCTGCTCGCGGGTGAAGCGCAGGTAGGCGCGGACCACGGCCTCGACCCCCCTGCGCGCGTCATCCAGCGGTTCCAGGGCGTCCAGCAGCGTGTCCAGGAGCCGTCCCATGCAGCGGGCATACAACGCGGCGGCCAGGCCGTCGAAGGATCCGAAATGGTGGTAGAGGCTACCGCTGCTGACCCCGCTCTCCTTGATCACCGCCGTCATGTTGAAGCCGTCGGGCCCCTGTGCGGCGTGGACTCTGAGGGCGTCATCGAGCAGCCGAGCGCGGGTGGCGTCGGTCCCCTGGTGCTTAGGCGACATGGGGTTCAGGTGACATCGAGTGCCTTGGCGGCGTCGTTCCAGAGCCTGCGCGCCAGGTCTCGGTCACGCGCGACCGGCTCCAACGGCATCTCCCGCAGTTCGTGGAAGTAGCGGCCGCTCCCTTCCTGGCGCAACAGCCGGACCACGGGCCCGGCGCCCTTCTCGGGCGAGCTCCAGGCGAACTTGACCGCCTTCAGGAGCAGTCCCAGAAGGCCACTGCGATCGCCGAGCCCAGTTCTGATCACACCGGGGTGCACCGCGTCGATGGTCACCCCCGAATCCTGCCAGCGTTCGGCGAAGAGCGGCAGCATCAACAGGTTCGCGAGCTTGGTGTTGGCATAGGTACGGATCGCATGGAAATCGGCCCCTACGGGCGTCCGCTCGGGATCCACCGAGCCCTTCACGTACAGGCCCGCGCTCACCTGCACCACCCGTCGCATCCGGTCTTCCAGCAGGTGGTTGAGCAGGAACGGGGCGAGATGGTTGGTGAAGTACGCCTGCTCGAACCCGTCCTCATTGCGGACCAGGCGGCTCGGCCAGATCGCGGCGTTGTGCACGAGCACGTCGACCCGCGGGCACGCAGCCGCCAGGGCGTCGGCCGCCGCCCGTGTTGTCCGGACGCAGGCCAGATCGCCCACCACATACTCCAGGTCCACGTCGGGAACGCCACGTGTGAGGATCACCACGCGATGTTTCTGCGCCGCGGCGAATTCCGCCACAGCACGTCCGATGCCCCGATTGCCCCCGGTCACCACCACGGTCAACGGCTCGCTCACGACTGCCACCCTAACCGTTTCCAGAGAGACTCTCTAGAGAGACTCTCTGGAAACTCTCAGCGGGAGACACGTGCACGGTTCGGCTCGGTCCCCGCGCAAGATCGGAGATGGCCCCCGGCGGCCCGGAGCGTTCAGGCGGAGGCCTGTGGGCTGGCTTTTCCGGGAGCGGGACGTCCGCACCTGCGTCGGAAGCCAGCAGGTCGATCTACCCACCGGCCGACCATCCGCTGGAGGACCAGCAGGTCGTCGGCTGGCGGTTGGCCATGCACCCGCGCACCGACCCGGCCTTCGACACCCCTCGCGATGGCCATCTGGCGGCGCCGGCACGACCCGTCCGACGCAGCCGATCTGTCCCAGCTGGCGCCTCAGTCCGACCGCGGGGTGCAATACCCGTCCATTCGCTACACCCGAGCGCCTGGCCCAGGCCGGCGCGTTCGGCTCGGTGAGAGCCGCGGCGACTCCTACGACAATTCGCTGGCCGAGTCCTTCTCCTTTTCTAGAATCATCCTCCAGGAATTGGCGCCTGTTTGCGAACGTGATTCTAGAATTGCGTGGAGTACCATAGGGGTCGTCCCGTCCGCGAAGGAGCCACGATGGCGCGCAGGTCCTCGGGCAGGGGCGGGTCGTGGGAATGGAGCCGTACCGCCCAGACCCGCCAGAGCATGCTCAAGGCGGCTCGCGAGGTCTTCTTTGAGCACGGCTTCGCCGACGCCAGCGTCGCCGACGTGGTCGGACGCGCCAACTCCAGCGTGGGCAGCCTCTACCACCACTTCGGCGGCAAGACCGAACTCTTCCTGGCCCTGTTCGAGGAGCACCAGGCCGCCCACGAGGAGGCCGTCGACTCCAGCGTGGCCGCCGCGAAGAAGTCGGGCGTCAAGGCTCCCGTCGAGCTCTTCATCACAGGAGCCCGGGCCTTCCTGGAGGGGTCGTGGAAGCGGCGCGACCTGGCCATGCTGTTCATGGACGGCGACGGCCCGCCCGGCTTCGAGCTGATCCGCCGCACCCGGGGCCGGGAATGGGTGCGGCAGAACGCCGTCCTGCTCGAGACGGGCGACACGCCGATGGGCCGTCTTACGGTCGCGGTGCTGACCAGCATGATCGGCGAGGCTGCCCGCGAGGTCGCCACCTGCGACAGGGAGGAGGAGGCCAGGGACGTGATCGAGGCCGCCATCACGCTGATTCGCCGCTTCGACCCGCTCACCGCCGCGGCACGGCAGGGCGACCTGGTCGCGCCAGCGGACGCCGGCCCAGAAGGCCGGAACCGCGGCCGCGACCGCCAGGACCAGCACAACGAGATCGGCCCACGCCAGGCCCGCCACTGATAAGGCCGGCAGCACCGCCACGCGATCAGTACCGAGACGTCTGCCGCGGACTGCACCTGCGCGTCCTCGACCGCGAAGCCCTGCACCTGGGGCAGCCTGGAGGTCGCCGACACCGCCACCGACACCGACACCGACGCGATCTTCAACAGCGCGTACGGCGATGCCTCCGCGAAGAGCCAGGCGGCCGTCACCGCGGGGCCGCTGGGGAAGAAGCTCGAGGCGGTCATATCGGGCAACGCGCACGGCGTGGACGACGCGGTCTGGATGCTGGGCATCGGGGTCACGGCGATCGGCAAGATCCCTCGACGACCTCGACAAGCACCTGACCCGCTCACCTGACCCGCTCACCAACCCGCTTCCCTCCCAGGAGGCCCGGACACCCCCTCACGAGCGCCGGACGCGCAGTTTCTGCCGGTTGCCGCAGCGGTTCATCGAGCACCAGCGGCGCGCGCCGGGGCGGGAGGTATCGAGGAAGATCAGGTAGCAGCGCTCCCCCGCGCACATCCGCACCCGCTTCGCGAGGGGGCCGCTGAACAGGTCGATCGCGTCACGCGCCACCGCCGAGAGGAACTGCGCGGCGGTCACCGGATACGCCCACCCGCGCTCGAGGCCGGCCACCGCCGAGAGGAACTGCGCGGCGGTCACCGGATACGCCCACCCGCGCTCGAGGCCGGCGCCGATCACGGGCACGGGCGGAGGCGCGGCGGCGGCCCGGTTGAGCGTCTCAAGATCATTGCGGTCGATCGCCCACTCCCCGAGACCACCGGCCGTCCGCGCCTCCGCCGTCCGCGCCTCCGCCGTACATGCGTCTGCTGCACGCCCTCCGGCCGCCGGGGCGCCGGTGGCGTGTTCGGCGAGGCGCTGGATCGCGGCGCGCACCCGCTTGGCCGCCGCGAGGTCGCCCGCGCCCG
>NZ_QNFZ01000075.1 GCF_003313395.1 Nonomuraea lactucae | reverse complement strand
GCGAAGCCGGGGTAGGCGCTCAGCGCCGCGGTGAGGCCGTTGTAGGTGTAGAACGGGTTCCGGCTGGGGAACATCTGATCGAACTGGGCCTGGCTCACGACGAAGCCGGAGGCGGGCGGGTCCGTGGGGGGCGTGGTCGGCGAGCCGCACGTGTACGGCTCCCAGTACCACGTGCTGATCACCGGATCGTAGCCGGGGTTGTCATGCTCGGCGCGGTAGTAGTTGCCGTCGGTGTACTTGACGATGCTGCCCGCGGCGTACCAGGTGCCGGCGGCCCAGTTCGGGTAGGCGCAGCCGCCGGAGGGCGGGGGCGTGCTCGTGCCGCCGCAGGCGCCCTTGTCGGCCCAGACGTCGGCGCTGCCCGGGGTGTCGCCCTGGGTCCACCACTTCGCCGACCAGTTGTGACCGTTGTGGGAGACGCTCGCGCCCCCGGTGTAGACCGCCGACGAGCTCCACGGGCCGGCGCAGCTCTCGGCCGTCGCCGAGGAGGTCGAGCTCCACGGGCCGGCGCAGCTCTCGGCCGTCGCCGAGGAGGTGGGCAGGACGACCGCGATCACGCCCGCGGCTGCCAGGGACGCGACCGACGCCAGAATGCGCAGTCCTAACACTTGATCACTCCTTCGTACGGCGTGCGGCCGTACCTGATGGGGGATGGCCCGGTCCGTGTCCGCGTTGCGCGTGCCGGGGCGGCTCATGGACCGGTGGCGTTCTTTTAGGAAAGTTTCCTAAGAGAATTGCCCCAGATGGTAGCCCCGCCCGACCGGCCTCACAAGTGTGTTTACTATTAGGAAACTTTCCTTTACGTTGGCGGGAACCCCCCATGTAAAGGAGTACTTCAATGAGAAGGACTCTCACGTTACTCGGCGTGGCGGCGATCGCCATCGCCACCACGGTGTTCAACGCCACCCCGGCTCTGGCCCACGGCTACGTCAACTCACCGGCGAGCCGACAGGCCAACTGCGCCCAGGGCAGGGTGCCCGACTGCGGCCCGATCATCTACGAGCCGCAGAGCGTGGAAGGGCCCAAGGGGCTGCGTAGCTGTCACGCGAACCTCCCGCAGTTCGCCCAGCTCAGCGACGAGAGCAAGCCCTGGCCCGCCACGTCGGTCGGCACCTCGGTGACCTTCAACTGGACGTTCACCGCCAAGCACCGCACCCGCGACTACGAGTACTACATCGGCAACACCCGCATCGGGTTCTTCAGCGGCGACACCGACTCGCACACGGTGAACCTCTCGGGCTACTCGGGAAGGCAGAAGGTTCTCGCGATCTGGAACATCGGCGACACGCCGATGGCCTTCTACTCCTGCATCGACCTGCAGATCGGCGGGGGCGGCGGCAACCCGACGCCACCTCCGAACCCCACTCCCCCTCCCACGACACCCTCCGGCACGTGGAAGGCCAACACCGCCTACGCGGTGGGCGCGCAGGTCACCTACAACGGGGCGTCGTACCGCTGCACCCAGGCGCACACCTCGCTTCCCGGCTGGGAGCCGCCCAACGTTCCCGCTCTCTGGCAGCGGGGCTGATCATGGATCAGATCCGTGAAGTCGTGACGACGCTCTTCCGCGTCGTGGTGGGTCTGCTGTTCGCATGCCACGGGGCCGCGACCCTGTTCGGCGTGCTCGGCGGCCCGCGCGGCGGGAGGATCCCGTCGGTCGGCGACTGGCCTTCGTGGTGGGCTGGGGTGATCGAGCTGGGCGCCGGCACTCTGGTCGCTCTCGGGCTCGCCACTCGCGCCGCCGCCCTGCTCTGCTCGGGCACCATGGCCTACGCCTACTTCGTCGTCCACCAGCCGAAGGGCCTGTTCCCGTTGACCAACGGGGGCGAGCTCGCCGCGTTGTTCTGCTGGTCGTTCCTGATGCTGGCACTGCTGGGCAGCGGCGCCTGGTCGTTGGACCACCTCCTGTCCCGCGCACGGCGCGTGCATCAGACCTGAACGCCGTGATGGCCGGGCCGCCGGACACCGGCGGCCCGGCCATCCTCCGCGATCACCGCGTCTGGGCTTGTCACGTGTTCTCCGCGAACAGTCCGTGGACGGTCTCCATGGCGAGGGAGGCCCGAGGGTATCCGAGGTAGCCCGCCAGGAGTGTCATCAGGGCGGTGACGACGGCGATGCCACGCTCACGCCGGCCGTCGGATCGGCCGGTGCTCATGACGTGGTCGTCCTCTTGTCGGCGTCGTAGAAGGCCCGGGCGGTGAAGCTGATCCATTCGGGCCGTTCCCAGGCGCTCCAGCGGTCGCGGGCTTGCTTGTCGATCGCGGCCGCCGCCTCGTCAGCGGAGACGCCGGCGGCGCGCAGGCGACCGGCCTCGTCGCGGACGTAAGTGAGGTAGTCGCGGACATCGTGGATCAGCGAGACGTCGGTCACCTCGCCGTGCCCGGGGACGACGACCTCGGGGCCGAGGGCGCTGAGCTGATCGAGCACGCTGATCCAGCGCTCCGGGTCGACGTCGGTGTCGTGCGGCGGGAAGTACGGCGTGATCGGGAAGATACGGGTCTCGAACAGGTCGCCGCCGAACAGCACGCGATCGTCGATGAGCACGACCTGGTCGGAGGCGGTGTGGGCCGGGCCGACGGTGCGCAGCGCCGCTGTGTGGCCGCCGAGGTCGATCTCGGTCTGGCCGTCGTAGACCAGGTCAGGGTCGACGAACTCGACGCCTTCGAGCTCGGCCGCGATGTTCGGCCCCAGGCCCCGGAACATGTCGAGGTAGGCGGGGCCCTTGCGGTGCAGCTCGTCGCGCTGCCCCCGGTTGTAGACCATCGTCGCGGCGCCCTCGAACGCCTGGGCGCCGAAGCCGTGCTCGGGATGGAAGTGCGTGACGGTCAGGTAGAGGCGCCGCTCGCCGGCCAGGCGCCGGGCCTGCCGCAGGACGTAGGCGCCGTTGCCCGGGCCCATCCCGGTGTCGATGACCAGCGCTGCCTTCTCGCCCACGATGATGCCGACGTTCGGGACGAGTTCCACCCTCCGGTCGGGGATCACATAGACGCCGTCGGAGACCTGGACCGGCTCGCCGCGCACGATCGGCGCCGGGGCGCCGCTCACATCTGGCGCGTCGTTCTCTGTGGTTTCGCGGCCCGCCGCACTCGGCGAGGGATTGGTGGCGCACATGGCCTACTCCAATCTAATCAGTGTTCAGATTGCGCTTCCACCATACCTGAGATCTGAGCGTTGTTAAGATTCGGGCATGGGGAAGACGCACTACCACCACGGAGAGCTGCGCGGCGCGCTGCTCGACGCCGCCGAGGAACTGGTCCGCGAACACGGCGTCGTGGGCTGGTCTCTTCGGGAGGCCTCGGCTCGGGTCGGAGTCAGCTCTAGCGCCGCTTATCACCACTTCGCCTCACGCGACGCACTGGTCCGCGCACTGTCCGGGCGCGTGCTCGCCCGGCTCGGAGAACGCATGAACAGCGCCGCCGCACAGGCCGCCGAACCGTCCGCCGACGTCCGGCAGGGCCTCGTCGCAGCGGGCCGGGCCTACGTCCGCTGGGCGCTGGAGGACCCGGCGGTCGCCCGCCTGGCCTTCGGTTCCGGGGCCCACGACCCTGAAGCCACGATTTCACCGCACCCGCACGACGTACTCGACGCCGAACTCGACCGGCTCGTCGAAGCCGGCACACTGAGCGCCGAAGCCCGTCCTGGAGCCGAGTTCGTCGTCTGGACAGCCATACACGGACTCGCCACCCTCCTGGCCGACGGGCTCATGATCCTCGACAGCCCGGAGGCCGCCGACCTGCAGACAGAACGCACCCTCCGGGCCGTCCTCGCCGGCCTGACCCGGGAAACCGCACCGTCCCAGAGCTGGCCGGCGGCGCACTCCGCCCACACCGAGCGCCGGGCCTGACGGCCCGCGGCCGTCAGGATCGTTTCTGGTAGATACGTGCCATGAGTTCACCCACCGCCCAGCGCCTCGGCGTCGTGCCCTCCGTGTTCGCCGTCGAGCACCTGCCACAAGCGACCTTTCCCGACGACGACGAGTGGATCGCGCTGGTCCGCGCCCCGGAGGGGCTGACCGTCGTCCGCGAGACGTGGCCGGCGGGCACGGGCGAGCGCTGGATCGGCCTGTACGGCGGCGCGAGCGCGCACGGCCTCGACACTCCCGGCATGCTGGCGGCGATCGTGGGACCGCTGGCCGACGCGGCGATCCCGGTCTTCGTCGCCTCGACGTTCCACGCCGATCTCGTCCTCGTGCCGGAGCCGAGGGTTCGGGAGGCCGTGGCCGTGCTTGAAGGCGCGGGACACCAGATCGATACCCGGCACCTGCGGTCCTGAGAGGTCTCGACGCGCGTCGCCGGCGTGAACCCGGGCCGGGTGCTGACGGTCCTGGGCTACCTCGGCTCTTGAGCCGGGGGCGGCGCTGGTGACTCTTCCGGCGTGTGGTCGGCGGTGGGGGGTGGGGGGTCGGGTCGCACCGATCGCCAGATCCGGTCGGGCAGGACCTGTGCGGCCTCGTCGAGATCGATGCCCGGTACGCGGGACAGCCACCGGCGCGCGGTCTCGGCGACGGGGCCGATCAGCAGCATCTCCATCAGCGGCTCGGGAATGGCGGCGATCTCGCCCGCGGCCACCCGCGGCCGCAGCCACGCCGCCACCGCCTCGAGCTTCTCCTGCTTGGCCGCCCATATCTGCTCGGCGTGGGCGGCCAGGTATCCGGCGTAGGCCGAGGCGTGGATGAACCACGCCGCGTCAGGACGTTGACCGGTGAACCCCAGGTAGCCTCGCACGATCGCGTGCACACCCTCGCGGGCCGTTCGGGCATGCCGCAGCCGATCCAGGATCTCGTCGAACATCTCGGCGGTGCAGCGCGTATACAGGGCGGCCGCCAGGCCGTCGAGGCTGCCGAAGTGGTGATACAGGCTGCCCTGGCTCACCCCGCTGACCTCGGTCACCGCCTGCACCGACAAGCCCTGCCCGCCGCCCGCGGCCCACACCTTCAGCGCGGCGGTCAGCAGCCGCTCCACCGTGATCTCGCTACGTCGCTGCTTGGCCGCCATACCGACAGCCTACCGAAACCATAACCAAAGTCTAAAATTTCGTTTTAGTTTTGGTAGGGTGCTGATCGTCGGCTCGAGTGCCACGTGACGTCCGATCTCGACCCACTTGACTGGCTGGAGGCCTGGTGCCCGAGGTGTTACCCCTGTTGGACGAGGACCCGAGGGCGGTCGGGCTCCACCGCCTGGAGGGACGGCTCGGAGCCGGTGGGCAGGGCACCGTCTACGTGGGGCGGGGCGGGGACGGCGCGCTCGTGGCGGTCAAGCTCCTGCATCCCCACCTGATGGCCGACCACCGGGAGCAGCAGCGCTTCCTGCGCGAGGTGGAGACCGCCCAGCGGGTGGCGCCCTTCTGCACTGCTCAGGTGCTCGACTTCGGGTTCGTCGCCGGCAGGCCGTACATCGTCAGCGAGTTCGTCGACGGGCCGTCGCTGCAGACCGCCGTGCGGGACAACGGACCGCGCGGGGCTGCCGCCCTGCAGCGCCTGGCGGTCAACACCGCGACCGCCCTGGCGGCGATTCACGAGGCCGGGGTGGTGCACCGCGACTTCAAACCCGGCAACGTGCTGCTCGGGCCCGACGGGCCCGTCGTCATCGACTTCGGCATCGCCCGGGCGCTGGACCTCAGCCAGTCGATCGTGAGCAGCCAGCCCATCGGCAGCCCCGCCTACATGGCGCCCGAGCAGATCGCCGGCGGCGACGTCACGCCCGCGGCCGACTTGTTCGCCTGGGGCGCGACCATGGTCTACGCGGCCACCGGGCGGCGGGCCTTCGCCGGCGACTCGATACCCGGCATCCTGCACATGATCCTGCGGGGCGAGCCGGACCTCGGCGGGCTGGAGGGGGCGCTGCGAGAGCTGCTGGGCGAGTGCCTGGCCAAGGACCCGGCCCAGCGGCCCACCGCTGCCCGGGTGATCGAACGGCTGCGTGCCCTTCCTGCCCCTGCCTGGCACTCCATCGCTCCTCGGGCCGCTGTCGCGGACGGCCCTGACGTATCTGCCCAGCGGGCGGGCGGCCGGCGGCCCGGCCTGATCATGGTTACGGCGGGCGCGGCCCTGCTCGTCACCGCCGTGACCGGCTACTTCGCCTTGGCGCCCAGCGCTTCCGGCAACCAGGCGGCCAGGCCGACCCCGGAGGTGTCCGCAACCGTGGCGTCGCCGCCTTCCGCGGTGCCCGGCGAGCCCTCCCCCAGCGCGTCCGGGACGCGGCTTGGCCCGCCCGGTTCGGGGGCCACCAGGCGACCGCAGTCGGCCAGGGCGGTGCCCAGCACGAACGCCACCTCGAAGGGCACGCCCGGCCAGACCCACATGCCGCACACCAAGGCCCCGGTCGAGCCCACCACCACCGTGCCCACCAGGAAGCCGACCCGCAAGCCGACCACCAGGCCGACGAGGACCACGCAGCCTCCGAGCAGCGGGCCGCCCGCGCCCACCCGAGGCACCATCACCTTCGACGACGCCCACGAGTACTGCAAGGCGCAGGGCCAGAGCATGGCCGGCGGCAGCTGGGACAACCTGTGGTGCCTGGGCGGCGCGAGGATCACCCCGACGACGGTGTGCCAGTGGAGGTACCAGGGCCGCGACGCGGTCGCCGAATACCCTCCGAACGCGATGTCGCCCGAGGTGACCTGCCGGTTGTCATGACGCGACGCGGGCGAAATCAGGCGCGCGCCGCGGCCGCGAGCCGCTCCACCGGCGTGTACTCCTCCGAGAGCCCGAACGCCGACGGCCCGAAGCACCGCAACGCCTCGGGCGCGCGCATGATGTCCGGCGTCGAGATGGCGAACACCGTCAGGCGCTGGCCGTAGGCGAGCGCCTCAGTGGTGACCGGCGCCCCGGTCTCGCTGTTGAGCGTGCAGATGAGGTCCGGCACGATCGCCACCACCCGGGTGCCGCGGCGGGCGACGAGGTGCTCGTTCTGGAAGGTGATCTCCAGCCGGTCACCGGGGTCGTCGAGCGCGGCCATCGTGACCCGGCCCCGCGCGAACCCGTCCACGGTCCTGCGTTCCACGTCGATCACCTTGCCGGCGAAGAGCACCATGCCGTGGGAGTAGATCGTGTCCGCCAGCGTGCCGGCGAGCGCCTCGAACGGGTCGGCGTGGGCGGCGCGGGCCTGGCGGAGCGTGGCGCCGAGCCGCCGGGCCAGCGTCAGCGTGCCGGGGACGGCGGTACGGCGCACGGTCGCGGCGTCCATCGGGTAGTCGCAGATGTAGGCGGCGCCGCCCATCTGGATGGTCATGGCCCGTGCCAGCCACTCCATCCTACGGTTGTCCACGGCGTCGATGATGCCGGTGTCGCCGTGGTCCGAGGCGATCGACATGGGCGAGCCGGACACCCCGTACACCGCGAACGTCTCCATCTGCAACTCCGGGAATGCCCGGCCCATGCCGTCGGCGTCCACGACCGGCAGCCCGGTCTGGGCGCCGAGCAGCAGCGGCATCATGCTGTTGAGCCCGCCGCACTCGATCGGCATCGTGGCCGCGGCCGTACGCCCGAGGTGCCGTTCCAGCGCGCGCAGCGCGGCGACGTTGCCCGCGCCGGACGGCAGCTTCTCCACGAACACCGTCGGAGCGCCCATCATCGCGCTCGGCAGCACCAGCGCGTCGTCGGGCAGCTCGTCCACGCCGATGATCCGCACGGTGCGGCCGGCACGCAGTTGCCGCTCCACCAGCAGCCGGCCTATGTAGGGGTCGCCGCCTCCGCCGGTGCCGAGCAGGGCCGCGCCCTCGGCCAGGTCGCGCAGCCCGTCGAGCGTCAGGTCGTGGCCCACGGCCGGTCCTCCTCGTCACTGGTGCGGGCACGGCCGAGGTCCAGCTCGCCCACCGCCTTCACGCGGACGCGGACCGCGTTGCCCGGCAGGTACGCCACGTGGATCTCGTCGATCTCCACGATCTCGACGCTGCCGGGAACGGCCCCGGCGGCGACGGCCCGCTCGACCGCCTCGGCGCGGGCCCGCTCCAGAACGTCCTCGCGGGAGACGCCCGTGTTGACCGCGAACAGCCGGTCCACGTCGCCGCCGATCTGCCCGATGGCGGCGCCGATGGCGTTGGCGACGGCGTGGTGGCCGGGCCGGTGCACCGACGGGACGCCCGGCAGCTCGGGCGGCATCAGCACGCTGCCGCCGCCGACCACGATGACCGGCAGCGGGTCGGCGGAGACGCGCATCCGCTCGACCTGGTCGGCCACGCGCGACGCCATCCAGGCCACGCCGCGCCGTACGAGGTCGCGGTCCAGGTGCCGGACGAGCGAGGCGTCGCCGATGTCGGCCAGCCCGGCCGCGACCGCCAGGTCGGTGGCCGTGAGCGTCCGCCCGCCGAACACCAGGGCCCGCCGGGTCAGCTCGTACCCGACCGATTCGGGCCCCACCTCGATCGGCGAGGTTCGGACGTGGCTGCCGCCGCCGAGGCCGATGGACAGCACGTCCGGCATGCGGAAGTTCGTACGCACTCCCCCGATGTCCACCTCGCCGGTCGCGGCGCGCGGGTAGCCGTCGGCCAGCACGCCGACGTCGGTGGTCGTGCCGCCGATGTCCACGACGGCGCAGTTCGCCCGGCCGGCCAGGAACGCCGCTCCGCGCATGCTGTTGGTCGGGCCGGAGGCGAAGGTGCGCACGGGATGGCGGCGGGTGTGGTCGGCGTCCATGAGGGTGCCGTCGTTCTGCGACAGGAACAGCGGCGCGTCGACCCCGACCTCGCGCAGCGCCGCGGCGAACCCGTCCACGATCCGGTCGGCCAGGTCGCGCAGGCAGGCGTTGACGATGGTGGCGTTCTCCCGCTCCAGCAGCCCGACCCGGCCGATCTGGTGCGACAGGCTGACCCGCAGGTGCGGCAGCTCGTCCAGCAGGACGCTCGCGGCCTGCTCCTCCAGCTCGGTGTTGACCGGCGAGAACACCGAGGAGACGGCGACCGTGTCCACACCTCGGGCGTGCAGCTCGGCCGCCACCCGCCGCAGCTCGTCGCGGTCCAGCGGCGAGATCGGGCGGCCGTCGAACTCGTGGCCGCCCTGGCACAGGTGGACGCTCGGCCGGATCGCCTCGCGCAGCCGTGCCGGCCAGTCGACGAGCGGCGGCAGGGCGGCGGTCGCGGGCAGCGCCAGCCGGACGACGCCGGTCGGCGCCAGGTTCCGGCCCGTGACGAGGGCGTTGGTGAAATGGGTGGTGCCGATCATGACTGCGGCGATCCGGCCGCGGTCGACGGCGCCCGCGCCCAGCAGCCGCCGCAGCGCGGTGACGATGCCGCCGGTGACGTCGGGGGTGGTCGCGGTCTTGGTCTCGGCCAGGACGGTCGTCCCGTCCATGATCACGGCATCGGTGTGGGTCCCGCCCACGTCGATCCCCACTCGCACGGACGCGCTCCTCCTAAGTCGGTCTAACTCGGTCGCGGGCCGCCGGACCGCGGGTTGCCGGGGCGGCCGGTGACCAGCCCTGCCTTGCCCGCCGCCGCGTACAGGGCGAACGCGACGACGAGGGCGTTGAGCGCCGGGACGCCCCAGGCGAGGTAGTGGCCGACCAGGGCGGCGGCCGGCCAGACCACGAGCGCGGCGGGCACCCAGCCCGGCG